>JARYGW010000070.1:0-17650 GCA_033792295.1 Allobosea sp.
GGGCTGGTCGACCACGGCCCGGCCAGCATCGCGCTCGCCGCCGTTTCGCTGACCATGGTCACATTGCCCCTGCAGGCGCGCTTCGCCCGCCATTTCGCACAGAAGCTCGCGGCTCCGGTCGTACTTCCCGACGAGGCGAAGATCCTGCCGCCGGACGACCGGGCGCCACGCGCCATCGTCGTCGGCGGGGGCCGCGTCGGGCGCCTCGTCGCCTCGATGCTCGACGAGCACGGCAAGTCGCACATCGTCATCGACTCGGATGCTGCGCTGATTACCAGCCAGCGCCGCGCTGGCCGCCCTGCCTTCTATGGCGATGCGACACAGGCCGAATTCCTCAAGCTATGCGGGCTGGAGGAGGCGACGGCCCTGATCGTGACCATCGACAATCCGCGCGCGGTCGATGCCACCGTGCAGGCGGCGCGTACTTTGCGCCCGGACATCATCATCGTCGCCCGCGCCCGTGACGCGGCCCATGCCCGCCATCTCTACGAGATCGGCGTCAACGACGCCGTGCCGGAGACGATCGAGGCGAGCCTGCAATTATCGGAAGCCGCGCTCGTCGGGCTCGGCGTGCCGATGGGCCTCGTCATCGCCTCGGTGCACGAGCGGCGCGACGGCTTTCGCGCCCAGCTCAAGCCGGCAGGCGCCGCGGCAGCCCGCGCCCTTCCGCGCCACGCGCGTTCGCGAAGGCTGTGAAACCGTTGCTCGCGGGAACGGCCGGTTCCCGCGGCAGGTAGCCGGCCTCACGCGCCACGCTCCGGATATGCCCGTAGAACTGCGCGGCGCTGCTCGTCCAGCTGTAGCGTGCCGCGAGCTCCAGCGATGCTTCGGGAGGGCTCCTGAGCGCCTGCATCGCGGCGCTGCGCAAATCCTCGTCGAGCACCGCGGCGCCGCTGCCGCCGAAGACGTCGCGCGGCCCCTGCACCGGAAAGGCCGCCACCGGCAATCCGCTCGCCGCCGCTTCCAGCAGCACGATGCCGAAGGTGTCGGTCAGGCTCGGAAACACGAAGACGTCGCTGGAGGCATAGATCGCCGCGAGTTCTGCGCCTTCCTTCACCCCGAGGAAATGCACATCGGGGAAGGCGCGCTGCAGATCGACCCGCGCCGGTCCGTCGCCGACCACGACCTTGCTGCCCGGCAGCCGGAGCGACAGGAAGGCTTCGAGGTTCTTCTCCACCGCCACGCGTCCGACGCTGAGGAAGATCGGCCGTGGCAGGTCGAGCACGCTTTGCGGACGCGGATGGAACAGCTCGAGATCGACGCCCCGCCCCCAGCGCACCAGCTTCTGGAAGCCGTGCCCGCGCAGTTCGTCCTCCACTGTCGCGGTCGAGACCATGACGGCCGCCGCCGGGCCGTGGAAGCGCCGGAGCAGCCCATAGCTCCAGCTTTCGGGGATAGGCCAGCGCGCCGCGACATATTGCGGGAAGCGCGTATGATAGCTCGTCGTGAAGGGGCGCTTTTGCGCGAGGCAGATCGCCCGCGTCAGCCAGCCGATCGGTCCCTCGGTGGCGATGTGGATGTGATCGGGCCCGAACTCCGCGATCCGCTCCGCCAAGGCCTTGCGCGTGGCGAGCGCGAGCCGGATATCGGGATAGCTCGGCATGGCGATCTGCCGGAAGCCTTCCGGCGTCAGCGCCGCCGCCGTCGCCCCGAAATCCGGCGCTGCCGCAATCATCCTCTCCAGCGAGCGCACGACGCCGTTGATCTGCGGCCGCCAGGCGTCGGTGGCGACGAGGACGCGCATCAGGCCGCCTCGAACATTTCAGGTACCGACAGGGCCGGCACCACGACCGGCACGGCGGCCTCGCCCTTGAGACGACCCTGCGGCCATCGGATCAGTTCGAAGCGCCCGTCGTGATGCTCGACGAAGGCGGTGCAGCTCTCGACCCAGTCGCCGGTGTTGATATAGGTCAGCCCCGCGATCTCGCGATAGGCGGCATGGTGGATGTGGCCGCAGATCACGCCGTCGGCATTGTGCCGCCGCGCTTCCTCCGCGAGGCAGGTCTCGAATTCGCCGATATAGTTCACGGCGTTCTTGACCTTGTGCTTGGCCCAGGCCGAGAGCGACCAGTGCGGCAGCTGCAGCCAGCGCCGCACCTTATTCAGCGCCATGTTGAGCCCGAGCGCGATGGTGTAGGCCCAGTCGCCGAGCAGCGCGAGCCATTTGGCGTTGCGCACCACGAGGTCGAACAGGTCGCCATGGATGACGAGCATGCGCTTGCCGTCCGCCGTCTCGTGGACGATGTCGTCGACCAGTGTGATGCCGCCGAACTGCAGGCCGGTGAAGTCCCGCAGGAAGTCGTCGTGATTGCCGGTGACGTAGATCAGCTTCGAGCCCTTGCGCACCTTGCGCAGCAGCTTCTGGACGACATCGTTATGAGTCTGCGGGAAGTACCAGCCGCTCTTCAACCGCCAGCCATCGATGATGTCGCCGACGAGATAGATGGTGGGAGCGTCGTAGGCGCGCAGGAATTCCAGCACGAGATCGGCCTGTGCTCCCCGCGTGCCCAGATGCAGGTCCGAAATGAAGATGCTGCGAACCTGCTTCGCGTCGTCCTCGTCGCTCATGCCAGGAGGCCCATGCTGTTGCGATGCCTGGGGCGTGTGTCTGATTTGCGTTGCGCTTTGATGACGGACGTCGCAATCCATGCTCTGCCTCTGACATATTGATAGAGAACGCGTGATCCGGTCAGATCGCGGTGCAATCTGACCGGCGCCTGCTCCAGGCGGCTGCATGATCGCAGCAGGCGAAGGAGATGGAGAAAGCTGATGGATCTTGGAATCGCCGGCCGCACGGCCATCGTCTGCGCCTCCAGCAAGGGGTTGGGCCGCGGCTGCGCGCAGGCTCTGGCCGAGGCCGGCTGCACCGTCGTCATCAACGGCCGCGACGCCGCAACCCTCGAAGCGACGGCAAGCCAGATCCGTGCCAGCACCGGCGCGACCGTCATCGCCGTCGTGGCCGACGTCGCGACCAAGGCCGGGCAGGACGCCCTGCTCACAGCCGCGCCCGCGCCCGACATCCTCGTCAACAACAATGGCGGCCCGCCGCCGAAGCCGTTCCGCCAGGTGACGCGTGAAGGCTTGCTGGAAGGCGTCGTCCAGAACATGGCGACGCCGCTCGAGCTGGTGCAGCGCGTCATCGACGGCATGATCGCCCGCCAGTTCGGCCGTATCGTCAACATCACCTCGGCGAGTGTGCTGACGCCGCTGACCGGGCTCGACGTCTCCTCCGCCGCCCGTGCCGGCCTCACCGCCTTCCTCTCGGGCGTCGCGCGCGAGGTCGCCCACGCCAATGTCACCATCAACAACATCCTGCCCGGCGTCTTCGACACCGACCGGATCAAGACCGCCACCAGTAAGGTCGCGGAGATGCAGGGCATCAGCCTCGAGGAGGCGACGAAGAACCGGCTCGCCGCCGTTCCCGCCGGCCGCCTAGGCACGCCCGACGAGTTCGGCAAGCTCTGCGCCTTCATCGCCAGCGCCCATGCCGGCTACATCACCGGCCAGAACTTCCTGATCGACGGCGGCGCGTTCCGCGGCAGCTTCTGAGCCCTCGCCAGCCGCTGGACGGCGTTGCAGAGTTGACGCTTCGCAACGCCGTCTCGACATGATCTAAGGAGAAACGGTTTCGCTCGAAACCGCTCCCGCCCTCCCGCCGCGCCGCTGCCTTGTCCCCTCTTCTCGGCATCAGTCTCAAGCTGCTTTCGGCGCTGTTTTTCACGCTGATGTCGGCGGGCATCAAATCGATCTCGACGCGCTATCCCACAGGCGAGATCGTCTTCATCCGCTCCTTCTTCGCGATGATCCCGCTGCTCATCTGGCTCGCCTGGCGCTCCGAACTGCCGCACGCCCTCAAGACGGATAATCTGCGCGGCCATCTCAAGCGTGGCATCATGGGCTCGACCGGCATGTTCTGCGGTTTCGCGGCGCTGCAGTTCCTGCCGCTCTCGGAAGCGGTCGCCATCGGCTATGCCGCGCCGCTGGCCGTCGTCGTGCTCGCGGCGCTGGTGCTGAAGGAGCGCGTGCGGATCTATCGCTGGACCGCGGTGACGATCGGCTTCGTCGGCGTCCTGATCATGCTCTCGCCGCATCTGGGCGCCGGCGCTCATCAGCTCGGGCCGGGCGCCGCCATCGGCGCCGCTCTCGGCCTTGCCGGCGCCTTCTGCTCCGCCTTCGCTTCGGTCGAGGTCCGCCTGCTGACGCAGACCGAGCGCACCGGCGCCATCGTCTTCTATTTCATGCTGCTGACCTGCCTGCTCGGCCTCTCGACCATCCTGCTCGGCTGGAACATCCCCGGCTATCAGGACGCCGCGATGATGGTCGTGATCGGCATCCTCGGCGGGCTCGGCCAGATCCTGATCGTCCAGGCCTACCGCTATGGCGACGCCTCTCTGGTCGCGCCCTTCGAATACTCGACAATGCTCTGGGCGGTCGCGATCGGCTGGTTCTGGTTCGGCGAATGGCCGGCATCGACCATTTTCATCGGCGCCTTCATCGTCATCGCCTCCGGCATCTACGTCATCTTCCGCGAGCGCCAGCTCGGCCTCGCCCGCCGCGCCCAGCGTGAGGTCGCCCCCAGCCGCCTGACCTGACCCGTCCACGGCCTTCTGGTGCAAGGCTTGCCCCAGGGCCGGAGAACAGGCATTGTCCGTTCGTTATAAAGATCGTTCGCGAGGGCAGGCGATCCGGGCAGCGAACAGGGCAGCGGGATGGGCATCGAGACGAAAGAGCGTGGCGGGCGCGAGCTGGAATCGGGAGCACAGGTCATCTCTGGCCAGCTCGGCAAGACGATCCAGCGCCTGCGCAAAGCCTACAACTTCTCGCTCTCCGACCTCGCCGAACAGTCGGGCGTCGCCAAGTCGATTATCAGCCAGATCGAGCGCAACGAGACCAACCCGACTCTGGCGACCATCTGGCGGCTTTCGCAGGCGCTCGACATCTCGATCGAGCGCGTCCTGTCCAGCGGCGAGGAAGAGCCCTTTATCGACAAGACCTCCCGTGCCGACACGCCGATCCTCGTATCCGAAGACGGCAAGCTCAAGCTCGCCATCATCGGCTGGATCAAGACGGTCGAATGGCTGCAATGGTACGACGTGTCCTCCGAGCCCGGCGGCGAGCTCGATTCGGAAGGCCACCAGCGTGGCTCGATCGAATCCCTCTCGGTCACAGCCGGCGAGTTCGAGGTCGAGGTCGGCGACATCGTCCAGCGCGCCAAGGCCGGCGAGACCCTGCGCTACCGCTGCGACCGCCGCCACATCGTCCGCTGCGTCGGCAACGAGCCCGGCCATGCGCTGATGGTCTGCATCCTCAAGGCGGCGGTGATGGAATAGCGTCCCCCCGAAGCGGAGGCGAAGAATGGAAATCCGTCGTATCGGCTCGCAACCCTCGAGCAAGGGACCGGTCGAATATTTCAGCGGCACGGTCCGCATCGACCCGCTGTTCAATCCGCCCGAGCCGGCACGGATCGCCACGGCGCTCGTCACCTTCGAGCCCGGCGCCCGCACCGCCTGGCACACTCATCCGCTCGGCCAGACCCTGATCGTCACCGCCGGTTGCGGCTGGGTTCAGCGAGAGGGCGGACCGATCGAGGAGATTCGGGCTGGCGACGTCGTCTGGTTCGAGCCCGGCGAGAAGCACTGGCACGGCGCCACGGCAATGACCGCGATGAGCCACATCGCCCTTCAGGAAAAGCTGAACGGCTCTCCGGTCGACTGGCTCGAACACGTCACCGACGCGCAATATGCCGGCGCTTGACGACGGCCCCAAGCCCGTTTCCAGACGCATCCCACCGCTTCGATCAGAGCCGAGCGGAACCTCAATGACTTCGGCCTGTGGGATCAGAGCCCTGAAATCGGGCATCGCGCGATCAATTCCATGAGGGATTCCGTGCCGTCCCACAGCGCCGCGTTCCACCCTAGCGCCCGCGCCGCGTCGACATTGGCCTGCTTGTCGTCGATGAAGAAGATCTCGGCGGCCGAAAAACCCGCTTTTGCCTCTATGGCTCGGAAGAACAGCGCATCTGGCTTGGCCCAGCCGAGCTCCGCCGCATAATGCATTCCGTCGAAATGCTCCCTCAGCGCGAGTTCGTCCCAAATGTATCGCGCTCGCTCGTGTTCCTGCACCGTCGCGAGATGAAGCTGCACGCCACTCTCCCGGATCGGCGCGAGCTGCGCCAACAGGCCCCGGTCCAGGCAGGCGTCGTTCTCGAACCAGTAACGCATCAGCTGATCCGGGCGGAGATGAGGAGCGATCTCGGCAAGCACCGGCGCGAGACGCTCTTGCAACGCCGCACGTCCCAGAACGATATCCTGCCAGTGCCGATGGAAGAAAGCTGTCTGCAGCGCTTCAGGTGACAGGCCGAGATCGCGCTCGAGATGTCGCGCCCAGCCCTGGGAATCGGGGTGCACGATCACCACGCCGTCGACATCGACCATCACAGCCTTGAAGCGCATCAGCCGACGATAAGCCCCTCTCTTGCCGCAGCTGAGGCAAACGCCCGACCGGTCGAGGCTACTACTTCGCCTGCGGCCGCGGCGGACTGGCCACCGCCGGCAGCGACTTGAGGTAGTCCGCCATCGCCGCCCTGTCGGCGTCGGAGAGCTGTGCCATATTGCGCACCACCTCCGCCATCGAGCCGCCGACGCTGTCGAAGCTCGGCGTGAACCCGGACTTCAACAGCTCCGCGATCTCCTCCTTCGACCATTTGCCGAGTCCATCGGCTTCGTCCTGGGTGATGTTCGGGACGAAGCCCTTGCCCTCCGGGTCCGGCCCGCCGGCAAAGCGCGTCGCCGGCACGATCGCGCCGAAGGCGTTACGGCTGGAATGGCATTCGGCGCAATGGCCGGGTCCGTTGACGAGATAGGCTCCGCGATTCCAGGCCTCGCTCTTCGCCGGATCGGGCCGGAACGAGCCGCCCTCGAAGAACAGCAGTTTCCAGCCGCCGACCAGTCGCCGGATGTTGAAGGGGAAGCGCAGCTCATGCGCCGCCGCCCGCCCCTCGACCGGCGGCAAGGTGCGGATATAGGCGAAGAGATCGGCCAGTGCCTTGGACGGGATCAGCCGGTAGGAGGTGTACGGAAAGGCCGGGTAGAGATGCTCGCCCTGGCGCCCGACGCCGGCCGCCATCGCATCGACGAAATCCTGGATGCCCCAGTTGCCGATGCCGTCTCGCGTATGCGGCGAGATGTTGGGAGCGTGGAAGGTGCCGAAGGGCGAGGCCAGCGCCAGCCCGCCGCCGAGCTTCGTGCGGTCGTCCTGCCCGGGCGTCGCATGGCAGGAAGCGCAGCCGCCGGCCGCGAACAAGAGCTTGCCGTTCTCGATGTCCGGCGCCGGCAACGCGCCGACCTCCGGCGGTGGCGAAACGATGCGTGGATCGGTCAGGACATAGAAGCCGCCCAGCCCGACAGCCGCCAGAAGGACGAGCGTGACCAGAAGGCGGCGCAACAACAGCATCGGCATCTCCACAAGCGCGGGCGACAGCTTGAACGGCGGACCGGATCGCCGGCAACCCTCTCGCTGCAATCATTCCAGAATATGCCGTGCCTTGCGAGCCATGGCGCGGCTGGCCTGCCTCAAACGCCTCGGGGACCAAAAGGCTCCCGGGGAACAAAAAAGCGGGCAGCCATCGCTGGCGCCCGCTTTTCCAAGGGCGATAGCCCCCCTTACTTCTTGATGCGATAGACTTCGTGACAGGCCCCGCAGTTCTTGGCCGCTGCGCCGAAGGCGGTGCGGAAGCCCGCAAGGTCGCTCACCGTAGCGCCCGCCCCGGCATCGGCCTCGAACTTGGCGAAGGCGGCCTTGAAGCCGGCCTGGTCCTCCCAGATCTTCGGCGACGCCGTGCTGTCCCCGCCGGTCTTGGAGTTATCGGGAAACAGCGTCGGCATCTTCTTCGCCGCATCGGCATAGGTCTTGAAGACAGCCTGCGCCTTGGCTGTGTCGAAGGCGGCATCGCCTTTCGCCATGGCAGCGCCCTCGCGCGTCGCGGCGCTGACGGCCTTCATCGTCTGCTGGCGTTCCGCGATCGGATTCGATTGCGCCATCACGGCGGTGAGGCCGAGCCCGAGGCCGGCAAGCACGAGAGCGGTACGGATCATTCAGTTCCCTTTCGAGACGAGTCGGCGCCGAACGACGCCGTTTTGAACGCGTCCAGATCAAACGATGATCGCGACAGAGCCAAGTCGCTTTTGCGTGAGCGGATTTGCAGGGCTTCAAATCCGCTCTTGCATCAAAGCTGGTAGCCGGATTCCTTCAGCGCGTTGAAGACCTTGACTGGCGTCGCCGGCATGTCCATCGCCTTGATGCCCGCAGCCCGGTCGAGAGCATCGACCATGGCGTTCATCACCGCCGGGCAGGCGCCGATGGCACCGGCCTCGCCCGCCCCCTTCACGCCGATGGCGTTGGTGAGGCAGCGAACATTGCGCGTCTCGAAGTGGAAATTCGGCACGTCGATGGCGCGCGGCAGCGCATAATCCATGAAGGTCGCGGTCAGCATCTGCCCGTCCGGATCAAAGCGGATCTCCTCCATCAGAGCCTGGCCGATGCCCTGCACAGCGCCGCCATGGACCTGCCCCTGCAGCATCAGCGGATTCAGCGTCACGCCGAAATCGTCGACCACGACATAGTTGAGGATCTCGGTCTGCCCCGTGCCGGGATCGACCTCCAGCTCGCAGACATGGGTGCCGTTCGGATAGGTCGCCTCCGGCGGCGTCCAGCTCTGATGGACCTTGAGCATAGTGGGCGTCGCGCCCGGCAGCGCGGCGATCGCCGCGAGGTCGAGCGCCTTGTCGGTGCCGACGATCCGGACCGCGCCATTGGCGATCTCGAGGTCGCCTACGGCCGCCTCGAGTTTTTCCGAGGCGAGCTGCTTAAGGTTGTCGGTCAGAATCTCGGTCGCCTTGTTAAGCGCCGCACCACCGACGGGAATCGAGCGCGAGCCGCCGGTGCCCGAGCCGGTATCAACCCGATCGGTATCGCCCTGCACCACGCGGATGCGGTCCATCGGGATGTCGAGATGCTGCGAGACGAGCTGCGAATAGGCGGTCTCGTGTCCCTGCCCGTTCGACTGGGTGCCGATCAGCACGGTGACGGTGCCGTCCTTCTCCAGGATCACGGTCGAGCTCTCGGGGCCGCCGCCACCGCACGCCTCGATATAGCAGGACATGCCGATGCCGCGGATCTTGCCGGCTTTGGCAGAGGTCTTGTGGCGAGCCTTGAAGCCCTTCCAGTCAGCCGCCTCCATGGCACGACGCATATGGCCCTCGAACTCGCCGGAATCGTACACCGGGCCGGTCTGCGTCTTGTGCGGCATCTCGGAGGGCTTGACGAAGTTCAGTGCCCTGACCGCGTCCGGCGACTTGCCGGTCTCGCGGGCGATGGCGTCGACCAGCCGCTCGATCAGATAGGCGGCCTCGGGGCGCCCTGCCCCGCGATAGGCGTCGACCGGCGTGGTGTTGGTCAGCACGCCGCGGAACCGCACATGCACGGCCGGGATGTTGTAGCAGCCCGGCGTCATCGTCGTGCCGACCCAGGGAATGAAAGGCCCGTACTGCGAGAGCCAGGCGCCCATCTCAGCCGAAAGATCGACCTTGAGGCCGATGAACTTGCCCCCGGCGTCGAGCGCCATCGTCGCCGTCGCGAGATTGGCACGGCCATGGGTGTCGGCAAGGAAATGCTCGTTGCGGTCGGCCACCCAGCGCACCGGGCGCTTCAGCTTCTCGGCGGCGATCATCGCCAGCGGATATTCGCGGTAGAGGAAGATCTTGGTGCCGAAGCCGCCGCCGACATCCGGTGTCACCACGCGGATGCGCTTCGGGTCGACCTTGAGCACATAGGTCGCGATCAGGTCGCGCATGCCGTGGCTGCCCTGGCTACCCAGCGTCAGCGTCCAGCGCTTTTCGGCCTTGTCGTAATCGGCAATGCAGGCGCGCGTCTCCATGTAGTTGGAGGCGAGCCGGTTGTTGACGATGGTCAGCGAGATCGTGCGCGCCGCCTTGGCGAAGGCCTTCTCGGTCTTGGCGCGGTCGCCCTGCTCCGCCTCGAAGGCCACATTGCCCGGCCGATCGGCCCAGACCTGTGGCGCGCCGTCCGCCAGCGCTTCCGCGATGCCGGTCACGGCCGGCAGCGGCTCCCAGTCGATCTCGATGGCTTCGGCCGCATCGCGTGCCTGCGCCAGCGTCTCCGCGACGATGAAGGCGACGGCCTCGCCGACATGGCGCACCGTGTCGAGCGGCAGCACCGGCACGGGCAGCGATTGCGACATCTCGCCCGACACGGTCTTGATATGCCCCTTGCACGGCAGATCGCCGTAGCCGGAGACATCCTCGCCGGTGAGGATGAGCTTGACGCCCTTCATCCTGCAGGCGGCTTCCTTGTCGCGGATGGCAAAGCGCGCATGGGCATATTGCGAGCGCAGCACATAGGCATGCAGCGCGCCTTCCGCCGCAATGTCGTCGGTGTAGCGGCCGGTGCCGGTGGTCAGCCGATGATCCTCGACCCGCCGCACCGGCTGGCCGAAACCGAATTTCATGGGACGCATGAGGCATATCCTCAGTTAGGTCTAATGAAAGACTGTCTTAGAAACGCACCACCGTCAGCCCCGGCGCCATACGCGTCAGGGCTGCGTTCGACGCATCATGCTATCTCGGGAAGCGGACGGCCGTTTCCGAGAGGGTGATCATCGTATTGTAGTTGCTCACGATCCAGTTGGCATCGTTCGCCGCGCCGCGCCGGACGTCGCCCTTGCTCTTGGCGAGCTTCTCGGAGAAGTCGCGCAGCTTGCCGAGCCAGGAACTCGCCTGGCTGTCCACGAAGAGCGACTTGCCCGGATTCTTGTCCTTGAAATCGTCCATCTCGCGGATCGCCTTGGCATAGCCGGCGACGGCGGCGTCGAAGGCCTTGAGGTCGACGATCGGCTTCTCGTTCGACGGCATCAGGTCGATCACCGTCCGCGCATTGATCATGACATTGCGGACCACCCAGCGCACGGACTTGCCCTCGCGCTGCTCGATCGCCGCCAGCTCCTGCGCATCGAGCGCCGTCTTGTAGACGCGCATCATGGCGTCGAGCTTGGCGCGCTGATCGAGGAAGGTCTTCGCTGCCGGCACCATCTGCGCGTGCAGCTTCTGGCCCTCGGCGAGATTGTCGTCGCGGTAGTCCTTGCGGTCGTAATAGCGCTCGGCGCGGGTCATCAGCGGCGCAAGCTCCTGATAGGCTTTGATATAGTCGAGCACCGTCGCATCGATTTCCGGCAGCTTGGGATTGCGCGCCGCGGCTTCCTCGGCCTTCTTGATCTCGCCGGTGACGTCGTAGAGGCTGTAGAGCCCGTAAGCGATGTAGCGCTCCTTGCCGGTCGGCCCCTTCTTCATGTCGACCCAGCTCGCATAGCGCTCCCAGGACTGGATCGCGCGCAGCGTACGGTTCATCAGCGAGGTATAGGCGTTCGACTTGGTGATGGCCGCCTGCAATTCGGCCTCGCCGGCCGGGGCGGAAGCCGCGCTCTGTGCGGGAACGCCCTGTGCGGACACCGTGACGGGCATGGCGGCGGCAAGGACGAGCGCACAGGCCGTGCTGCAAAGAATCGTACGAATGGACATCACAATAACCTTGGTCATGAATGGGCGGCTGCGACAGCGGCCGCCGGTCGGATCAATCGTAGGAAATCGGCTCGCCGCGCATCGCCCAGTCCTTGAAGCCGCCGACATAATGGCTGTCGATGTCGAGCCCGGCCGATTGCGCGAAGGCCAGCGCGTGCCGCGAACGGACCCCCGCAGCACAGGAGAAGACCACGCGCTTGCCCGGCTCGCTCGGCAGTTCCGCCGGGTCGAACTGGGATAACGGCCGCGAAACGGCGCCCGGAATATGCCCCGCCTCGAACTCATGCGGTTCCCGCACGTCGACGAGCAGAATCGATCCATCGGCCAGCCCGGCCTTAAGGTCGTCGATGTCGAGGTCGTTCACGGTCATGACGGACGGTTTCCCACGCTGCAGCCGGAAGCGGAGATAAGACGGAAGCAGCGAAACGCCAATGCCCGGCGCGCCACCCGGAGCACGAGGCTCCGAGCAGGGCACGTTCACCCCGGCATCGGCGCTCTTGCGCCGAAGCCGCGCCTGCAGGCGGGCCTCGGCGGCAATGATGGGCTCTCAGGCCAGCGGCGGAATGCGCAGCACCCAGCCCGGCTGGATCAGGTCGGGGTTCTTGACCGGCGGCGTATTGGCCTTGACGATCTCGGTATATTTGGCGCCCTGGCCCTTGCCGTAATGCTCCTCGGCGATCTTCCAGAGCGTATCGCCCTTCTTCACCGTATAGAACACGGCGGCCGGCGCCTCCTTGTTGACGACCAGGTCGGATTCGACCTGCGCGACGCCGGTGGTGTTACCGAGCGCGAGGATGATCTTCTCGGCTTCCTCGGTCGAGACCGCCTTGCCCGAGACCTTCACCTTGTCGCCGTCGATCTGGATATTGACGTCGGAAGGCAGACCGTGACCGGCCAGTTCTTTTTGCAGGGCGTCGGGCGTCGCCGCCTGGGCCGAGCCCGCCCCGAAGATCTTGGCACCGGCTTCCTTGATGAAACTGAACAGACCCATGGATACCTCCTTGATTTGGCGGGCTATCAAGCCTTTTCCGTGTGTCTTGCGCAAGACGGTCATGCGACCCGCAACTGTTTTCCGGGCAATCTAGGCTGGGTTGCCGTCATTATCTCCCAAGCCACACAACAGTTTACATGCCAACCTCCTTCACCGCGTCGCAAGAGACTGGCAAAGAAGAGCGTCCGCCCAGAACCGGAGTTTCCACGATGCTGACACTCGCCCAGGCCCAGATGATTCTGTCGACCGCGCTCGCCCACGCCACCGAAAACAAGTTCAAGCCGCTCGCCATCGCGGTCATCGATGCGCGCGGGGCGCAGAAGGCCTTTGCCGCGCAGGACGGGACCAGCCTCAAGCGTGGCGAGATCGCGCTCGGCAAGGCTCATGGCGCCGTGGCCCTGGGCCTCGGCTCGCGCGCGCTCCACAAGATGGCGCAGGAGCGGCCCTATTTCATCGAGGCGGCGACCCACGCGGTCGGCGGTCTGCTGGTCCCCGTCCCCGGCGGCGTGCTGATCCGTTCGCCGGAAGGCGAACTTCTCGGCGCCGTCGGCATCTCCGGCGACACTTCGGACAATGACGAGGCCGCGGCGATCGCCGGCATCGCCGCGGCCGGTCTGCGTGCCGATACTGGCGCCTGAGCCTTATCGGTGCTTGCCAAGCGGCAGGGGAAGCCTCATCTCCTGCCGCGATAAGGTTCGTTAAAACGCACAGTTTGGACCGGATCGAAGGTAGAACCATGAGCGACGCCGCGACCATCGACCCCGAAGTCATTTCCACGGACGTCGTCATCGTCGGGGCAGGTCCCTGCGGCCTCTTCGCCGTCTTCGAGCTGGGCCTGCTCGATATTCGCGCGCACGTCGTCGACATCCTGCCGAAGGTCGGCGGGCAGTGTGCTGAACTCTATCCGGAGAAGCCGATCTACGACATCCCCGGTTTTCCTCTGGTCACCGGCCAGGCCCTGGTCGACAATCTGCTCGAGCAGATCAAGCCCTTCGGGCCGACCTTCCATCTCAGCCAGATGATCGAGGCGGTCGAACCGACCGGCACGGCCGAAGCGCCGCGCTTCCGCGTCACGACGGACGCCGGCACGGTCTTCGACACCAAGACCGTGATCATCGCCGCCGGTGGCGGCTCCTTCCAGCCGAAGAAGCCGCCGATCCCCGGCATCGAGGAATACGAGCTCGGCGGCTCGGTCTTCTATGCCGTGCGCAAGATGGAGGCCTTTCGCGGCCGCAACATCCTGATCGTCGGCGGCGGCGACTCCGCGCTCGACTGGACGTTGAACCTCCAGCCCATCGCCAATCGCGTCACGCTGATGCACCGCCGCGACGATTTCCGTGCCGCACCGCACTCGGTCGAGCAGATGCGCGCTCTGGTCGCGGACGGCAGGATGGACATGAAGCTCGGCCAGATCACCGGCCTCAAGGGCGAGAACGGCAAGCTCTCAGCCGTGGCCTGCCGCGACAATGGCGGCGGCAGCTTCGAGATCGCCTGCGATACGCTGCTCCCCTTCTTCGGACTGACCATGAAGCTCGGCCCCATCGCCGACTGGGGGCTGAACCTCCACGAGAACCTCGTCCCGGTCGACACTGAGAAGTTCGAGACCAACGTGCCCGGCATCTTCGCTATCGGCGACATCAACAGCTATCCCGGCAAGCTGAAGCTGATCCTGTCCGGCTTCCACGAAGGCGCGCTCTGCGCCCAGAAGGTGCATCGCTATGTCTATCCGGACAAGCGGCTGACCTTCCAGTACACCACCTCCTCCAGCAGCCTGCAGAAGAAGCTCGGCGTCGCCTGAAGCGGTTCGGAGTGGATGCGGGAGATTGAGGCTTCCGTTCGAAAAGGCGAGCTCTCATCCTGAGGAGCGCCGAAGGCGTGTCTCCCCGCAGACGAGGGCTGCCGCTTCGTCAGTGCGCTTCGGATTCGCCGAAGACCTGGGCTGAAGCTGTGCTGCTGCGTGTCGCGGGATCGCGATGGACGGGGCCGAGTCCGAGTGTATCGCGCACCGTCGGCGACAGCCCGGCCAGAAACGGCTCCTCGCCGGTGGACGTCACCACCTGCGGCTCGTTCCGATCGACCGACGGCGGCAGAGGCAAGGTGTCCTCCGGCTCCTTCGGCGAGATTCGCGCCTCGAGCTCGGCGATGGCGCCCGCCAGCGGCTGGAAGCTGAAGTTGACCTTGTGCGTGCCGGCCGGAACCTGGACCGCCCGGAACAGCACATTGGCCCTCAGGATCTCGGTCTCGACGCCGTCGACCTGCGCCCGCCACCAAGGATGCCAAATATCGTTGAGCACGACGAAACCGGCCACCGGCGCGGTGACTTCGATCTCGACCTCGGTGTTGCGATAGCGCACGAGCTTGACGTCGGCCCGCACCGAAACCGGCCCTTCCGGCGCGGCGACGGGCGGCTCGGTGTCGAGCAGCACCGCCTGTTCGGGATCCGTGTCCGGCCAACGACCCGAGAGCTTCATGCTCTCGAAATCGGCCAGCGCCCAGCCGCCGACGAATTGCACGCGCGGCAGGGCATGCGGGTTCTCGTAGACATAGCCCTGCTTGGTCCGCGCGAGCAGCTTGAGGTCGCCGTCATGCAACGTGCGGTCGACCTGCTCGATCGGCACGGGCGAGGCGATGTAGCGCAGGCCGAGCAGGTTCGCGAGGCGGCTGTGATAGGAGGGGAAGAGCGGCGTGAACTTGCGGTCGGCGGGGCGGGCGATGCCGTCGCCGGTGCCGACCGCCTCCGAGAAATCCTCGAGCCGCAGCGGATTGTAGCCGAGCGTATGGTCGAAGCCATGGACCATGCCGGCATTCGGCCATTCGAAACCCATGCCGAGCAGTTCCACCCGGTCGCGCCGCGGCGAGCCCGCCGGCTGCGCGGTCAGTTGCTTGATGAGGGCGATGGTCTGGTTGTGCGTCTTCGGCCGCAGCACGTCGTAGAGATCCGGCGACAGCGCCGTCGATTCGTTCGGGCCGTTATTGGCGCCGAGATCCGAGGCGACGACGCCGGTCACCAGCACCACTGCAGCGATCGGTCCGAGCGCCCCGCGCCAGCGCTGCAGGACGAAGAGCAACACCGCCGCCGCACCGAACCAGGCGAGCGCCATCGCCACCGGCTTCCAGGCATCGGCAAGGTGCCCCTCGCTGCGCGAGAGCAGGACGGCGCCGAGCACGATCGCGAGCACGATCGCTCCGCCGATCGTCAGGTCGCGACTGAAGGAGATGTTCTCGGCCGTCAGCATCCGATGCAGCACATAGCCGGACAGCACCGCCCCGAGCGCACCGATCAGGAAGGTCGCATCGGCCGGGCGGCGGAACATCTTCACCCCGGGCATATAGTCGTAGGCCGCCTCGAACAGCGGCGTGTAGCGCCCGAGCGCATAGAGCACCATGAACAGGAAGAGCAGCGTCAGCGGGCGCACCGCCTTGTCCCACAGCCAGCCGCGCGTCAGCCCCGGGGCGATCAGCAGCAGCATCGGCAGCGCGCCCATATAGACCTGCGCCATGTTCTGCGAGAGCGCGAGGTCCTTCACCCAGTTCGGATTGAGATAAGGGCCCCAGAACTCGACCTTCGGATCCTTGGCGCCGAACAGGTCGCCGATGAAGGCGGTCAGCAGCGAGGCCGGATGCAGCGAGCCCGAGGTCGCGACACCCAGGCTGATCTCCGGCCGTGTCGTCGCCTCGGCGAAAAGCCAGGTCCAGAGCAGCGGCACCGCGATCACGGCGAGCCCGGCGACGCTCGCCAGGGCAGCCGGCAGCAGCGAGCCGCGGATCGCCGGCCAGCCGCCCGCGATCCAATGAGCCACTACCATGCCGATCAGCACATAGCCGCCGAGCATTGCGACCTGATCCGGTTTCAACACCATCAACCCGGCCGAAAGCCCGGCGAAGATGCCGGCCCAGGCCGAATTGCGTTGCAGCATCCGCGCCGTCAGCCAGAAGGCGATCGCGAAGAAGGCGAGGCTCTCGATCTGCCCGATATGCTGGACGCGCCAGGAGGCCGACGCGCCGAAGGCGAAGACCAGCGCCGCCAGCAGACCGCCGGCCGGATGCCAGCCGCGATCCTTGAAGAACATGATGACGGCGAAGCCGGCTGCCAGCAGATGCAGCAGTACGAAAGCATCGACCATGCGGAAGCTCGGCGCCGGCGACAGCAGCGCCAGCAGGATCGCCGGCGAGAAGATCAGCGATTGCGGATCGGCGACCTGCGGCGAACCGGCGAAGACGTTATGGTTCCAGAAAGGCGACTGCCCGGAGTGGATCGCGCGGGCGAGGAACTCGACCTGTGCCTGGAAATGCGCCTTGGCATCGAACGGAATCGTCACCGACCCGGAAAGCCAGGGCCAGCACAGGATGACCCATGCCACAACGAAAGCGATGGCCGCCAGCAGGTAGCTGGCGCCCCTTGCATCCAAGCGTCTCAACTGGACCCCCACGGTCCCAAGGCGCGGACGGCTCCTTCATGGAGCCTGCTTCCAGCCTTACGTTGGGCGGGACATTGGTCGCGGACAGATGAACCGAAACTGAACGCGATCACACAGGCGTGATCCAATTGCGCGGAAGCTGAACGAAGAGAAAATTTCGTCGCCGAAACAGCCCTGTCGCGGGGCAGGTCGGCGAAGGAGCCAACCCCGTCAGCGCGGCGCTTCAGCGAGCCAGGAAGCCAGAATCCGTCGTTCGCCGGGCGTCATGCCGGAGAGGTTGTTGGGCGGCATGGCATGGGTCATCACCGCCTGCGTCCGAATGGCGCGGGCATGGATGGCGATCTGCTCCGGCCCGTCGAGCAGCACGCCCTTCGGCGCGATCTGAACGCCGGGCCAAGACGGCTCGGGCGCATGGCACATCGCGCAACGCCCGGTGACGATGTTCGTCACCTCCACCGGCGGCAGGCTCATGCTCGCCAGCAGCACCGGCCTGCCCGGCTCGCGCGCCTTCAGGCCGAGCTGCTCGCGCCCGCCCGGCGAGGACGACATCGCCACCCAGAAAGCCAGCCAGAGCGCCAGGATCGCCACCGCCCAGCACCACCATGGCGATTTCGCATGGTCGGCATGGCGGATGTTGAAGAAATGCCGGA
>JARYGW010000071.1:0-17582 GCA_033792295.1 Allobosea sp.
ATGCGCTCGACGCCATCGCCGCCTCCGAAGCGAAGCGCGCCAAGCAGAAGATCGCCTGAGCGGCGCTGCCGCCGACCGCGAGAAACAAGCCTACCACCCGAAGGAGCAACCAGAATGCTGACCCGTCGTCATACCCTCAAGCTCGCCGCCGCCGGCCTCGCCGCCACCGCGGCTCCTGCCTTCGCCCAGGACTGGAAGGCCAAGTATCCCGAGCTGGTCTTCGCGATCATCCCGGCAGAGAACGCCTCGGGCGTCGTCGAGCGCTACACCCCCTTCGTGAACTACCTCCAGAAGGAGCTCGGCACCAAGGTCACCCTGCGCATCGCCAATGACTACGCGGCGATCATCGAAGGCCAGCGCGCCGGCAACATCCATATCGGCATGTACGGCCCCGCCTCTTTCGCCCGCGCCCGCGTCACCGGCGTCAAGGTCGACGCCTTCGCGATCGAGACCAATCTCGACGGCACTAAGGGCTACCACTCCGTCTTCTACGTGAAGAAGGACTCGCCCTATCAGAAGATCGAGGACCTGAAGGGCAAGAACCTCGGCCTCGTCGACCCGAACTCGACCTCGGGCAACAACGTGCCGCGCTTCGTTCTCGACAAGATGAAGATCGACCCGGAAACCTTCTTCTCGAAGGTCGTCTACACCGGCAGCCATGAGAACGCGATCATCGCCCTGCAGCAGGGCACGGTCGACATCGCCGCCAACTGGTGGAACGACGAGAACGAGTCGAACCTGCTGCGCATGGCCCGCAAGAACATGGCGAAGGCCGAGGATTTCCGGATCATCTACAAGTCCGACCTCATCGTGAACTCGCCGATGGCTTACCTCACCGACCTGCCGGAAGACCTGAAGGCCAAGATCCGCGACGCGGTGCTCAACCTCGCCACCCAGGACAAGGCCGCCTTCGACAAGATCTATGAAGGCAAGCAGGGCCCGCTCGTCGCCGTCGACAACAAGGCCTACGACCCGATCGTCGAGCTGATCACCTTCGTCGACACGCTGCGCAAGAAGAAGTCTTCCTGACAGCGCCGGCATTCGCCGTCATGGCCGGGCTTGTCCCGGCCATGCACGCCCGCGCTGATCGATGACCATCCTCGAAGCGCGGATGCCAGCCGCCGAAGCCCGAGCTGACACGCTCCCCAACAAGGGACGTCCATGACCCTTGCGATCGACCGCAACGACCCCGCCATCAGCGCCCATGCCGAGAGCTATCGGCAGGCCGCGGCCGGCAAGCGCCGCCAGACGCTGATCGGCATCGCCGTGTTCCTGGCCTGCGTCTGGCTGTCCGCCATCGGCGCGGAAGTCGACCTCGGCAAGCTCTTCGCCAATATCGGCCGCTTCCCGAACTATATCTGGCAGACGCTGCCGACCCTGCATCTCGCCACTTTCGGCGCGGATCTCGCCGAATGGTACTGGGGCCTGGCGCGCTGGCTGAGGCTGCTCTGGCAGACCGTGCTGATCGCCTATGTCGGCACCATCCTCGGCGCGGCCGGCGCCTTCCTGCTCTGCTTCGCCGCCGCCGCCAATCTCGGCCGCTCGCCCTGGCTGCGCTTCGGCGTGCGCCGCTTCCTCGAATTCTGCCGCACCGTCCCCGAGATCGTCTTCGCGCTGATCTTCGTGATCGCCTTCGGCCTCGGCCCGCTGCCCGGCGTGCTCGCCATCGCCATCCACACCATGGGGGCGCTCGGCAAGCTCTTCTCCGAAGTCGTCGAAAACATCGATCTCAAGCCTGTCGACGGCATCACCGCCACCGGCGGAAACTGGTGGCAGATCGTGCGCTTCGCCGTCGTGCCCCAGGTGCTCTCCAATTTCGCGAGCTATGCGCTGCTGCGCTTCGAGATCAATGTGCGCGGCGCCTCGATCATGGGCTTCGTCGGCGCCGGCGGCATCGGCCAGGATCTGATCGAGGCCATCCGCAAATTCTACTACACCGACGTCAGCGCCATCATGCTCCTCGTCATCCTGGCCGTGATGCTGATCGATCTCGGCACGGAGCGCCTGCGCCACGCGCTCCTCAGCCTGGAGAGCCGCTCGTGAGCTTCGCCGTCCTCGCCGCCGAGCGCAACGACATCCTGCAGCGCCACGCCGCCGCCATCCGCGGCTCGCTGCGGACGAAGATCGTGACGATCGGCACCGTCCTCGCGATCCTCGCCCTGTTCATCTATGGGCTGAGCACGCTGGAAACGACGCTCTGGCGGGTGCTCGCCGGCTTCGGCAATCTCGGCTCCTTCGTCGTGCTGATGCTGCCGCCCGATCCCGGTTCCTGGGCCCGTGCGCTGATCTTCGTGCAGGCGCTGTTCGAGACGGTGGCGATCGCCTTCCTCGGCACGGTGCTGGCGGCGGCCCTCGCCCTGCCCTTCGGCTTCATCGCCGCACGCAACGTCGTCGCCAACCGCATCGTCCACTTCCTCGCCCGCCGCTCGCTCGACACGGTGCGCGGCGTGGACGCGCTGATCTGGGCGCTGATCTGGATCAATGTCGTAGGTCTCGGGCCCTTCGCCGGCATGCTCGCTATCATGACCAGCGATTTCGGTGCCTTCGGCAAGCTCTATTCGGAAGCAATCGAGGCCGCCGACCGCAAGGCCGTCGAAGGCGTGACCTCGGTCGGCGGCGGCAAGGCCCATCAGATCCGCTTCGGCCTGCTGCCGCAGGTGCTGCCGGTGATCGCGAGCCAGGTGCTCTACTTCATCGAGTCGAACACACGCTCCTCGACGATCATCGGCATCGTCGGCGCCGGTGGCATCGGCCTCTACCTCGCCGAGACGATCCGCACGCTGGAATGGCAGCAGACCTCCTTCCTGATCCTGCTGATCCTCATCGCCGTCTCCGCCATCGATTTCCTGTCGAGCAAGCTGCGCTTCGCCATCATCGGCGAGCGGGCCGTGTGAGCGAGGCGTCGCCTCACTCGGCCCCGGCCGGGCGATGCGGCACGGTCGGCAGCCAGGCGGCCAGATCCTTGGCCCAGAACTTCGCCATCCCCGTCGTGCCATGGCCGCGCGTCTCGGTGCTCGCCGGGATCAGCAACAGCTTTGCATTCGGAAGACGCTTGAGTTCCCGCTCCATGACGCCGGTTTCGGGTGGGTTGCGCTCGTCGTCGGCGGAGTTGATCGCCAGCACCGCTGCCTTGATCGAGCCCAGCCTGGGCGCAGGGTTGTAGTCCCGCGAGGAATCCCACTGGTACAGGAAATCGTTGGCATCGGCGTCGAACGGTGCCTTGAGCCGCCCGTCGAGGAGCTTGTCGGCCGCCTCCCGGGTCGGCGCCATCTGCTGGTAGGCGAGCGTGCCGCCGCTGGTGGCGATACCGAAGAAGACGTTGGCGACGCGGAAGGCCGGGGGCTGCGCGCTGTAGTCGCCGCCCTTCCACTCCGGATCGTTGCGAACGGCGTCGATGATCATCCGCCGCATCATCCAGTTGCGGCTGGACATCTCGGTGGGCTGCGAGGCCATCGGCACGAGCGCGTCCATGAAGCCGGGATATTTGACGCCCCAGAGCCAGCTATGCATGCCGCCCATCGAATTGCCGAGCACCAGCCGCAGATGGCGCAGGCCGAGCCCTTCGGTGACGAGCCGATACTGCGCCTCGACCAGATCATCGTAATTATAGTGCGGGAACTTGGCCCTGAGGCCGTCCGATGGTTTCGACGATTGCCCCACGCCGATCGAATCCGGCAGGATGATGAAATATTTGCTCGCGTCGAGCGCCTGGCCGGGGCCGAACAGCTCTCCCGCGAAGGCCGGGCTCAGCATGCTGGCGGCGGAACCATAGGTGCCGTGCAGGATCAGCACGGGCTCGCCGGACGGATCGCCCACCGTGACATAGCCGAGCTTGATCTCCGGCAAAGTCTCGCCCGTGCTGAAGCGGAAATCCTTCGCGACGAAAACCCCCCGTTTCGGCGCCGGATAATCGGCAGCGGCCGCGGCGATGGGCAGGAAGACGGCAAGAAGCAAGAAGGCCGCGCGCAGCGACCGGCTGACCATGTCCATGATGGCGTTTCCTCAGATGCGACCGGCATGGTCTCGAGGCCATGCCGTGATCGATGCGACCGAAGATCGCGCGCGCACGGCCGGGATGCAAGTCGTCTCAAGCGGCCGCTCACTCCCCGAACGGCTCGATCACCATTTCCATGCGCTCGGCGGCGAAGACGCTCGAGACGAGATGGATCGGCGTCAGGTCCGGCAGCGCGTCGATGGCGGTCGAGATCATCACCGCGGACTCCGGCGCAATCTGGAGTAGCTCGGCTTCCGCCTCATCCGCAAGCCTGGCGGTGAGGCGCGTCGACAAGCGCACATAATCCGCGATGCCATAGGTCTTGAAGGCGGCGGTGATCGAGCCGGCCGCCTCGCGATAGGCCCTGTCGAAATCCGGGAAGCGCTTGACCGATAGCCAATGCGTGCCGCTGCCCATCGGCACGCCATCGGCCAGGCTCACGCCACGCACGCACCAGAGCGGCGTCCCCGTCTTCAGGCCCAGCGCCGTGCAGGCCGACGCCTCGCCCACGACCGTCTCGGCCGAAAGCATACGGCTCGTTCCGACGATGCCGAGCTTGCCCATATTGGTGCGCATGCTGACGCGCCGGCCTATCGGATAAGGCAGGCGCGGCGTCGTCACCTGCGTACCGCGGCCGCGCGACACCGTCACCAGCCCCCGATCGGCAAGATGCCGGAAGGCCTGTCGCACCGTATGGCGATGCACGCCGTAGCGTTCCGCCAGCGCGGCCGACGCCGGCAGGGTGTCGCCCGGCCGGTATTCCTCGCGCTCGATCGCGGCCGCCAGCTCGTCGGCGATGCGCCGCCAAACCGTCCCGCCCTCGCCCTCGAGCGTCGCACCCTGCGCCATGTCCTGAGCCGCCTCTCGCGTCATCAAAAATTCATCCAAAAAGTATAGACATTCACCATCGTCAAAGGCATCATAGTCTAGACATTTCAAGCTGACCAGCGAGCCGGCGGATGAATCCGAAGACACCTCGACAACTATGGATGGCGACTTTGGCGCGCGCCTCCCGCGACGAGATCGCGACCCTGCTTGGCGCCCTTCCCGAGCATGAGGTGCTGAAGGCACCCGAGACCGGCACCGTGATGGTGGAAGGCCGGGCCGGCGGCGCTGGGCGGCGCTTCAATCTCGGCGAGGCGACCGTGACGCGCTGCGTCGTGCGTCTTCCGAATGGCCGCATGGGTTTCTCCTATGCTCTCGGCCGCGACCATCGCAAGGCGCGGCTCGCGGCCCTTCTCGACGCCCGCCTCCAGGATGAGACCTCCGGCGGAGAGCTGTCTCAAGGCGTTGCGACGCTGGTTGCACGGCAGGCGGCTGCCCGCGACCTCGCCTCGCGCAAGGCCGCGACGACCAAGGTCGATTTCTTCACGCTGGTCAGGGGCGAGTGATGACGGCGCAGGACATGATTGCCCCCGGCTTCTCCGATCCGGTCTTCCAGTCGCAGGCCGCCTTTCGCGCTTTGCTTGCTGCGCTCTCCGAGCCAGGCACGCCGCACCGCGTCGCCGCCGGCATCACGCCGCCGGAAGGGCTCTCCGCTGCCGCGGCGACAGTGCTGCTGACGCTCGCCGATTACGAGACCCCGGTCTGGCTTCCACAGGTCCTGCGCAACGGCCCGGCCGGTGCTTGGCTGCGCTTCCATTGCGGCGTGGCGCTGGTCGACGAGCCGGCCGAAGCTGCTTTCGCCGTGCTCGACGGCACGGCCGCCGAACCCAGGCTCTCTGCCTTCAACCTCGGCACGGACCAGTTTCCGGATCGCTCCACCAGCGTGATCGTGCAGCTCCCGGCGCTGGAAGGGGGGGCGGCCTTCACACTCTCCGGCCCCGGCATCGCCGATACCCGCAGGATCGCGCCGCAAGGGCTGCGCTCCGGTTTCCTCGCGGAGCTGCGCGAAAACGGCGCGCTCTATCCGCTCGGCGTCGACGTCGTGCTGACCCATGGCGACGGCATGCTCGGCCTGCCGCGCTCGACGCAAATCGACGAGGTTCGCTGATGTACGTTGCCGTCAAAGGCGGCGAGGCCGCCATTCTCGCCACGCACGACCTCGTCTCCGAGGCACGCCGCGGCGATCCCGCCGTACCGGAGATCAGCGTCGCCCAGATCCGCGAGCAGCAGGCGCTGGCCTGCGCCCGCGTGATGAACGAGGGATCGCTCTACGACAGGGACCTTGCCGCGCTCGCGCTGAAGCAATCGCAGGGCGACGTCATCGAGGCTGCCTTCCTGATGCGCGCCTATCGTACCACGCTGCCGCGCTTCGGCTCCTCGGAACCGCTCGACACCGCCGCGATGGAGATCCGACGCCGCGTCTCCGCGACCTACAAGGATCTGCCCGGGGGACAGGTGCTCGGCCCCACCTATGATTACACGCATCGGCTGTTCGACTTCGCGCTGATGGACACGCCCTCCGTCGCGACCGGGGTCGAGCCCGCCATGCCGGGCCGGGAAGGGGCCGGAGCTGCCACATCTGGAAATGCACGGGTCGAGCCCGAGCATGACGGCCTGCGCGCGCCCCTCGACGCGCGCATGCCGCGCGTGCCCGACATTCTCGGCGCCGAAGGCCTGATGGAAACGGAGGAGCCGCCGGAGGGCGATCCGCGTCCCTTCGACCTGACGCGCGAGCCGGTCTCCTTCCCCGCTGGCCGCGACGTACGCCTGCAATCGATGGCGCGCGGCGACGAGGGCTTCCTGCTCGGCCTCGGCTACTCGGTGCAGCGCGGCTTCGGCGGCACGCATCCCTTCGTCGGCGAGGTCCGCGTCGGCGAGGTCGCGGTCGAGTTCGTGCCGGAGGAGCTCGGCTTCGCGGTCGATCTCGGCGACGTCACCCTGACCGAGTGCCAGATGGTCAACCAGTTCCAGGGCTCGAAGGATGTGCCGCCGCAATTCACCCGCGGCTACGGCCTCGTCTTCGGCCATAGCGAGCGCAAGGCGATGTCGATGTCGCTGGTCGACCGCGCCCTGAAGTCCCGCGATTTCGGCGAGGCGACGAACTACCCTGCGCAGCAGGACGAGTTCGTCCTCTACCACGCCGACAATGTCGAGGCGGCCGGCTTCGTCGAGCATCTCAAGCTGCCGCACTATGTCGATTTCCAGGGCGAACTCGAGCTGATCCGCCGCATCCGCCAAGAACACCAAAAAGCGCGCGAGGAGCGGCTTGCCCAAGAGCAGAATGCCAAAGAGCCTGACACCATGCCGGAGGCTGCGGAATGACCATTCACCAGATGCCGGCCAAAGATACGAAGCCGGCTTATAACTATGCCTATCTCGACGAGCAGACCAAGCGGATGATCCGCCGCGCCCTGCTCAAGGCGGTCGCCGTGCCCGGCTATCAGGTGCCGTTCGGCTCGCGCGAAATGCCGCTGGCCCGCGGCTGGGGCACCGGCGGCATCCAGATCACCGCCGCGATCATCGGCCCCGCCGATACGCTGAAGGTCATCGACCAGGGAGCCGACGACACGACCAACGCCGTCTCGATCCGCAAGTTCTTCGAGCGCACGGCCGATGCCCGCACCAGCGAGGCGACCGACGAGGCGACGATCATCCAGACCCGCCATCGCATCCCGGAGGCGCCGCTGAAGAGCGGTCAGGTCATGGTCTATCAGGTGCCGATGCCCGAGCCGCTGCGCCGGCTGGAGCCGCGCGAGGCTGAGACCCGCAAGATGCATGCCTGGGCCGAGTACGGGCTGATGCAGGTCAAGCTCTACGAGGATATCGCCCGCTATGGCGAGATCACCAAGACCTATGACTACCCGGTCATGGTCAATGGCCGCTATGTGATGGCGCCCTCGCCCATCCCGAAATTCGACAACCCGAAGATGCACATGTCGCCCGCGCTCCAGCTCTTCGGCGCCGGTCGCGAGAAGCGTATCTACGCGCTGCCGCCCTATACCAGCGTGAGGAGCCTCGATTTCGACGATCATCCCTTCCGCATCCAGAGCTGGTCGCAGCCCTGCGGCTTGTGCGGCGCGGCCGACAGCTATCTCGACGAGGTGGTGATCGACGACCAGGGCGGGCGCATGTTCGTCTGCTCCGACAGCCATTACTGTGAGACGCGCCGGGCCGAAGGGCATCGGGGCACCATGCTGGGCGACGCGACGGCAAGCGGCCTCGTCGAGGAGAAGACGCCATGACTCTGCACGTCGCCCCCGCCGAGCTCGCTCTCGAACCGGCTCCTCTACTCTCCGTCACCGGCGTCAGCCGCTTCTATGGCGCGCGCATCGGCTGCACCGATGTCTCCTTCGATCTCTGGCCCGGCGAGGTGCTCGGCATCGTCGGGGAGTCCGGTTCCGGCAAGTCGACGCTCCTGCGCTGCCTGGCCGGTATCGACAAGCCCGACGAGGGCGAGGTGCTGTTCCGCGGCGGGGCGGAACCGCTCGACATCTATTCGGTCTCCGAGCAGGAGCGCCGCCGCCTGATGCGCACGGCCTGGGGCATCGTCCACCAGAACCCGCGCGACGGCCTGCGCATGGACGTCACCGCCGGCGGCAATGTCGGCGAGCGCCTGATGGATCGCGGCGACCGCCATTACGGCCAGATCCGCGAACGCGCACTGGATTGGCTGCAGCGCGTCGAGATCGCAGGCGGCCGCATCGACGACCGGCCGCGACAGTTCTCCGGCGGCATGCAGCAGCGCCTGCAGATCGCCCGCGTGCTGGTCTCGGAACCGCGCCTCGTTTTCATGGACGAGCCGACCGGCGGCCTCGACGTCTCCGTGCAGGCCCGCCTGCTCGACCTGCTGCGCGTGCTGGTGCGCGATCTCGGTTTGGCCGCGATCATCGTCACCCACGACCTCGCCGTCGCCCGTCTGCTGACCGACCGGCTGATGGTGATGAAGGACGGCCGAGTCGTCGAGCAAGGGCTGACCGATCAGGTGCTGGACGACCCGCACCACGCCTATACCCAACTCCTGACCTCGGCGGTGCTGAGTGTGTGACGGCGCCCCCGTCACACCCCCGTCACCGCGAATCGGCAAGGCACTGACACTATGACCACGATGATTCAGGTCGAGAACGTCGCCAAGACCTTCACCCTGCACAATCAGGGCGGAGCGCGGCTGCCCGTCTTCGACAACGTCAATTTCAGCGTCGAGGCCGGCGAGGCGCTCGTGCTCGCCGGTGCGTCCGGCGCCGGCAAGTCGAGCCTGCTGCGCATCCTCTACGGCAACTACAGGCCGACCGCAGGCTCGATCCACATCACCCATGCCGGCCGTCCCGTGGACATCGTCGCGGCCGTGCCGCGCACCGTGCTCGACATTCGCCGCCGCACGCTCGGCTTCGTCTCGCAGTTCCTGCGTGTCATCCCGCGCGTCTCGGCGCTCGACATCGTGCGCGACCCGCTCCTCGCCCGCGGCGCCTCGCCCGAAGAGGCGAGCACCCGCGCCAAGGCCATGCTCGCTAGGCTGAACCTGCCCGAACGGCTCTGGACGCTCGCGCCCGCCACCTTCTCCGGCGGCGAGCAGCAGCGCGTCAACATCGCCCGCTCCTTCGTCGATCCCTCGCCGATCATGCTGATCGACGAGCCCACGGCCTCGCTCGACGCCGCCAACCGCGATGTCGTCGTCGAGCTCATCGCGGAGGCGCGCACCGCCGGCTCCGCCATCGTCGGCATCTTCCACGACGAGGCGGTTCGCGAACACGTCGCGACGCGCTATCTCGACATCACCTCTTTCCGGAAGGCTGCCTGATGCAGACTGTTCTGACCAACGCCAAGCTGATCCTCGAGGACGAGGTCGTCACCGGCACCATCGCCTTCGACGGGACCGGCATCACGGCGATCGATCAGGGCCGCTCCTCCCTGCCCGGCGCAATCGACGCAGGCGGCGACTATGTCGCGCCCGGCCTCGTCGAGATGCACACCGACAACATGGAAAAGCACTTCATGCCGCGGCCCAAGGTCTTCTGGCCGAACGGGCTCGCGGCGGCGTTGGTCCATGACGCGCAGATGGCCGCGGCCGGTGTCACCACCGTCTATGACGCGATCTGCGCCGGCACGCCCTTCTCCGCCAAGGACTACCGCAAGGACATTTTCGCCGATGTGATGAAGGCGCTGGCCGAGGGCAGGCGCGAGGGGGTCTTCCGCATCGACCATCGCATCCATATGCGCTGCGAATTGACGAGCCCGGATTTGCTCAAGGACATCGAGCCCTATCAGGACGACGAGCTCGTTCAGCTCGTCTCGCTGATGGACCACACGCCGGGCCAGCGCCAGTGGCGCAACATCGAGCACCTCAAGACCTATGCCGTCGGCAACGGCAAGACGGTCGCGGAGTTCGAGGAGGACGTCGAGATGCGCCAGCGCGACGGCGCGGCCAATGTCGCGAAGAACTGGCAGGCGGTGGTCGACCTCTTCCGCTCCCGCGGCATCCCGCTCGCCACCCATGACGACACCACGCCCGAGCATGTCGACGAAGGCATCGCCTCCGGCGCCGTGATCTCCGAATTCCCGACCACGGTGGAAGCGGCCGCGGCCGCCAAGAAACACGGCCTCGCCACGGTCGCCGGCGCCCCGAACGTGGTGCGCGGCGGCTCGCATTCCGGCGGCGTCTCGGTCGCCGAACTCGCCGAGAAGGGGCTGCTCGACGGGCTCTCCTCCGACTATGTTCCGGCGAGCCTGCTCCAGGCCGTGGTCAAGCTTCATGCCAGCCATGGCATCGCCCTTCCCGAGGCGATGGGGATGGTGACCTGGAAGGTCGCGGACATCCTCGGCCTGAAGGATCGCGGCCACCTCAAGACCGGGCTCAGGGCCGATCTCGTGCGCTTCAGGATGCTGGGTAGCACGCCGGTGCTCAGCACGGTCTGGTCGAGAGGCGAGCGCGCATTTTGAGCAAGCCGCGCTACGCCGTCTACTACGCCCCCGCCGCCGACAGTGCCCTCTGGCGCTTCGGCTCTTCGGTGCTGGGCTATGACGCGCTGACGGGCGAGGACGCGTCCTTCCTCGTTCCGCCCGGTTGCGACCCGGCGGTATGGCCGGCGCTCACCGAAGAACCGCGCCGTTACGGCTTCCATGCCACGCTGAAGGCCCCGTTCGAACTCGCGCAGGGCCGCAGCGAGGAACATTTGCGCGCCTTCGCCCGCAACTACGCCGCCGGGCTGGAAGGCGTGATGCTGGCGGGCTTGAGCGTGACGGCGCTCGGCTCCTTCGTCGCGCTGACCCCCTCCGTGCCGAGCGACGATCTGCAACGCTTCGCTTTCACACTGGTCCAGGCCTTCGAACCCTTCCGCGCGCCGCTCGCCGAGGCCGATCGCGCTCGCCGCCTCAAGAACCCGCTCACGCCGGCGCAGCACGCCTATCTCGAAGCCTATGGCTATCCTTATGTGGGCGACGCCTTCCGCTTCCACATGACGCTGACCGGTTCGCTGCCGGGCGATCAAGTCGCTCAGGTCAAGCAGACGCTCGAAGCCTGCTATGCCGCAGCGCTGCCGGCCGGGCCGGTCAGACTGGATCGCTTCGCCCTGTTCAAGCAGAGCGAACGCACCGGCCGCTTCCGCCTGCTCGATTCCTACCCGTTCGGCTGAGGCATTCGTCCGACGATGTCGCTCCGCGGAGCCTGTCCCTGGGCACGCCGAAGGCAAGAGCCAGCAGGGCCTCGCCATGCCGGTTTAGCTCGCCCGCTAAGCTCGCTGCCGGCCCAGCCCGCGCAGCACGGCCAGCAGCTCTTCCGCCGCCTCGGCCACGCTGCGGTCATTCATGATGGTGATGATCTCGGCGCGTTTGGCGGTCAGCGGAGCCTCTCGCTTGAGACGGGCCGCGATATCGGCCTCGCTCTCGCGCCCACGCACCGCCAGCCGCTGCGCCAGCACCGCGACCGGAGCGGTGATGTTGAGCACCACCACCCGCTCCGCCAGCCGCTCGGCTATAGCGATGACGGCGCGCGAAACGTTGACGATCACCACCGCCCCCTCCGCGATGCCGGAAAGCTCGGCCTCCGGAATGCCGTAGCTCAACCCGTGCGCCCGCCAGCTCAACGCCAGCTCGCCCCGCGCCTCGGCCTCGCGGAAACCGGCCTCATCGCAGGAATCATGATCCTCGGCGCCGGCCATGGCCACGCGGGTGATCAGGCGACGCGCAAAACGAAAGCGCGGGTCGCCGGCAAGTCCCGCTCGCCCCGCCTCCATCAAGGTGTCTTTCCCCGCCCCGGAAGGTCCGACCACGAGGACGAGCGCGCCCGCTGCTGAAACCGGGACCGCAAGATCAGGAGAATGCAAGGACATGGCAGGAAAGAAGCTCGGACTGGAACCGGTGATCGACCCGACGGCGAAGGTCAGCAAGGCCACGCTGGGACGCTACACCGAGATCGGCGCCCGTACCGCCTTCGTCGAGTCGACATTAGGCGACTACTCTTATGTCGTGAACGACGCGAATGTCATTTACACGACGATCGGCAAATTCTGCTCGATCGCGGCGATGACGCGCATCAACCCCGGCAACCATCCGATGCAGCGGGCGAGCCAGTCGCATTTCAGCTATCGTTCCTCCGCCTATTTCGATGACGCGGAGGACGATGCCGCCTTCTTCGACTGGCGCCGGGCGCATGCGGTGACGATCGGCCATGATGTCTGGATCGGCCATGGCGCGATCGTGCTGGCCGGTCGCAGCATCGGCACGGGTGCGGTGGTGGCCGGCGGGGCCGTCGTCACCAAGGACGTGCCCGCCTATACGATCGTCGCCGGCAATCCGGCCCGGCCGGTGCGGCGGCGATTCCCCGAGGAGATCGCGAGCAGGTTGCAGAGCCTCGCCTGGTGGGACTGGGAACACACGCGATTGCGCGCCGCCCTCGACGATTTCCGCAACCTGTCCGTCGAGGCTTTCGTGAAGCGTTACGAAGCAGGATAGAAATCATATAACAATCTGATATAATTATTTTTTATGCCACAAACCATATGCGCGGAAGGTGCGAAGATCCCGATATTACGGCTTGTCCTTGTAGAAGTTGACCCAGATCAAGACACACCCTCATAGGTTGTTAACCTTAAGGGGGTATGGTCGACCTCCGGCGGGAACGGTTTCCGCCCGAGGCTGGGGACCTCCTGATGTCGGCAATGGATCATCTCGGCAAGCGGCTTGCCTTCATGCAGCTCGGTCCGGAGGCGCAAGCTCACATCCGGAATGTCGGCGACGCGCTCGGCGCGTCCGTTCCCGGCGCGCTCGATGCTTTCTACGCGCAGCTGCGCGCCTTCCCAGAGACGAAGACGTTCTTCAGCAACGAGCAGCATATCGAGGGCGCCAAGCAGCGCCAGGCCAGGCACTGGGGCGGCATCGCTACCGGCAAGTTCGACGAGACCTACATCGGCGCCGTCACCCAGGTCGGCAAGGTCCATGCCCGCATCGGCCTGGAACCGCGCTGGTATATTGGCGGCTATGCACTGATCCTCGAAAAGCTGCTTGCCGGCGTGCTGGAAGCGCGCTGGCCAAAGAACGCATTGGGCAAGCGAATGCCCGGTGCCGCCGAGCGCTCGGCCGAGATCGGCGCCATCGTCAAGGCGGCCATGCTCGACATGGACTACGCCATCACCGTCTATCTGGAGGCTTCCGAGGAAGCGCGATTGAAGGTCGAGGCCGAGGCCCGTGCTCTCGAACAGGCCAAGGCGGCCGAGCGGGAACAGGCCATCGCCTGCGTCAGCCAGAGCATGGCCGCGCTTGCCGACGGCGATCTGACCTATCGCATGAGTGCCGAGATTCCGGCCGAATATTCCGAGATCCGCGACCATTTCAACGGTGCGATGGCGCGCCTCCAGGAGATGGTCGGCACGATCAAGGCGACCTCGGCGGCGATCGCCTCCTCCTCGCAGGAGATCAGCACCGGCGCGCAAGACCTGTCGATGCGCACCGAGCAGCAGGCCTCGGCGCTGGAGGAGAGCGCGGCGACGACGGAGCAGCTGGCCGCCTCGGTCAAGACCTCTTCCCAGGCGTCGCGCGAATCCGTCGCGCTGGCCGACGAGGCCGCCAATGTCGCCCGTACCGGCGGTGACATCGTCAAGGACGCGGTCGAAGCCATGGCCCGTATCGAAGGCGCTTCGAAGAAGATCTCCGAGATCACCGACGTCATCGACGGCATCGCCTTCCAGACCAATCTGCTGGCCCTCAACGCCGCCGTCGAAGCGGCCCGCGCCGGCGAGGCCGGGCGCGGCTTCGCCGTCGTCGCCGCCGAGGTACGGGCGCTGGCTCAGCGCTCGGCCGACGCTGCCAAGGACATCACCGGGCTGATCGCCTCTTCGGATGTCGAGGTGGCGGGGGGCGTGAAGCTCGTCAGGCAGGCCGGCGAGACGCTGGATCGCATCGTCGCGGCTTCCGCCCGGGTTTCGAGCACCGTCGAGGAGATTGCCTCCGCCTCCGGCGAGCAGGCCAACGGCATCGACGAGATGAGCCAGACCGTTAGCCATATGGACGAGATCACCCAGCAGAACGCCGCGCTGGCCGAGCAGAGCGCAGCCTCTGCCCGTACGCTGCTCGACCAGATCGAGCAGCTGAACAGCCTCGTCGCGGCCTTCCGCACCGAGCATGCGGGCGGGACGTCAGCTCGACGTCGTGCGGCGTGAGCCTCGATCTTGGCGGCGCGCCTAACCCGCGAGCCGCCAGACCGAGCTGCGCTTGATCTCGGCATCTTCGAGCGCGCGCGTCACCGGCACTTCATAGGTGGCGACGGCTTCGAGCTTGTCCTTGGGTAGATAACTGCGACCGGGATCGCCGATCAGCACGGTCGCCCCGCGCCGGCTGAGGTCGCCGAGCCAGCCGATCACGGCCTCGGCCATGCTCCGCTCGTAGCAGACGTCGCCGGCGCAGATCACCTCCCAGCCCTCGTCGCGGCCAACGAGATCTTCCAGCCGCGCCGTCACAGCGACGCCGTTCGCTTCCGCATTGAGGCCGATGGCAGCCGCGGCGAAGGCGTCGATGTCGCAGGCTTCGACTGAGGCCGCGCCCGCCTTCATCGCCGCGATCGCGACAAGCCCGGAGCCCGACGCGAAATCGAGCATACGTCGGCCGGAGACGATTTCCGGGTTGTCGAGCAGATAGCGCGCCAGTGCCTGCCCCCCGGCCCAGGCGAAGGCCCAGAATGGCGGCGGCAGGCCGATCACGGCGAGCTCGTCCTCGGTCTTCTGCCAGAGTTCCGTCGCCTCCTCGGCCACATGAAGGCTGAGCTCGGCGGCATGCGGCACCGGCAGCAGACGCGTATGCGCGCGGATGAAGGCCGCGCGCTCCGGCTCGCTCTCCAGCGCGCTCATGCCGTCACATCCGTCGCGGGCTGCTCCAGCAGGTTGCGATAGAGCGCCTTCACCGCGTTCATCACATCGCGCTCGGTATGGCCATCGAGCAGCCTTGCGCGCGCATTCGCACCCATCCGCTCCGCCAGTCCCGGCGCCCGCGCGAAGACCTGCAGCGCCTTGGCCAGGGCCACCGCATCCCCCGAGGGCACGACCATGCCGTCCTGTCCTTCGCGCACGAAGCTGCGGCAGCCCGGCACGTCGGTCGTCAGGATCGGCCGGCCGCAGGCAGCGGCTTCCAGAATCGTGCGCGGCAGCCCCTCGCCGCCGCGCGAAGGCAGGATGCAAAGGTGATGTGCCTTCCAGACACCCTCGATGTCGCGCGTCGGTCCGGCCCAGCTGATCCCCGGCCGCGCCGCCCATTCCTTCAAGGTAGCCTCGGGAATGGCCTTGGGGTTGGAGGGATCGGGCGCGCCATGGATCGTCAGCGTGACCTTCGCGCCTTCGGCCCGCGCCAGCCTGACCGCCTCGACGGCAAGGTCGACGCCTTTCGACCAGAGCATCCGCGCCACGATCGCGACCTTGAGCGGCGGCGCCGGCGGCATCGGCTCCGGCATCAGGATCAGCGGATCGACGCCGGCGCCGCCGACGATCGCCACCTTGCCCGCGTCCTGCGGATCGAGCCCGAGCGTGACGGGATCATCCGGATTCTCGAACAGGAAACGCACCCGGCTGCCATCGATCGCGCCACGCAACCAGGCTACGGCAGCGAAGCGTGCCAACGCTGCGAGCACCCCCTGTTTCGCCCCGAGGAAGCCGAGCCCGGTCAGCGCATAGACGCGCCGCTCGACCCCGGCGAGCTTGCCGGCGAAGCCTGCGAGCGCGATCGGCTTCAGCGCGATGCAATGCAGGATGTCGGGCTTCTCGGCCGCGATGATCCGCTTCAGCGCCCGGACCTGCCTGAACAGCGTCCGCGGATCGAGGCTGCGCCGTTCGGCTTCGAGCGCGATCAGCCGCGCACCCGTCGCCTCGATGACGCGGCGATGGTTGCGCTCGCGGGCGATGACCACGACATTGAGGCCGAGTTCGCGCGCCGCCCGCGCCATCGGCAGGAAATGCGAAGCGAAGAACCAGTCCTCAGTGGCGACGAAAAGAAGTTTGCGAGCCATGTGGCGACATCAGGCGCAAGCCGCGCCGAAAAGCAACCCGACAGCGCCGCGTCGTGCTAATGACGGGGCGATGTCGGGTCCCTGACGTGGCGGATGAACCCTCCGATGCCTCACCTTGCGAGCGAGACGAACGACGGGGGATCCATGCTGGTTCACAAGCTCAGGCTTCGGCGCGGTTGGTCGCAGGAGCAGCTCGCACATCTGAGCGGGCTGAGCGTCCGCACCATCCAGCGGGTCGAGAACGGGCAGACCGCCAGCATCGAATCCCTCAAATCGCTCGCCTCCGTCTTCGAGATGGATTTCAACGAGCTGAGGGAACAGGACATGTCTTTGGCATATCAGGCACCGGACATCACGCCGGACGAGGAGCTGGCGCTCAACCAGGTCAGGGAGATCAAGCTCTTCTATTTGCGCCTGGTCCAATACGCCGTGGTCGTGGCGATCCTCGCCGCGGTCAATCTGACGACGGATGCGCGCTATCTCTGGTTCCTCTGGGTCGCCCTGTTCTGGGGCATGGCGCTGGTCTTCCGCGGCCTGCGCGTCTTCGACCGGGTTCCCTTCCTCAACGCCGATTGGGAAAGGCGCCAAGTCGAGCGCCGGCTCGGCCGGCAGCTCTGAGCCGGAGCGGGCCGATCTTGCGCGAATACGCCGCCGTTCGGCGCCGTCCTTGAACGCTCAGGGCTGTGCGGTCGCGACCGGCATAACCCGCGCCACGGCCGCCTGCGCATCGACTCGGCCGGCGCCGAAGAAGGGGTCGCGCCCCTTCGGTCCGAGGTCGACGGCGCTGTCGGCGAGGATCTTGCGGGCACTGGCGAGGTCGAGATCGGGCTGCTTCTCGACCAGCAGCGCGACCAGCCCCGAGACATGCGCAGCGGCAATCGAGGTGCCCGACGTAAAGGCATAGCGCCCCGCCGGCTCCGCCGTCAGCACGTCGACGCCCGGCGCGGCCACGGCGATATAGCCGCCGCGATTGGCGTCCGGAAAAATCTTGTCTTCGGCGTCGGTGGCGGTGACCGCAATGACGTTGGGATCGGCACCTGGATAGAGCGGACCCGACTTCGCCCCGCCATTGCCGGCAGCCGCCACCACGATCAGTCCACGCTCCTTCGCGCCGATCAGCGCCTTGGAAAGCAGCCGGTCCTGAGGGCCGGCGAAGCTGAGATTGATGATCTTGGCCCGCTGCTGCACCACCCAGTCAAGCGCCGTCATGATTTGGAACGACTT
>JARYGW010000072.1:0-13104 GCA_033792295.1 Allobosea sp.
TCGATCGCGATCGGGATGGCCTGCCTGCGGGTTGCGGCGCTGCTGCCAAACGTCATTCGAATCGACTCCATTGCAACGGCTCCGCACAGAGCGGAGCCGAAGAGGTCCCGGAGGCGGGCAGCTTGCGAGCCGCCCCGCCGCGAGCGCCCCGTTCATTCACTGCTGGAGGAAGGAGGTGAAGCGCTTCTCTACCGCTTCGATGTTCGCCGCCCACCAGTTGACGTCCTGAATGATCGCCATCTTGCGCCGCTCGGGCGTGCCGGACATCTGCTGGCGGGCCTCGCTGGTGATGATGCCGGTGTCATAGGCCTTCGGGTTCGACGGAGGATAGCCCCCGGTCGCCATCGCGAAGCGCGCCTGCACCTCCGGCCGCATCATGTAGGCGAGAAGCTTCATCGCCGCATCGCGATTGGGCGCGCCCTTGGGAATGACCCAGCAGTCGACCTGCAGGATCTGCTGCGCATAGGTGAAATCGACCGGCGCGCCGGCGTTCTTCAGCCCCTTGGCGCGGCCATCCCACAGCATTCCGAGATCGGCCTCGGCATCCTTCATCAGCTGGGCCGATTGCGCGCCGGACGTCCACCAGACGGCGACGTGCGGCTTGAGTTCCTCGAGCTTCTTGAAAGCCCGGTCGATGCCGCCGGGCGCGGCCAGGGCGGTATAGACTTCGGTCGGAACCACGCCGTCCGCGATCATCGCCGCTTCGAGCGCATAGAGCGGGCGGCGACGGATCGCTCGCTTGCCGGGATAGGTCTTGAAGTCCCAGAGCGCCGCGAGACTCGTCGGCGGCGTGCGGACGGCCTGCTTCAGGGTCTCGGTATTCCACGTCAGGACCGCCGAGAATTCATAGGCCGCAACCCAGCTCTTGCCGTAAGAGCTCGTCGGCATCGCCGAAACATCGATGGCCTTGTAGTCGAGCGGCTCGAGCAGCCCCTCCTTCTCGACCATCGGCGCGCTGTAGCCGCCCTGGCTCATGATGTCGATCGTCGGTCGGCCCGAAGCCACCTGCGCCCGCAGATCGGCGATGCCGTTGCCGGAATTGCTGTCCACGCTGATCTTGATGCCGAGCTCCTTCTCGGCCGGATCGAGAACCGCCTCGCGCATCGCCTTCGCGAAGGTTCCGCCGTCCATCTGCAGATTGACGGTCGATTGCGCCAGCGCGGGCGTCGATGCTGCAACGAGACAGCCGAGCATCCACAGGCACCGGATGTTCGCACCCCAGGTGCGGCCGCGATTCTGGTACATGACATCCCCTGTGTTTGCTTAGCTTTGGGCCCGTCGGAGGCCTTCTCAAGAGACGAACTCGTGAGGCCAATCGGCAAGTTCCACTTCGTCCCAAGCCGCGAGAGCCACTTCGCTGAGCCCGCGGGCATATGGGCGCGAGATTCTCACGTGTCGTCTGGTAACCGCGCATCGGCAAGTCCTGAGAATAGCTCACGGTCTGCTCCCTGGCGTGGGGACGACATTGCGCCGGCGCAGAAAGCCGCCGGGGGAAGAAGCCGCTGCCCGGGGCTGTGGGCTATGGGGATTTCGTCGCGCGGCGTGGCCTGCGGAACAGACGCGAGAGCACGCGCACGGGCAGGACGAAGCCGGGCTGGCGCGAGATCCAGCTTATGCCGTTGGCGCCGAGCCCCCGCCGGCGCGATGATGTGGAGATGGAGATGATGGGTCATCGCCATCTCCATGTGTGCAACACCGAGGTGAAGCCGATGCGGGCGCCGAGCGCCGGGGATCAATCGCGATGGTGGCAAGCGTCTTCGCCGCCGTTATGAACAACAGGCCGTAGACGGCAGCCTTGTTCTGGAAGGCGATCGCCGCGACCGGCGCCGGCAGCGTGAAGACGAGGTGGTAACAGGCCACAGGCAGAAGGTCGGCCTGCCGGTCCGCGAGCCCGTCCCCGGCCGCCGAGCGCAGCCGTGCGGCAGGCCAGGATCTCACCCGACGCCTCGAGTTTCCTCGTTGTAATGAGAGTAAACCGCATGCGAAGCAACACCCAAACAGGCGTTCGGCGGATATGCTTGCCGAGGAGTTCGCGCGGTTCGCCAAAAGGCCTCGGACAATGGGGGCGACGGTAACGTGAGCGCGCGTGGCACTTGCTCGATATCCTGATCCGATCGGCGACATGTCCGCCGCGGATCTGCAGCCGGCCAGCGGAACAAGCGGGAGCACGAATGGTGGTCGAGCCACTGTCTTTATGCCGGACAAGCCGATATTCGGTACCTCGTACAGGAAACCCCGGTGGCAGCCGGACAGCGGCAAAGGCGATGACGACGTTCATGACCATAACTGAGAACGTACCGATTGCTGGAACGCAGGAATGGCAGGTCCCCTTCACCGTGGGACAGGTGCTGGAGGCGCCGATTTTCTTCACGCCCGAGTCCGTCCGCGCCTTCGCGATGATGACCAATGACAGCAATCCCCTGCATCACGACGCCGAGCTCGCCGCTGATACCCGTTTCGGCGGTCTGATCGCCAGTGGCACGCAAACGACGGCGCTGCTGCTCGGCAGCCTTGCCAATCACCTCTTCCCGGACAATGCCTCGCTCGGGCTGGGCTGCTCCTTTCAGTTGCGGAAAGCCGTACCGGCGAATGCCGAGCTCGTTGCCCGCTGGACGGTTCGCCGTATCATACCGAAACCGTCCCTGAGCGGTGTCCTCGTCGATCTGGACGGGGTCCTGGTCGACGCGAGGGGAACGGTCTTCGTCGAAGCGGGCGCTACCATCGCAGTGATGCCGCGTGACGCCCTGCGGCGCTCCCACGCAACTTGAGCTAAGCCGCATCCGCCGGAGAGAAATCCTCCGGGATCTGGTCCTTCTTCCTATAGCCGACGCGGTCAAAGGAGCTGGACGCGACAAAGGCCGTCAGATGGCGGAGATGCCGCCGGTGACGCTGATGGTCTGGCCCGTCATTCGCGCGGCGGCCGGACTGGCGAGAAAGGCGACGGTCTCGGCGAGGTCGGCGGCTGTGACGATACCCAGACTGGCCATCGTCTCGACCTTCCCGAACAGCTTCCCTGCGAAGGCGTCGTCTTTCAGTCTCGCGTAGAGAGGCGTGTCGCCGACGATGCTGGGGGTGATGCAATTGACGCGAATGCCGTGACGCTTCGCCTCCCACGCCATGCCCCGGCAGAACATGACGATCGCCGCCATGGCCGCTCCGATCACGGTTTCTCCGGGCGTGGCGAGCTTAGCGGCGTCGGAGGCGAAGCAGATCACCGAGCCGCCGCCTTGCGCGGTCATCTGCGGCAGCACGGCGCGCGCCGGCAGCAGGATGCCGGCTGAAATGCCGGCGAGGGTCGGCATGACCTCCTCCAATGGAATGGTATGCAGCAGGCGGGGCATCGGATCCCCGCCGGCCGAGGTCACGAGGATGTCGATCGCGCCCAACCGGGATGCGGCCGCCTCGACCACCGCGTTCACCTCGTCGGGCTGCGTGGCATCGCAAGCGAGAAAATGGATTTCGGCCTTGTCGAACCTGCCGGCCAGGTCATCCCGCGCTCGGCTGCCGCGCTCCTGGTTCCTTCCGACGATGAGGAGGCGTGGCAGCCCATCGCGCAGCAGACGCTCGGCACTGGCAAGGCCGATCCCTGCGGTCCCGCCGAAGATGAGTGCGGAGCTGTCCGTTATGGCCTTGACGCTCATGGTCCGCTCTCCTCGCGGTACGGATGGTGACGAACTCGGCCGAGGCGCGCGCGGTCATGTCTCGGCGAGAATGCGTCTCGCCCGCGCCGCGTGAGGCGCATCGATCATCTTGCCGTCCAACACGGCGACACCCGTTTCCGCATGCCGCAGGGCGCTCAGGACCGCTTCCGCCCAGGCACGTTCCGCATCCGAGGGGCGAAAAATCCGATTGATCACGTCGAGCTGGGCCGGGTGGATCGCAGCCTTGCCGTCGAAACCGTCCTGCCGGGCCGCCTCGGCCTCGGCTGCGAGAGCCTCCATATCGGCGAGCTCGGTATTCACGGCATCGATCGCGAGCACGCCGGCGCGCTTGGCCGCCATGAGACAGAGGTCGCGCGCCAGCCGAAAGGGGCTGGAATAGGCCCCATCCGGGGTTCGATTGGCCGTCGAGCCAAGACAAGCAGCAAGGTCTTCCCCGCCCCAGAGCAGGCCCTTCAGGCGAGGGTGGGCCCATGACGCGCTCGCGAGCGAGAGAACGGATTCGATGGTTTCCGCCGCTATCGCCAGAATGCCCGTCGATCCCCCAGTCGCCCCGAAGGTCGCGAGAAGGGCGCCGAGTTCGGCGACGTCGCCGGGGCCTCTGGCTTTCGGAAGCATGACGAGGTCCGGAGCATGCGGCATGACGGCGGCGAGATCGTCGTGGATCCACGCCGTCGAGAGATCATTGACGCGAACCGCCACTCTTGGGCCCTCTTTTGGCCGCGACGCCAGATGCGCGGCGAGAAGGCTGCGCGCCCCGGATTTGGCGCAGGGCTGAACGGCGTCCTCCAGATCCAGGATGACGACATCGGCTGTGCTGGCGACGGATTTCGCCAGCATCTTTTCCGAACCGGCCGGCACGAACAGGAAAGAGCGCATCTCAGGCGGCATTCCGTGGCCGCATCAGCATCAACGCTGCGCGATCACAGACGCCACAGACGACGCCGTCCTGATTCAGCGCCTCATGCCGCAAGGTCACGATGCCTTCGCCTTGCCGCGTCTTGCTCTCGCGCTTGCCCAGAACCGTCGTGCGGATTCTGATCGTGTCGCCTTCGAAAAGCGGATGAGGGAACTTCACGTCCGTCATGCCGAGATTGGCGATGGTGGTCCCGAAGGTGGTGTCGTTGACCGACATCCCCACCATGAGGCCGAGCGTGAAGAGGCTGTTGACCAGTGGCCGCTTCCAGACGCTGCGCGCCGCCGCGACGTTGTCGATATGCACGGGCTGGGTGTTCATCGTCAGCAGCGAGAACCACTTGTTGTCCGCTTCCGTGATCGTGCGCGTCCATTCGTGCTCGAACACATGTCCGGGCTCGAATTCTTCAAACCATAGACCTGCCATGGCTCACTCCTCGTTTTGTGGATCGATATCGATGACCGGCGCGCCGGCGCCGACCGTGTCGCCCACCCCGCAATGGATCCGGGCGATAACTCCCGCGCGCGGCGCGGCAAGGGTGTGGATCAGCTTCATCGCCTCGATCTGCATCAGGCTCTGCCCGGCTTCCACCGTGTCGCCAGCCGCGACGAAGAGGCCCATGACGACGCCGGGCAGCGGCGCGGTGAGGTGATCGTCGTCCGAGACGACATCCGTCTCGCTGAGGGCGGCGGCGATGGCGAGTTCGCAATGCGCGTCGATCGACAGCCCGTGCTCCGCGGCGAGCACACGCTGCCCTTCGACGCTCAGAAGCGCCGAAGAGCCAATGTCGAACCTTGGCCCGCCGTCCAGAGAGGCACTTGTTCCCTGCGGCCCCTTGAACAGCGTAACGACCGCCTCGCCGAATTCGTCGGAGACCCTTACCTCGGCGCTCGCCGGGCGTCCGCTGGCCGTGACACGGAAGGCATCGCTGCGTTCCCAGGGATTCGTTCGATCCGATCCGGCCTGCTCGACCCATGCGAAGGCCGCGTCCGCGCGCAGACGGTCGAGGGTCTCCTGCGGCGGCGTCCATCCATCCGGGAACGTTTGCCCGAGAAAATCCGTCGTCAGATGCCCGGACCGGAACCCGGGCTTCTCGACACACGCCTTGAGGAACGCCGTATTGGTCCCCACGCCCAGGATCGCGAGTTCGCCGAGAGCTGTCGCAAGCTTGGCCACGGCAGCCTCCCGGGTGGGGCCGTGCACGATCAGTTTGGCGACCATGCTGTCGTAGTGCAGGCCGATGGTCGAACCTTCGCGGATGCCGGTATCGAAGCGCGTTCCGGGCGGCACATGCAGGACGGAGACCGTGCCGATCGCCGGCTGGAAGCCCTTGTCGGGCCGCTCCGCGGCGATCCGTGCCTCGATCGCATGGCCGCGGAGGTGAATCTCGTTCTGGGCCAGCGGCAGGGGAAGGCCGGCGGCCACCCGCAGCTGCCATTCGACAAGATCGATGCCGGAGATCGCCTCCGTCACCGGGTGCTCGACCTGCAACCGGGTGTTCATCTCGAGGAAATAGGGCTCCTCGCTGTCGCCGGACATGATGAATTCGATCGTGCCGGCGCAGGTATATCCGATCTGTCGGCCGAGCCTGAGAGACCGCTCGTACAGTTTGCCCCGGATTTCGTCGGAGAGATGCGGCGCGGGCGCTTCCTCGAAGACCTTCTGGTTGTTCCTCTGGACAGAGCAGTCGCGCTCGAAGACATGAACGAGATTGCCGTGCTCGTCGCCCATCAGCTGGACCTCGAGATGGCGGGGGTTCGTGACGAGCTTTTCGAGCAGGACCGCATCGTCGCCGAAAGCCGAGCGGGCTTCTGCCTTGGCGGATTGCAGCGCGCCGGCAAAATCCCCGGCGTCATGGACGCGCCTCATGCCACGCCCACCGCCTCCTGCCGATGCCTTGATCAGGACCGGGTAGCCGACGCGCTCCGCCTCGGCGGACAGGCGCTCAAGCGATTGATCCTCGCCGAGATAGCCGGGCACGGTCGGAACGCCCGCGGCGTTGGCGATCTTCTTGGCCTCGATCTTGGAGCCCATCGCCGCGATGGCCGCTGGAGAGGGGCCGACGAAGATCAGGCCGGCATCGGCGCAGGCCTGGGCGAATGCGGCGTTCTCCGACAGGAAGCCATATCCGGGGTGGACGGCGTCGGCGCCGCTCGCGAGGGCCGCGTCGATGACGGCGGGGATGTTCAGATAGCTCTGGGCGGCGGGCGGCGGTCCGATCCTCACAGCTTGATCGGCGAGCTTCACGGCGAGGGAGCCGGCATCGGCATCCGAATAGACGGCGATGCTCTTCAGGCCGAGGCGTCGGCAGGTCGCGATGACGCGGCAGGCGATCTCGCCGCGGTTGGCGATCAGGACGGCGCGGATGGGACGGGGTGCGGTCGCGAGAGAGCTCATTGTCACATCCGGTAGACGGGTCGATAGCCGGTGCTCTGCTGTTCCATGGCGCCCGTTGCGAGGCACAGGGACAGCACGGCGCGCGTATCAGCCGGCGCGATGATCCCGTCGTCCCAGACGCGGGCGGTGCAGAAATACGGATTCGATTTCTCGTCGAATTGGCGCCTGAGCTCGGCTTCGTAGGCCGCCAGCTCTTCCTCCGTGGCGGGGTGGCGCGAGATGCTGGCGCGCCGCAGATCCATCAGCACCGACGAGCCGACATCGGGGCTCATGCCGCCCAGCCTCGCGTTGGGCCACATGAACATGAAGCGAGGCCGGAACCCGCGTCCGCACATGCCGTAATTGCCGGCGCCATAGGAACCGCCGGTCACCAGCGTGTAGCGCGGCACGCACGTGTTCGAGACGGCATAGACGAGCTTGGCCGAATTCTTGGCGATGCCGCCGCGTTCGGCGTCGGAGCCGACCATGAAGCCGGTGGTATTCTGCAGGAAGAGCAACGGAATGCCGCGCTGATCGCAGAGGTTGATGAAATGCACGCCCTTCAGGGTGCTGTTCGAGAACAGGACCCCGTTATTGGCGATGATGCCGACCGGGAACCCGTCGATATGGGCGAAGCCGCAGAGCAACGTCTCGCCGAATTGCGGCTTGAACTCGTGGAACTCGCTGGCGTCGACGATCCGGGCGATGATCTCGCGCTGGTCGAGCGGACGGGACAGATCGGTGCCGACGATGCCGGGAAGCTCCGCGGCGTCGAAGAGCGGGTCCCGTGACGCAATGCGGCCGGCGGCATAGGACTGCGGATAGTTCAGCGCGCCTACGATGTCGCGCAGCTTCGCGATCGCCGCGCGCTCGTCCTTGGCGTAGTGGTCGGACACGCCCGAGACCGTCGTCTGCATCATCGCGCCGCCAAGCGAATCGCGGTCGATCACTTCGCTGATGGCGGCGCGGACGATCTGCGGTCCGCCCAGATGGATCGAGGAGTTCTCGGCCACCATGACGAATTCGTCGCACAGCACGGGGATATAGGCGCCGCCGGCGGTGGACTCGCCGAAGACGGCGGCGACCTGCGGAATCCCCTCCGCCGACATCCGGCTCTGCCGGTAGAACGTGCCGCCGAAATGGTCCTGGTCGGGGAAGACGTCCTCGAGATTCTGCAGATTGGCGCCGCCGCAATCGACGAGATAGACGACCGGCAGCCGGTTCTCCTGCGCGATGTCCTGTGCCCGGATGTGTTTGCGCACGGTCTCCTTGAAGAACGAGCCGCCCTTCACGGTCGCGTCATTGGCGATGATCACGCAGGTCACGCCCCTGATCGTGCCGATGCCGGTGACGATCCCGGCCGCAGGAAGGCCGTTGTTGTAGAGCCCCCATGCCGCCAGCGGCGACAATTCGAGGAAGGGCGTCAGCGGGTCGATGAGAAGGTCGATGCGATCCCGGACCAGCAGCTTGTTGCGCTTGTGGTGGCGGTCGATCATTTTTGGGCCGCCCCCGGCCAGCGCCCATTCGAATTTCGCATGGAGATCAGCCAGCACCGCCCGATAGGCTTCGGCGTTCGCCTGGTAGATGGGGTCGCTGGGATTACAGCGTGTCTTCAGCTGGGCCATGATCGATGCCTGTTGTCGAGGTGCCGGTGCTCCGTGTGAACGCCGCCGGCTAGTCCTCTGCGATGGGATGGGAATGGCCGAAGCCGGTAGCGTCGGGGACAACGACGATCCGGTCGGCGCGAAGGCGGGAGATGGTACGGAAGCTCGCGCCGACGGCATCGTGGTCGACCTCGGCGCCCCGCTCGGCCAGAATTTCGATAGTGATCACGTCGCGGTTCTTCGTGCGGCTCACGCGCAATCGGGCCTCGGCAAGCCCGGCAACCCTGGCGGCCAACTGGCGCAGATGATCGGGATAGACGAAAATCTCGCGGATCTTCCGGGCGGCCCCGACACGGCCCTCGACAGCGGCGAGCCGGTGCAGGCCGCCGTCATCGGCCAGGGTTTCCGCGCGCCCGAGATCGCCGGTCCCGAACCGGATCAGTGGCCAGCCGATCGTGAGCGTCGTCACCACGATCTCGCCGGATTCTCCGACCGGCAGCGGGACGCCCGTCTCCGGATCGCAGATCTGGACATATCTGTCGGGGTGGATGCGGTATCCGCCCGCGCCTGCGGTTTCGTAGCCGATCAGCCCGAAATCGGCCGTCGCATAGCAGGTCCAGGTCTTGAGGCCGAATTCATGTTCGATAGCCTGCCGCTTGCTCGACCAGTCGCCGAACTCTCCGGCCAGGAAAGCATGGCGCAGGGCCCAGTCCTCGGGGAGACGGCGGCCGGACCGGCGAATCTGTTCGACGATCGTCGCGAAATTGGCTGAGCTGCCCAGGAACACCGTCGGGCGCAGCGTTATCATGAGTTCCGCCAGCAGCTCGGTATTGCCCGTCCCGGCCGGAATAACTGTCGTGCCGCAGGCACGCAGTCCCTGGTCGAACAGGAGCCCGGCCGGGACCAGATGATAGGACCAGGTGTTGAGCGCGAGGTCCCCGCTGCCGATCCCCGCCGCGGCGAACATCAGCTGCATGCCATGCCCGGACGAATCCTCTGCCGGCGAAGGCTCCATGATCGGTCCGGGCGATACGTAGATGTGAGCCAGCTGGTCGATGCCGCAGGCCAGCAGGCCGCCGAAGGGCGGTTCGGCTGCCTGCATGGCGAGCAGTTGTTCCTTCTTCAGCACCGGAATCCGATTCAGGCTCTCGGCGTCGACGATGTCTGAAGGAGCGACACCGGCAGCGGTCAGGCGTCGCTGCAGGGCGGGAGCCTTCGCCGCCGCGTCGGCGTAGATTTCGCGGATGCGTGCAAATCTGTTCATGGCAGGCATCACCCCAGCCACCGCTTGCGGCGGCGATAGTGCTTGATGTTGCGGAAGCGATCGCGCCCCTCCTCGCCCGCGAAGCCGAGGTAGAATTCCTTGACGTCCTGATTGCTTTCGAGCTGCTCGCGAGTGCCGTGGAGCACGATGCGGCCGGCCTCCATCACGTAGCCGTAGTCGCATTGGCGCACGGCCGCGCGCGCGTTCTGCTCCACCATGAGAATGGTCAGGGCTTCCTCCCGGCGAATGCGCCCGATCGTCTCGAAGAGCTGTTCGACGAGAAGCGGTGCAAGGCCCATGGAAGGCTCGTCGAGGATGAGAATCCGCGGCCTCGCCATGAGCGCCCGGCCGACGAGCAGCATCTGCATCTCGCCGCCCGACAGGTAGCCGGCCGTCCGATCGAGCAGAGCCGGCAGCCGTGGGAAATAGTCGAACACGCGTTCCAGGTCGGCCTGGACTTGCTTGCGGTCGGAGCGCAGATGCGCGCCGACCGCGAGATTTTGCTCGACCGTCAGGTGTTCGAGGACCTTGCGGCCCTCGAGGACCTGGACGATGCCCTGCCGGAAGATGGACGCGGCATCCCCGTTGCGGATGTCCTGACCGTCGAGCAGGACCTGCCCGGCGGTGACCTCTCCCAGCTCGGCATGAAGCAGGCCGGAGATCGCCTTCAGCGTGGTCGTCTTGCCGGCGCCGTTGGAGCCGAGGAGAACGACCAGACTGCCATCCGGAACTTCGATGCTGACGGATCGAAGGACCTGGATGACCCCGGCGTAGACCACGTCCACATTGACGAGAGAGAGGCCCATAGCCGCGCGCGCCTCACCACTTCGGCAGGGCTGGAACGTCGAGCCAGCCGCCGAGCGGCACGATGTGCCCGTCGCGGACGACCTCGCCGTTGACCTGGATGTTGCCGACCGGGAATGGCGCCGAGGTATCGAATTTGAGGTCCGGAAGCGCGCCGAGCAGTTCCTTCTCCGAATAGGCGTTGTCGAGCAGCGCCTTGCGCATCGCCTCGCCGGTCACCGCGTCCGGGCCGACGGCCGCGACGGCCTTTTCGAGAATCCGCAGAGCCAGCAGCGTCTGAGCGGCCGACTGGGCCGTGATGAGGCCCCAGTCGCCATCCTTGCGATAGCGCATGAAGATATCGCGCAAGGGCAGGTCCGCCTGAGCTGGCGGTGCGAAGGAGAAGGCGGAGTAGAAGCCCTCCATGTCGGCAAGGCTGGTACCCTTGGAGGCCTCGGACAGGCCGTTATGGGTCGAGGTGACGACGGGGATGCGAAGCTTGAGCTCCTTCAGCGCCGCCGCGGTGGCCTGGACCTGGGCCGTCGTGCCGCCCACCACGATGACGTCGGCATTCTGGCTCGCGATGGTGCGAACGCTGCTCGACAGCGATACGGGCGCGGGATCCGCCCATTGCGTGTCCAGCATCACGAAGCGATCGGGATAGGTCTTGGCCAGCTGGTGGACGCCGTTGACCTGGTCGACCCATCCCGCCTGGTTCTGGGTGCTGATCGCAGCGATCCGCAGGGGCGCGCCCTTCTTCTTCTGCATGTCGGCCAGGACGCCGGCAAACTCGTGGCTGTATGTCGGACGGATGGAGTAGTGCCAGCCGTTCTCGGACCAGACGAGGCCCACCATTGCGGTGCCCATCAGCATCGGAACCTTGTCGGTGGGCAATCTGCGCATCAACGTGGTCAGGTCGGGCGAGCCGAAGCCGAGATGCATGATCGGCTTGTCCGACCGCAGGATGGACGGCCAGGTGCGAGCGATCACGGCGGCGTCGTAGCGCATGTCGTAGATATTGAGCTTGACGGTCACGCCGAGGCGCTTGCCGACATCGCTGTTCCACCAGTCGCCGACCGCCTTCACGCCGGCCATGGCGTTCGGCATCACGTTGGCGAAGGGGCCGGAGAAGTCGGCGCTCACGCTCATGACATATTCGGCGGCCGCAGCCGGCAGACTGGCTGCGAGCCAGGCCGCCGCAGCGATCAGTTTCGCTCTGAATTTCATGTATTCCTCCCTTGTTTCCGGCTCTTGGCCGGCTTGTTGAGCCGTTCGCTCAGTTGCGAGGGAACGGCCAGATCCGGAAGGCGTTGCGCAGCACGGTCCAGCGATGGGCGAGACCACGCGGCTCGAAGATCAGCGCGAGCAGGATGCAACCGCCGAGGATGATGGATGTGATCGCGAACAGCGCGCCGCCGCCGGCCACGCCGGCCTGAAGCAGCGTGTTGGCCACCTTGTGCAGGCACTCCTGCACGATCGTGATGAACACCACGCCGAGAATGGCGCCGAGGGGGCTGTGAAGCCCGCCGACGATGAGCATGCCGAGGTACCAGACGGATGCGAAGAGCGTGAAGCTCGCGGCCGTCACGAACTGCAGGAAATAGGCGAGGCACACGCCCGCCACCCCGGCGAACAGCGAGCCGACGAAGAAGGCCATCACCTTCACGCGCAGGACGGGGATGCCCATCACTTCCGCCGCGACGTCGTTGTCGCGCACGGCGATCATGGCCCGCCCGAAGCGCGAATGCTGCAGCCGGAAGACCGTGACCGTGAGGAGGGCCGCGATCGCGAGCGTGAAATAGTAGAGCCGCGTCGGGCCGCCGAGATCGAAGCCGAACAGCGTGAGAGGCTCCACCGGCATGCCGGCCAGCCCGCCGATCCAGTCGGCGGGAAGCGCGTAGATCACGATCGGGAACATCGCCTGCGCAGCGAGCGTCGTCAGGGCCAGATAGAGCCCCTTCACGCGGGCGGCCGGCATCGCGAACAGAATCGAGATCAGGCCGGCGCAAAGCGCCGCGACGGGAATCACGAGCAGAACCGGCACGCCGTAGCCGGAGAGCTTGGCGGCCGCGAAGGCGCCGACTCCCACGAAGGCCGACTGGGCGATATTGATCTGACCGGCCATCCCCACGGTGATGTAGAGCCCGTAGACGGCCATCAGCGTGATCAGCATCTCGCTCATCACACCGACCAGATAGGCGCCCGCGAACAAGGGCGTGGCGAGAAGTCCTACGACGAGCGCGAGCAGCCAGATCCGCGAGCGCCGCGTCTTGAGCGTCCGCGTCTCGGCCGCATAGCTTTCGAAATGGATGCCGGTCGGGAGCATGGCTCAGAGCCTCTCGATCCGCTTCCACCCGAACAGCCCCTGGGGCCGGACGAGCAGGACGGCGATCATGACGAGATAGGGAAGAAGGCTGGAGGCGGCGCCGTTTGTGTAGGGGTCGAGATAGGCCATCGCCAAGGCTTCGCCGATGCCGATCAGGACCCCGGCCAGTGGCGCGC
>JARYGW010000072.1:13114-17567 GCA_033792295.1 Allobosea sp.
TTCAAGCCCGCCCAGCAATGCGACAGGTAGGGCCTTGAAGCCGATCTGCGCGACTTCGAGCGAGATCACACGCCCGGACAGAAGAACGACGGCTGCGGCGGTGGCCACGAGCGTCCCGAGAATCCAGGCCGTCGCGATCGCGGCCTTGACCGAAATGCCCAGCGACATCGCCGTCCGGTGGTCCTCCGCGACGGCCGCGAGCCTCAGGCCCTGTCTCGTGCGCGTGAAGAACGCGTGCAGTAGCAGCGACAGACAGAGCGAAAAGGCGCCGCCGATGACCAGCGGAACGCTGAGCGGGAACGGGCCGATCGTGAAGGTGCCCTCGGGCAGAATTGCCGGGAAGGCACGCGATTCCGCCGACCAGAAGAGCTGCGCGGCGCCGCGCAGGACGATCAGCAGCGCGATGCTGGCCATGAAGATGGCGAAGGCCGGCTGGCTGATCAGGGGGCGGAAGACGAAGCGTTCGAGGATCAGTCCAAACGCGATGCAGGCCGCGGCTGTCAGGGCGAGACTGACAACGAGGGGAACCGCCCAGCCCTGCGACTGGAGACCGTATGTAAACGTCCAGAGCATGAGAGCGCCGACGACCAGCACTTCGCCCTGCGCCAGGTTGACGATGCGCGAAGCGCGGTAGATCACCACGAAGGAGATTGCGACCAGCCCGTAGACTAGGCCGATGAGCGTGCCCTCGATCAGGACCTGAGCCAATCTGATCATCGGGCATCTCCCATGGGGTTGAGCGCGACCGGAGCGTTCAGCGTGCTGGCGGTCCCGTCCTGGTAGCGGACCTCGATCTCGAGCCTGATTTCGCGGGCACCGTCGTAGAGAGCCTCGATGACCGCGCCGTAGCGGTTATGGATCTGTTCGCGCCGCAGCTTGCGGGAGCGCGTCAGCTCGGATTCGTCGGCATCAAGCTCCTTCGGCAGGTTGGCGAAGGCCGCGATCCTCGCGCCGGGATCGAGCAGCTGGTTGACGCGACCGATCGCCTGCGCGACCTCCGTCCGGATATCGGGAAGCTGGCTCAGTTCGGGGAAGGTTCCGTAGGCGAGCCCGCGCAGTTCCGCGTAGCGGCCCGCGATCTCGGCATCGATATTGATCAGGGCCACGGTCCTGTCGCGGCTCTCGTCGCCGATCACGATGGCATCCCGGATCAGTGAGGATGCGCGCAGGTGGTTCTCGATGAACTGGGGCGGATAGAGCTGGCCGCTGCGCAGCTTACGCAGATCCTTCAGGCGATCGAGGAAGACGAGTTCGCCCTGCTCGTCGATCCGGACGGCATCGCCGGTTTCATAGCCGACGTCGCCCTGACCGAGGCTGGCCGTCGCCTTTGGGTCGTTGTGGTAGCCGAGAAACGCCATGGTCTTCAGGCGAAGCTGCCCTGCATCGTCGACCCAGGCCTCGATCGGTTGCGCGATCGAGGGGTCGGACGGCATGAGGCTGCCCATCGAGTGCGCGTTCCGGCTGCCGGGCCGGTGCGTGGAGATCAGGCCGAGCTCTGTCGACCCGTAGAGATTGCCGAGAGGCACGCCGAAGGCGCGAAAGCGCTCGAACAGTTCCGCGGAAAGTCCAGCTCCGCCGGACAGCACTGCCCTGGCACGCGTGAGGCCGAGCAGCTCCCGAACGCCCTTGAGAACGAGACTATCCGCCAGACGCCATTTGACGCGGTGCGCGATGCCCCGGCCTTCACCGCGTGCTTCGGCCAGACCAATCCCCAAGCCCCATTTGTAGAGCGCCTGGCGGAAGCGTCCCGCGGCCATCATCCGCGCCTCGATGCCCGAAGCCTGCATCTCCCACTGACGCGGCATGAACATCAGGAATTCCGGCCCGATCTCGCGCAGGTCGTGCTGAACCGTGTCGGGCTTTTCGGCGAAGTGCACGACCATCGGCGCCAGCAGCGGCAAGGCGATGCCGAAGAACTGCTCCGCTGCCCAGGCCGGCGAGATATAGGAGAGATAGTTGCCGCCGGGGCGGACATCGAGTGCGCCCATGAGGCGATGGGCGTTGTCCAGGATGAAGGCATGCGACAGGATCGCGGCCTTCGGGCGGGAGGTCGTTCCCGACGTGTAGCACAGCGCCGCTGCGTCGGAGGCCTTGCCTTCCGATATCCGGGCGTCGACCCAGGCCGGCGACAGCTCGGCGGTGCGGCCTTCGACGACCTTGCGAAAGGAGATCAAGCGCGGGTCTTCATAGCTCCACAGGCCGCGCTCCTCGACGAAGATCGCATGCCGCAGATGCGGGACCTTCGGCGCGCAGGACAGGATCTTGTCGATCTGCTCCTGGTCCTGGCCCAGAGCCAGGACCGCGCCGGAATGCTCCAGCACATAGAGAAGCTCGTCGGCAGAGGCGTCGGGATAGACGCAAACCGCGACAGCGCCGAGGCACTGCGCCGCCAACTCGGACACCAGCAGTTCGGCCGTGTTCTCCGAGATCATGCAGATCAGCTCGCCGCGCGCGAGGCCGAGCGCCGCGAAGCCGGCAGCCGTGCGCGTGACCTCTTCCAGAACCTGTGCCCAGCTGCGGACATGCCAGATGCCCGCTTCCTTGAACTTCAACGCGGGAACGCCGGGAAAATCCCGGGCATTGGCCCGCAGCATCTGCGGCAGCGTGCGGCCTTCGGATCGTCTCAGACCGGCTGGTGCCGCTTCGGCGCGGAACAGGCGAGGGGCGTTCACGCGCTGCCCCCGAGATAGGCGTCGATGACGGCCGGATGAGCGCGGACCTCGTCGGGCGATCCGCAGGCGATGACCTGCCCGAAATCGATCACGGTGACGCGGTCGGAAATCGACATCACGACTTCCATGTCGTGTTCGACGAGAATGATCGGAATGCCTTTACCGTCGCGGATATCGAGGATGAAGCGGGCGAGATCCTCCTTCTCCTCGTTGCTCATGCCGGCCATGGGCTCGTCCATGATGAGCACGGACGCATCGAGCGCCATCGCGCGGCCAAGATCCACGCGTTTGCGCATGCCATAGGACATGTCGCCCAGTGGCGTATGGCGCTGCTCCTCGAGTTCGAGGAACTCGATGATCTCTTCGGCCCTAGCGGCGAACTCCTCTTCCTCGCGGCGGCACGCACCCCACCACAGCAGCGCCGCGAGCGGCCCGGTGGCCATGCGCAGGTGGAAGCCGGTCAGGATGTTCTCCCGCGCGGTCAGGGACGGATAGGTCTGGATGCCCTGGAACGTCCGGGCGATGCCGAGGCCGGCCCGCTGGTGGGGGCTGACGCCTGAGATATCCCTCCCCTTCAGGCGAATGCTTCCCGATTGCGGGCGGTAGAAGCCCGAAAAGCAGTTGAGCAGGCTGGACTTGCCGGCGCCGTTGGGGCCGATGACGGCGTGAATCTCGCCGGGCCGGACCTCCAGCGAGACCGATTTGAGCGTTTGCACCGCCCCGAAGGCGAGGCACAGCGCCTCGGCTTCGAGGATCGGCTCGCCCGGTGTCGATCGGTTGGAGACAGGCATAACTCCCCCTTTGGCGTCGCGGGACCGCGCGCCATTGCGTTCTGCTCTGAATTGGGCTTGTGCCTAGATCATCGGACCGAGCACGTATTCGGTCTGATGATCTATCGCTCTGTTATGTATCGGCTTTTTCCGAAAAGTGAGCTCCACTTTTCGGGCCGACGCTCCAGGCGTTCAGCTGAACCTGACGTCCAGCCCGCATTCGCGCGCGATGAGGAGCGTCTGGATCTGCGAGCTCCCGTCGCCGATCGTCGTGACGCGATTGTCGCGCAGATAGCGCGAGGGCGGACAGTCGTCCATGAAGCCCCAGCCGCCATGAACCTGGATTGCCATGTTGGCGACTTCCGAGGCGGTCTCGGTCGCATGGAGCTTTGCCATGGAGAGCGCCATCATGTCGTCCTTGCCCTGGTCGACCCCGCAGGCCGCGCGATAGGTGACGAGCCGCGCGCTGTCGACCTTCAGCGCCATCTTGGCGACCATCTCCTGGATGAGCTGCAGGCGGCCGATCGGCCCGCCGAACGCCTGGCGTTCCTTGGCATAGGCGATTGCATGGTCGAGGCTGGCCTGCGCCAATCCCAGCGAGCAGGCCGCGAGGAAGAGACGGGCCGCCTGATAGCCCTTGTGAAGCACCCAGCGCCCGCCATGCGGCTTGCCGACGATGGCTGTTTCGGGAACCTCGCACGCATCAAGGTAGAGCGGCCGCGTATCGGACGAGCGCCAGCCCAGCTTCCGATACTTCTCCCCTTGCGTGAAGCCCTTGGTGCCGTTGGGGACGAGGAAGAGCGTGAACTTCTTGCTCTCGGCGTCGCGCGGGCTCGAAACTGCCAGGATGATCGCGAAGGACGAGATGTCGGTGCCGGCGTTCGTGATGAAGGCCTTTTCTCCCTGCAGCTTCCAGGAACCGTCTGCGCCCGGCGTCGCCAGAGTCTTGAAGCCTCCGGTATCGCTGCCGGCATCGGGCTCGGTTCCGGCAATCGCACAGGTTTTCTTGCC
>JARYGW010000073.1:0-17536 GCA_033792295.1 Allobosea sp.
GCGATCCGCAGCGGGCTTGGCCGCCTCGCCACCGAAGCCGGCCTGCCGATGGTCGCTCCGCCGCTCGCGCTCTGTGGCGACAACGGCGCGATGATCGCCTGGGCCGGGTTGGAGCGGCTCAGGCTCGGGCTCACCGACGACATGAAGGTCGCCGCCCGCCCGCGCTGGCCGCTCGACGAGCTCGCGCCCAAGCCTGCGACCGCAGCATGAGCCGATCCTCGGGCTTCGCGACGATCGGCGTCGTCGGAGCCGGCGCCTATGGTGCCGCGCTGGCGCTTGCCGCCAGCCGTGCCGGCCGCGCGGTCCGGCTCTGGGCGCGCGATGCGGCAACGATCGAAGCCGTTCACACGACGCGGCAGGCGCCGCGCCTGCCCGGTATCGAGCTACCCGAAGCGATCCGCGCCACCGCTGCGCTGGGCGATCTCGCATCTTGCGACGCCCTGATCGTCGCCGTACCGACCCAGAGCCTGCGCGAAGCCGTCACCGCGATGGCGGCCGCCCTGCCCGCCGGCGCGCCGGTGATCTCGGCCGCCAAGGGCATCGAGCAGGCGAGCGGGCTGTTCCCGACACAGATCATCGCCAGCACCTGGCCGCAGGCCCCGACCGCGATCCTCTCCGGCCCGAGCTTCGCCGCCGATATCGGCCGTGGCTTGCCCACCGCCGTGACGCTCGCCGCCACCGATCCGGAACTGGCACAGGGCCTGGCTGAGACGCTGAGCTCGCCCGCCTTCCGCATCTACCATTCCGGCGACCCGCGCGGCGTCGAGATCGGCGGCGCTGCCAAGAACGTGCTCGCCATCGCCGCCGGCATCACCATCGGCCTCGGCTTCGGCGAGAGTGCCCGTGCTGCACTGGTGGCGCGTGGCTTCGCGGAATTGCGCCGCTTCGGCGAGGCGCATGGCGCCGATCCCGAAACGCTGATGGGGCTATCCGGTCTGGGCGACGTGGTGCTGAGCTGCGCCTCGCCGCAATCGCGCAATTTCGCCTATGGTCTGGCGCTCGGCCAGGGCAAGAGCCCGGCTGAAGCAGCCGCGGACAAGCTGGCGGAAGGCGCCTTTACCGCCCCGGTTCTCGCCGGGATGGCCGAGGCCGAGGGCATCGAAACGCCCATCGCCGCGGCCGTCGCGGCCATCATCGCCGGGCACACCGGCGTGCGCGAGGCGGTCGCGGCCCTGCTCGCCCGACCGCTCAAGGCGGAATGACGGAGGACGACATGGCGGGAGAATTGTCCGATATCGGCAAGCGCATCGCGCGCGGCATCGCCGAGGTGAAGAAGACGACCGGTTCCGAGCTCGTCGCCGAAAGCGGGCCCGTGCCGCTCGCAGGCCGCATCGCGAGCCCGGTCATCCAGCATCGCCGCCGCCGGGCCGAAGGCACCCATCGCTTCGTACTGATCCTGCCCTTTGGCGAGGGCGAGGTCCGCGTCGAGCTGGAGCCCAAGGATTATGCCGCCCTGACCCGCGAGATGGTGCGGTTCTGGAACGAACAGGGCGAGGCGGCCTCACAGCCGCCTGTGCCGCTGAAGGAGGACGAGGCCTGATGGCTCACTGGCTGATCAAATCCGAACCCTCGGTCTGGTCCTGGGACGACCAGGTCAAGGCCGGCGCGAAGGGCACGCACTGGGACGGCGTCAAGAACCACACCGCCAAGCTCAATCTGATGGCGATGAAGAAGGGCGACCAGGTCTTCTTCTACCATTCCAACGAGGGGCTCGAGATCGTCGGCATCGTCGAGGTCATCCGTGAAGCCTATCCCTGGGAAGCGGCCGGGCCGCCCTGGGTGCTGGTCGACTTCAAGGCGGTGAAGCCGTTGCCGAAGCCGGTGACGCTCGCCGCCGTCAAGGCCGAGCCGAAGCTCGCGAAGATGTCCCTCGTCACCTCCTTCCGTCTCTCGGTGCAACCGGTGACGGACGAGGAATGGGACATCGTCTGCAGGATGGGCGGCCTCTGAAGGCACCACAGCCGACTGCGACGGGCATCGCCGAAAGTCTGTGACACGAAAGTGCGAGCGCGAAGCGCTTGCCGCGCCGCGTGCGCATCCTATGATGCACCCAATTCAAAGGAAGCGGGGCCGCCCCGCCGGCAGGCGGGGACGGGATCGCTATCAAGAACCCTGTCCGGGGAGACGCCTGCAAATGTCCGAGACGATCTACGACGTGCCAGCCGGCTGGGCCGACAAGGCCTGGGCGAACGATGCCCGCTATCAGGAAATGTATGCGGCCTCGATTGCGGACCCGGACAAGTTCTGGGGAGAGCACGGCAAGCGGATCGACTGGTTCAAGCCCTACACCAAGGTGAAGAACACCAGCTACGAGCCGGGCAAGGTCTCGATCAAATGGTTCGAGGACGGCACGACCAACGTCGCGCATAACTGCGTCGACCGGCACCTGGCTACGCGCGCCGACCAGACCGCGATCATCTGGGAGGGCGACAACCCGTCCGAATCCAAGACCATCACCTATCGCCAGCTTCACGCCGAGATCTGCAAGTTCGCGAACGTCCTCAAGGCGCATGGCGTCGCGAAAGGCGACCGCGTCACCATCTATCTGCCGATGATCCCGGAGGCGGCCTATGCCATGCTCGCCTGCGCACGCATCGGCGCCATCCATTCGGTGGTCTTCGGCGGCTTCTCGCCGGATTCGCTGGCAAGCCGCATCGAGGATTCCGATTCCAAGATCGTCATCACCGCCGATGAAGGCCTGCGCGGCGGCCGCTCGGTCCCGCTCAAGAAGAACGTCGACCTGGCCGACGACAAGGTGAAGGGCGGCATCGGCACGGTCATCGTCGTCAAGCGCACCGGCGGCAATGTCGCGATGAAGGCCGGCCGCGACGTCTGGTATCATGACGAGGCCGCCAAGGTTCCTGTCGATTGCCCTGCCGTCGAGATGAGCGCGGAGGATCCGCTCTTCCTGCTCTACACCTCGGGCTCGACGGGCAAGCCCAAGGGCGTGCTGCACACCACGGCAGGCTATCTCGTCTACACGGCGATCACCCACCAATACGTCTTCGACTACCATGACGGCGACATCTACTGGTGCACCGCCGATGTCGGCTGGGTGACCGGCCATAGCTACATTCTCTACGGACCGCTCGCCAACGGCGCGACCACGCTGATGTTCGAGGGCATCCCGACCTACCCGTCGATCTCCCGTTTCTGGGAGGTCATCGACAAGCACAGGGTCAACACCTTCTACACCGCGCCGACCGCGATCCGCTCGCTGATGGGCGCTGGCGAGGAGCCGGTGAAGAAGACCAGCCGCGCCTCGCTGCGATTGCTGGGCTCCGTCGGAGAGCCGATCAATCCGGAAGCCTGGGAGTGGTATCACCGCGTCGTCGGCGAGCGTCGCTGCCCGATCGTCGATACCTGGTGGCAGACCGAAACCGGCGGCATCCTGATCACGCCGCTGCCGGGCGCCACCAAGCTGAAACCCGGCTCGGCCACCCGCCCCTTCTTCGGCGTCAAACCCGAGATCGTCGATACCGAAGGCAAGGTCCAGGAAGGTGCCTGCGAGGGCAACCTCGTCATCGCCGATAGCTGGCCCGGCCAGATGCGCACCGTCTATGGCGATCATCAGCGCTTCATGGACACCTATTTCGCGACCTATGCGAACAAGTACTTCACCGGCGACGGCTGCCGACGCGACGCCGACGGCTATTACTGGATCACCGGCCGCGTCGATGATGTCATCAACGTCTCCGGCCACCGCATGGGCACGGCCGAGGTCGAATCGGCGCTCGTCGCCCATCCGAAAGTGTCGGAAGCGGCCGTCGTCGGCTACCCGCACGACATCAAGGGTCAGGGCATCTACGCCTATGTCACGCTGATGGCTGGCGAGAGCCCGAACGAGGATCTGCGCAAGGAGCTCGTCGCCTATGTCCGCAACGAGATCGGACCGATCGCCTCTCCGGATCTGATCCAGTTCGCACCGGGCCTTCCCAAGACCCGCTCCGGCAAGATCATGCGCCGCATCCTGCGCAAGATCGCCGAGGACGAGTTCGGCGCGCTCGGCGACACCTCGACTTTGGCCGATCCGGCCGTGGTCGACGACCTCGTCGCCAACCGCCAGAACAAGCGCAAGGCCGGTTGAATTACCGTGCCGCGGCCGCTTCTCAGGGAGCCGCCGCGATCACCTCGATCTCGACCTTGAACTCCGGCCGGGTGAAGCCGGAAACGATCATCAGGGTCGAGGCCGGCGGCGGCGCGCCGACATGCGCGTCGCGCGATTCCATATAGCCCTTCATATGGGCGCGGTCGGTGACATAGGCGTTGACCCGGACGATGTCGGCGAGTGTCATCCGGGCTTCGGCGAGGATCGCGGCGATGTTGGCGAAGCAGAGATCGGCCTGCTCGCGCACGCCTTCCGGCACGACCCCGTCCGCCGCCATCCCGAGTTGTCCCGAACAGAGAGCCAGCCGCCAGCCCGCAGGCACGGAGACGCCGTGGCTGTAACGGGCGAAGGGAGGGGCGATCGTGGTGGGGGCGAGCGGCGTCATGGCAGTCCTTCCGAAGGGACGCACTATGCCCGCGCCGCTGAGGCGGAACCAGACCGGACTTCGCGGGTTCGCAAGCGGGCCCGCTTGCGCTAGACCATGCTCATGCCGCGTTCATTATAGCTCTATGATATTGACGCAAAGTTAGATTGATCGGGACCGCGCCGCATGACGACGAAAACCGCTATTCCGGCGCTGAAAGCGACCGCACTGCTTCCCTTGCTGGCCTTGACGGCTTGTGCCGGCGCGCAGCGCTTCTCGGGGCCGGTCATGAATCCGCCTTCCTACAGCCAGCCCGCCTTGCCTTCGGCCCCTCCGGTCACATCCGCCCCGGTCACATCCGAGCCGCTGCCTCCTCCTGGCGGCTATCCCGTCACCTCCGCGCCTCCGCCCGGCTCTGGCGGCGCCGTCCCTCCGGGGCAGGATCCCTTCTTCCAGCCCGGGCCCGGCGGCGCACCGCAAGGCCAGGGACAACCTCCGATGGGCCAGCCCGGTCCCGCGCCGACGGCTCCGGGCAACAACCAGGTCGCCGGCCTGGGTGCGAGCCCGACCGCCCCGGCCCGGCCGTCGGCGACGCGTGACAACGTGATCGGTGGCTGGACTGCGCGCGAAGCGACCGGCGGTACCTGTCGCGTCCAGCTCTCGAGCGCCCCGACGCTCGATCTCTACCGCGCCAGCTCGTCGGGCTGCGCCAATCGCGATCTCCAGAAGATCACGGCCTGGGATTATCGCGACGGGGAAGTCTATCTCTACCAGCAGGGCGGCACGGTCGCGGCACGGCTGCGCGCCACGAGCGGCAACGCGCTCGACGGCGCCGTGACCAAGTCGGGTGCCGCGCTTTCGCTCAATCGCTAAGCTCTACCCGGAAAAAGGATCGCCATGCACCCGTGAGGGCACACGGCGATCCATCGACGGCAGCCCTACGCCCCGAGGGCGCGGGCGAAGAGGCGCGTCGGCCAGAAGGCTTTCTGAAGCGAAAGGGCCAGCGTCGCGAAACCCTTGGCGTTGTCCAGAGCCTCGTCGAGGACGGTGAAGGGCGTGGGGCCACCCGTGGCGATGACACCCTCGACATCCGCATAGCCGCCGACCAGATCCGCCGTAAACTTCTGCGCGAGCCGCCGCATCGCGGCATTCTCGGGCAGGCAGGTCATGTAGAGCGTCCTGATGCCACGGTTGCGCGCTGCCGTGATCAGCCGCGAAAACAATTCGCCGCCAATGCCACTGCGGCGCCAGCCGGTCTCCACGCTGAACGCGGCTTCACCCGTCTGCGCGATGATGTCGTCGAGACCGCGCAATTCGGCCGCACCGCGCACCACGCCATCCTCGATATAGGCATAGACCAGCCCGCCGACGCCGAAGGTCGTCGTGGCGTAGTTGTCGAGGAAAGCATCGTTGACCGCTGTGCCGAAACGCTGCTTGCGCGTCAGCGGGTCGAGTCTCAGCAGATGTTCCCTGAAGAGATCGCGTTCCGCCAGCCACAGCCGGCGAATTTCGCCACGGCTGGCGTTGCCACGGACTTTTGTAGATCGACTCATTTTCATCTCCCGAACAGCACCTCGCGGCGCTATCGAACAGGAGGCGTTCTTCCCTAGCCGCGCTTCAGATCGTCCTCAATTGCGGCGATTGCAAGGGCCATGCCGCGGCATTTTTGCTGCACATACCAGAAAATCAGCGGAATATAATCGGAATCCATGCGCCCAACGCATAACGAAAGCCCTCCACCGGCTTGGGGATGGCGCAAAAAAAAGCGCTATAATGGTGGGAAATGTCGTGTAATAATTTCGCTCTGACCCCGATGACGGCGCGCCCGGCATGAGCTAAGTTGCGTGCTCCCGGTCACTCATATCTGAAGCTCCATGTTCGATCGTCGCAAGCCTCCTGCTGCCCAGCCTTTCGTCACGCACGAAAATATCGAAGCCAAAGTCAAATGGTTCGACCCCGAGAAGGGGTTCGGTTTCGCCTCGCCCGTCGACGGCTCGGGCGATGTTTTCCTGCACATCTCGGCGATCGGCCCGTTGGACCAGCAGGATCTGCTGCCCGGCGCGACCATCGTCGCCGATCTCGGCGAGGGCCGCCGCGGCCTCCAGGTCGTCGCGGTCCACGAGATCGATGCCTCGACCGCAACCCAGACTGCGCCGGCTGCTCCACGCGGCTTCGCGCCGCGTGCACCCCGCGACGATTTCGGCGGAGGTTTCCAGGATCGCGACCGCGGCCCCCGCGGTGGCGGCTTCCAGGATCGCGATAGCGGCCCGGTCGAAGGCCCGTTCGACGGTGCGGTGAAGTTCTTCAATTCGGATCGCGGCTTCGGCTTCATCGCTCCCGACAAGGGCGGGCCGGATGTCTTCCTGCACGTCTCTTCGTTGAGCCGCAGCGGCCTGCAGGCGCCGATGGATGGTCAGCGCGTGCGCTTCTCGATCCGCGCCGGCCGCAAGGGCCCGGAAGCGTCGAACATCAGCTTCATCTGATCCGGTATCGCTCCCCGGAACGAAGAAGGGCTCGCCAGCGGCGAGCCCTTTTTTCTTGCACTTCGGCAGCGATCGGAACAGGCGCCAGACGCGATATCCGGCGCCCTCACCCGCGTCAATGCTCGTGGTCGTCGCCTTCGAGACCGCCGATATGCTTCTGGGTGTAGAGCTCCAAGCCGACACGGCCGATGAGGTCGAGCTGCGTCTCGAGGAAGTCGATATGACCTTCCTCATCCTTCATCAGCGCCTTGAACAGGTCTTCGGACGGGTAATCACCGACATCGCGGCAATACTTGGCAGCCTCCTGATAGAGCGCACGTGCCTCGACCTCGGCCTTGAGGTCGCATTCGATGACTTCCTTGACGTTCTCGCCGATGCGCAGCTGGTCGAGCGTTTGCAGGTTCGGGAAACCCTCGAGGAAGAGGATGCGATCGACGAAGCGGTCGGCATGGACCATCTCCTCGATCGATTCCTTCTTCCAGGTCTTGGCCATCTCCTTCAGCCCCCAATTGTCGAGCATCCGGTAGTGCAGCCAGTATTGATTGATCGCGGTGAGCTCCGAGCGCAGCCCCCGGTTGAGATATTCAATGACCTTCTTGTCGCCCTTCATGGCGCGGTTCCTCGCAATCTACATTAGAATTACACTAATGTAGCGCGGAAAATCTTGAAAAGAAAGAGAAAAAAAGAAGATCGGGCAGGCAATCCACGGCCCGGTTCCGAGCGTGGGCCTCTCAGGCCGCCTGCGCCGCGTCCTCGGACACCGCGATGCCTTCCAGCATGCGCCCGACGCTGACATGCACGGCGCACTCGATCTCGCGGCTGGCGCAGCTATCGCATTGAGTTGCGCAAGCAGCGCGGGCCTCGGCCAGAATCGCGCGAACCTCACGCGCGCAACGCCCACAATCCGGGCTGCAACCGAGGCAATCATAAGCCTCGCCAGCCGTTCTAGGGCCGCTGCCGTCGGGGCTGATGGTGCCCTTGATCTGCCGGCAGGACAGGACGTTGCAGGAACAGACGATCACGCGTGGTGACCTGCCACCTGCTTGGTCGTGGTGACTTCCTCGCCATCGGCGTTGCGCAACCTGACGATGACCTCGACGGAGGAAATCACCATGCCTTCAGGCGCCTCGGGCAAGCCCGAGACATGGATGGTCGAGCCGGGAATGTCGGTCACCGTCTCGTCTTCTTCATTGTAGAAGTGGTGATGTTCCGAGACGTTGGTGTCGAAGAAGGTCTTGGGTCCGGAGACCGAAACCTGGCGCAGCAGCCCCGCTTCCGAGAATTGGCGCAGCGTATTGTAGACCGTCGCGAGCGACAGGGGCTCGCGCGCCCGCAGCGCCTCCTCATAAAGCATTTCGGCGCTGACGTGGCGGTCGCCCTTGGCGAAGAGCAGCCAGCCCAAGGCCATGCGCTGGCGCGTCGGACGCAAGCCCGCCGAACGCAGGCGCGCCTTCACGCCGCTGATCGGGCAAGACGTCAGGCTCTTCTGCGGCCACGGAATATGCTCCGCCGCGACAGCCTGCTCCCGATCCTTGCTCGCCAGAACGCTCATCGAAAAACGCCTTCCACTCTGCCGGCCTCGCAGCCTCGTAGTTTAGAAATCATCTAAACTACTGATATTACTGACATATTTGTCTTGCCGGCGGCAAAATGTCAATCGTGCGGGTTGCGACATCGCGCTGCAGCGCGGTGTTGTGCACCGCCTAGCCTCGCAGGACAGCAGCGGATTTCGCTCAGTGCCCGCCACCAGCGCCGGCGCCAGCCGGCTTCGGCTTGCTGAGGAACAGCGACATGACGACCAGGCAGGCGAAGATGAACGTCAACCCTAGGAAGACGTCTCCGAAGGCCATGACCAGCGCCTGCTTGTGGACCCGCTGGTTGAGGACCGCCATCGCCATCGTCTCCGCGGCATCCCCGTAATCGTTGAAGCGCTGGGTCGTGTTGGCCAGCGCCTCTTCCGCAACCTGTCGCCCGGCTGCCACCCATTCATGCAACCGGGTGATATGCAGGTCGGTGCGGGTGTTCAGCATCGTGTTGATGACGGCGAGGCCAACCGCCCCGCCGAGATTGCGGGTAAGGTTGTAGAGTCCCGACGCATTCTTCAACTGCTGCGGCGGCAAGGTGCCGAGCGCGACGTTGTTGATCGGCACCATGCACAGCATCAGGCCGCAGCCGCGCAGCACCTGCGGCCACAACAATTCGTAGAAATCCCAGTCCGAGGTGATACGGGAGGCGAGCCAGGTCCCAAGGGCGAAGGCGCTGAACCCGATCATCATCATCACACGTGGGTCGAGCTTGGCCGAGAGCCGCCCCGCGATCGGCGCCGTTAAGAACATGCACAGGCCGGTAACGAACATCGTCTCGCCGATCATCAACGCGTCATAGCCGCGAATGCGCCCGAGATAGACCGGGTAGAGATAGGTCAGCCCATAGAGACCGATGCCCATGCAGAAGGAGAACAGCGAGCCGAAGGCGAAGTTGCGGTCCTTGAAGGCATAGAGATCGACCAGCGGCTCATTGCGTGTCAGGGCGCGCCAGAAGAACAGCACCGCGCCAAGAACCATGATCACCGAGAAGATCACGATCTCCTCGCTCTGGAACCAGTCCAGCCGCGTACCTTCCTCCAGCACGTATTCGAGGCTGCCGAGGAAGGCGGCCATGGCACCGAGCCCGATCCAGTCGAAGCGCTTGATCAGGCTGTGGTCGGGCTTATCGAAGTCGATCAGTGTCCAGGCCGCGATGGTGACGCCGATACCGGGCACGACATTGACCAGGAATAGCCAGTGCCAGGAGAAGGCATGGCTGAGATAGCCGCCGACGGTGGGGCCGATCGTCGGCGCCAGCGTCGCGACAAGGCCGATGAGCGGCGAAACGATCGGCCGCTTCGAGGGCGGGAAGATGGTGAAGGCCGCGGCGAAGACACCGGGGATCATGCCGCCGCCGATGAAGCCCTGAATAGCCCGCCAGACGATCATCTCGTTGATCGACGACGCCGTTGCGCAAAGCACGCTGGAAATGGTGAAACCAGCCGCCGCGATCGAGAAGAACACCCGCGTCGACAGTGCCCGGCTGAGATAGCCCGACAGCGGAATCATGATCACTTCCGCGATCAGATAAGCCGTCTGCACCCAGGCGATCTCGTCGGAGGAGGCCGAGAGTCCGGCCTGGATCTCCGCCAGCGAGGCCGAGACGATCTGAATGTCCAGGATCGCCATGAACATGCCGAAGACCATCGCCATGAAGGCAAGGATCCGGCGCATCGGAATCGCGTCGCCGGCCGGCTTGGCGCCCGGCCCGGCGGTGAGGGTCGCGGTGGCCATGACGGCCTCCTTGCAGCGTCAGCGCTGGCCGGCGGGGCGCGGGTCGATGGAGACGATGACCGACATGCCCGGCCGCAGCACATGCTTGCCGGTCGATTCCCGGTCGAGCGCGATGCGCACCGGCACGCGCTGCACGATCTTCGTAAAGTTGCCGGTCGCATTGTCCGGCGGCAACAGCGTGAAGACAGAGCCTGTGCCACCGGCGATGCCGCTGACGGTGCCATGGAAGACCTGGTCCGGCAGTGCATCCACCGTAATCGAGGCGCGGTCGCCGATTTTCAGCGGTGCGATCTGCGTCTCCTTGAAATTGGCATCGATATAGACTTGGTCGAGCGGAACCACCGACATCAGGCGCTTGCCGGCGCTGACGAGGTCGCCCAGCTGGACATTGGTGCTGGCGACGACGCCGTCGATCGGCGCGTTGATCTGGGTGAAGGAGAGATCGCGCTCTGCCTTTTCCTCGGCCACCTTCAGCTCGTCGATCTGGCGGGCGGCCTCGACACGCTGCGCCTCGAGCACCTTGATGTTCGCATCAGCCTGCACGACCCCGGCTTTGGCGCTGGCGAGCGAAGCGACTGCCTGGTCTCGCGCCGCGGTCGCGGCATCGAGAGTGGCCTGCGAGCCATAAGACTTGGCCGCGAGGCTATTCGCGCGGTCGTAGTCGGCGCTCGTGCGGGTAACCGCGGCCTCGGCCGAGCTCTGCTGCGCCTTGGCCTGCACCAGTGCGGCACGCCCTGCCTCGATCTGGCTGTCGATGCGCGCCAGAGTCGCACGAGCCGTCGCCGTCTTGGCGCGGGCACTCGCCAGCGCAATCCGCCAGTCACCATCGTCGAGTGTCACAAGCGGCTGCCCGGCCTTGACCTCCTGGTTCTGAACCACCGAGACCTTGGCGATGTTGGCGGCAAGCTTGGCCGAAACGGTCGCCATCTCGGCTCCGACATAAGCGTCATCGGTCGAGACGATGAAGCGACCATTGCGCCACCAGTCGATGCCGTACCAGAGACCGGCGCCAAGCGCGACGGCCGCAAGCAAGGTCAGCCCGACACGGCGAACGGGGCTGCGCTTCGTAGACGGGGACGCCGCCTCGGACGGAGGAGCTGGGCTGGTCTCCGCCGGTTGGCGGGCCTCGGCCGGGTTGGCCGTTTCAAGAGCCGGGTCGACCAGCTTCAGACGGTCGCGGCGCTTTTCCGTGATCTCGGAGGACATCGGTTATCCTGATGAGAACAATTCGAACCGCACGGTCCGATTGCGCTTGAAATAGCTCCGGCGATATTGCATATCAAGTGAAATCGAACTGGGCGGTTCGATTATTTTGCGTGGCCGGGCTGCCCGGCGGAAAATAGCATGACGGACAATATCACGCCGGACCTCAAGCCGGCACGGCGCAACCGGCGGATCGCCGGAGCCGATCCCGAGAAACGACGCCAGATTCTCGACGGAGCTTATCAGGTCTTCACGGCCCGCGGCTTTGACGCTGCCAGCATGAACGATATCGCGGCAGCCGCCAATGTCTCGAAGGGCACGCTGTACGTCTATTTCCAGGACAAGGAACACCTCTTCGTCGCTCTGATCGAGCGCGAACGGGAAACGCAGAAGCGCGGCGCCATCGCGGCCCTGAACGACGATCCCGAGCCGGCGCGCGCACTGCAGAATTTCGGCCAGTGCATCGTGCGCATGATCAACCAGGAATTCGCGGTCAGCGCCCATCGCATCGTCATCGGCGTCGCCGAGCGGATGCCCGATCTCGGCCGGGAATTCTACGAGAATGGCCCGCTGACGGGCGCGAACATGATCGCGCGCTATCTCGACCGCATGGTCGGTGAAGGCAAGCTCGACATCGAGGATACCCATCTTGCCGCGATGCAGTTCCTCGATCTGTGCCAATCGACCCTGACGCGGCCGCGCCTGTTCAACGCCATCCAGACGCCCCCGAGTAACGAGGAGGTGCACCGCATCGTCGGCGAGGCGGTCACGATGTTCATGGCGCGCTACGCCCGCGCGGCCAGCGCACAGCCTGCCGCGCGCTGGTCGATACGATCTATTTGAGGGCCTTCAGGCTATCGATGATCGAGGCGAGTTCCTTCAGGTTCTCCTTCTCGCCTTCAGGAGAGGCCCAATAGGTCACGACGAGGCCCTTGGTCTCGGTGACCTGCAGCAGGGTCAGGCTGATATGGGTGGGACCGTCCTCGTCCTTGCCGGTCCACTGTACCTGCACGCCTTCCATACCATTGATGGAGAACGGCTTCTTCTCCTGCGTCGCAGAGTCGACGACGACGCCCTTGCTCTTCAGCCAGGTGACCGCTTCGGCGATGGCCTGTGCGGCGTCCTTCAGCTCCGTCACCTCGACCGAGACGTAAACGGCCTCGTCGTCGGAAGTCGATTCGACGCCCTTGTCGATCTCTGTGGATTCCCAATCGTCCGGCATCGTGATGACCGCGACAGGATTGGGATCGGGGATCGAATAGGTCTTGGCGCTCGCAAGCCCCGGCAGCAGGAGAAGGCTCGCGGCGAGAACCGCGCGTGCGAGATGCATCGGCATGGGTAATCCCTGATAACAAAACGCGCCAGTTGGCGTTACGTCACCCTACAGCAACTCGGCCGCGATGCCATTCAACCAAGAGCGAGGCGCCCGCCCTATTACGATCCTTGGTTACCGGCCGTGACCTGCCGTGCCCGAATCCGCTCCCGGTGGGCGGTGTAGAGACCCGAGCCAGCGATGACCGCCGCACCGACCCAGGTCCAGAGGTCCGGCAACGCTGCGAACAGCAGGAAGCCGAAGAGAGCCGCCCAGAAGAGCTGGATATAGGAGAAGGGCGCGAGCAGCGAGGCCGCGGCATAGCGGAAGGCGACGATCACCAGCCAATGCCCCGCCGTCGAGACGGCGCCGATGAAGAAGCCGACCAGCGCGATCGTCCAGCTCGGCTCGACCCAGTGCAGCGGCAGCAGCAGGCTCGAGACAATCGCGCCGAACACGGTCGAATAGGTGATCGTCGCGATCGGATCTTCAGTACCGCTCATCAGCCGCGTCACGATGAGCGAGAAGGCCCAGCTCAGCGACGAGAGAACCGGCAGCAGCGAGGTCGGCTGGAAACCGCTGCCGCCTGGCCTGACCACGATCAGCACTCCGATAAGTCCGACGATGGTCGCGAGCCAGCGCCGCCAGCCGACCTTCTCGCCGAGCAGCGGGATGGACAGGGCCGTGACGAAGAGCGGGGCAACGAAGCTCGTCGCCGTCGCATCGGCGATCTTGAGGTATTTCAGGGACGATACGAAGAAGATCGACGAGCCGATGATGCCGATTCCGCGCAACAATTGCAGGCCGGGCCGGCGAGTCCGCAAGGAGATCTTGCCACGCTGCCCGGCGACGATCGCAAGCAGGACGAGCGCCGAGGTGATATAGCGCAGCCAGACGATATGCAGCGCCGGCACGTTCTCGGCGGCCAGATATTTGGAGGCGGCGTCGCCGGCCGACAGAAAGACCGTCGCCAGCAGCATGATGCCGATACCCAGCAGGGCATTGTCGCGCCGCAGTGAGCCGGCCGGCGCTGCATGCGCAGTTTCTGAAACGGGTCCGGGTGGGATCAGGCTGGCCACGGGGCGGGAACGATCACGAGAGGAATGGCAGCTTAATCGATTTGAAATTCGCGCCGCTGTGCAAAGATCACAAGCGGCCCATGCAAGCGTCGTTTCCGAGCAGCAAAAAGGCGGGCCGCAGCCCGCCTTTGAATACGTCCAGGAACCAGCCGCCCGGCTCAGGCCGCCTGCTTGCGCGGCTGGATCAGCTTGCGGTTGACCAGCACCTCGGCGATCTGCACGGCGTTGAGCGCGGCACCCTTGCGCAGATTGTCGGAAACGCACCAGAAAGCGAGGCCATTCTCGACCGTCGCATCCTCGCGAATGCGCGAGATATAGGTCGCGTCCTCGCCGGCCGCCTCGTGCGGTGTGATGTAGCCACCGGGCTCATGCTTGTCGATGACGAGGATGCCGGGCGCGCTGCGCAGAACCTCACGCGCCTCATCGGCAGTGATCGGCTTCTCGCACTCGATGTTGACGGCTTCCGAATGGGCGATGAAGACCGGCACGCGCACGCAGGTCGCGGTCAGCTTGATCTTCGGGTCGAGGATCTTCTTGGTCTCGACCACCATCTTCCACTCTTCCTTGGTGTAGCCGTCCTCCATGAAGACGTCGATCTGCGGAATGAGATTGAAGGAAATGCGCTTCGGGAACTTCTTGGTCTGGATCTCGCCGGCCGAGAACACCGCACGTGTCTGGTTGAAGAGCTCGTCCATCCCCTCCTTGCCGGCGCCGGACACCGACTGATAGGTCGAGACGACGACACGCTTGATGCCGAAGCGATCATGCAGCGGCTTCAGCGCCACCACGAGCTGCGCAGTCGAGCAGTTCGGATTGGCGATGATGTTCATCTTGGTGAAGCCGGCGGCAGCGGCAGCGTTCACCTCCGGCACGATCAGCGGCACGTCGGGATGGGTGCGCCAGGCCGAGGAGTTGTCGATAACGACCGCGCCCTGGGCGCCGATCTTCGGCGACCACTCCTTCGAGACTTCGCCGCCGGCCGACATCAGGCAGATGTCGGTGTCGGAGAAATCATAGTGCTCGAGCGCCTTCACCTTCAGCGTCTTGTCGCCGAAGGAGACCTCGGTGCCGACCGAGCGAGACGAGGCCAGCGCCACCACCTCGCTGACGGGAAAAGCCCGCTCGGCGAGGATGTCCAGCATCTCGCGGCCTACATTGCCGGTAGCGCCGACCACTGCGACCTTGAAGCTCATTGATGTGATCCTTTGCGGATGAATTCGGTTCGGATCTCCCTTTGGGAGCCGCCCCTGCCCGTTCCGGGCTGGTTCGGCGATCTGCCCCCGCCGGGGGGAGATGGACCCGGAACCGAGGCGAAGCGTCAGCGCGACGTACCGGCTTTCCCGGTCGTCGTTTTGGTCGTGTGTTTCGTCGTCAGGCCGACAGTCACGGAACCAATCCCGAAGGGCTGCAAACTTCGCAAGCGGCGCAAGACTACGCCGCGCACTGTCAGAACACCGGCCGCGACAAAAAGTCAATTCCCTTGCTGGCCCCCCCTCTCCCGGCGGCCCGCTGCGTTAACCTTGCTTCTTGACCCCATGTTCACGTTGCCAGCCGATTCCGGCCGCTCGGTAACCTCCGGGCCACCCTCTCGCGGCAGGCTCTCGGCAGATGTGGAGGAGGCGCGGCAGCAGAGCCGCGCGGGAGAGACGGGTTGCGTTGGGTATCGAGTTCGGCGCTGGAAAGCATTCGTGCGAAGCCGGAGCGGCTGCAGCCGTGGCTTGCCCGCGCAGGCGAGGTGTGCCGAACCGCTGCGCGACGCTGCGCGCGCATCGACCTCGTCCCAGGTCTGATTGCGGCGGCCGATCACGGCGAGCGCTATGGACGCTCGTTGTGGCGCGGGCTGCGCCTGCTCACCCCGCGCCGCGGACTCGGCTTCTCTGGCGCATTGCTGTGGCGCGGCCTCGCGGCGCTCACCGGTCTCGGCATGACCGCCGCGCTCGTGACCAGCCTCTCGGCCAAGGACGAGGACCAGCCACAGCTCGCCAGCCTCATCGCCAGCACGACCTCCGGCCCCATCCCCCGCATCGCCGTACCCTTGCCCCGTTCAGACAGCCTCGATGCGATGACCTGGAGCCCGATTTCCCGGCCGATCGCGATGTTCGATCTCGGCTCCTCCGAACTCGGTCGCACCTCGCCCGCCTATGAAGCCCGGCGCACGGCCGATGGCCGCCGCGAGGATGTCCTGACCTTCTCTGCCTTTGCGGAAAAAGCCCCCCACCTGATGCTTCGACTGCGCACCGGGCCTTTTGAGCAACCCGGTGCGCGGTCCTTCACGATCGACCTCGTCCGCGAGGCTGCGCTGCGTGCCTTGTCGGTGACACGCAGCAGCGCCCCGGCTGCGATCCAAACCCGTTTCGGCCCGGTGGAAGCGGCCGATGTCGTTCTCGACGACGGCAGCTCGAGCCGCAGCTGCCTCGCCTTCCGTTCGGCCGGAGACGCCGCGGCCTTCACCATGAACGGCTGGTGGTGCGCTTCGGCCAAGCCGAGTGACCGACGCCAGCTTGCCTGCCTCATCGACCGCCTCGATCTCGCCAATGCCGCGGGCAACGAGGAGCTACGCGCGGCCTTCGCCAGGAGCGAACTCGCGCGCGACCCAGCCTGCGCCAAGCCGCATCTCGCAGCGGCCGGACGCAAGGCCTCGTGGCTCGACGTGGATGGATCCGTACCCGCGTTGCGCATGAAGACGGCAGCGGCAGAGCCCGCAAAAGCCAAACCAGCCCCACGTCCGGCACGCCTGAAGGGCGCACACCGCAAGCGCTGAGCCAACGGAAGACGGTTGCGCTAACAATATTGTTAACAGGCCCGTATTAGGCTTTGCTCCGTGTTCGGGATGCTTACATCGAGTGGGTGCCGCCACTCTCGGAGGTTGTTGTCATGATGTCGTTCAAGCGCGTTGCCACTGCTCTCACCATCGCTCTGGCGGCATCTACCGTTATGGCGAGCCTTGCCGAGGCGCAAAGCCGCCGCGGGCCTCTGCGGATCACCGTCCAGAAGCGCAGCTATTTCGACGCCGGCAACGTCGTGCCGGTCGGCTCGATGAATCGCTATGCCAGCCAGCATTTCGCCGCCTCGCCGATTTATGTGAACACCGGCGATCTCTATGGCGAAGGCACCCTGCCCAGCCGTATCGGCTCCGGCAGCAATCCCTTTGCCAACACCATCGAGACGCCGCGCTTCTGAGCGCCAGCGTCATTCCCCGCGTCGCAGCGTAAAGCGCTGCGGCGCAGGCGCAGGATGTCCTCTCTTTAAGGCAACGCCTTGAGGTAGCGCACCGGCCGCCCGGGCGCGGCGGCATTGGCGGCGTGGACGATGGCGTTCGCGTCGATGCCGAAATGCCGGTAGAGATCGGCCACCGTGCCGGTCTGGCCGAAATGCTCGACGCCCAGCGCCTTCTGCTTGTGGCCATGGACGCTGCCGAGCCAGGCCAGCGTCGCCGGGTGCCCGTCCAGCACCGAGACGATGCCGCAATCGCGCGAGAGATCGCCAAGCAGCCGCTCGATATGGCTCGTCGCCTGATGGTTGCCGCGCTGGCGCGCCCGTTCCGCCGCCTGCCAGCCGGCATTGAGCCGGTCGGCCGAGGTAATGGCGAGCAGACCCACATCGCGCCGATCTTCGCCGAGTAGCCCCACCGCCTCGATCGCCTCCGGCGCCACGGCGCCCGCATAGG
>JARYGW010000074.1:0-17500 GCA_033792295.1 Allobosea sp.
GTACGATCGTCGGCCGGGCTGGTGATACACTGTGCGCTCCCGGGCAGCGTTCCTCATGCCTATCGCTCTTGCTCATGCCGGGCATTGTCAGTCGCAAAAATCAATGATATACCATCTAATGATGGATCATGTTTGCGGGCAACCCCGCAATTCGGGCTGTGCCTACCCGGTTATATCGCTCTGATTCAAAGCAAGGATTGTCGAAAGGCTAAAGCCAGATGAAGCAAGGAAAAGGAGCCGATCTCGGCAGCCTCCTGCCCGCCGTGGGGCAGGCGTGGCGCCGGGCGCTCGGACAGCGCCTGAGCGCCGATCAACTGTCGGACGCCACCGTGCTGCCAATCCTCCTGCTGCTGCGCGCCGGTGACAAACTGATGCGCCAGCATGAGCTGGCTAAACATCTCGGCCTTGAAAACTCCGCGGTCGTTCGCCTCCTCGACACCCTGGAGAAAGGTGGGCTGCTGCGGCGTCTCGAAGATCCCTTGGACCGAAGAGCGAAATTGCTGGAGTTGACCGACGAAGGTGTTGTGCTGGGAAGACGTGCGGACAAGGTCGCCCTGGTGTTGAGAGAGGAACTCCTGGGTGACATAGAGCCTGACGATATCGCGACGGCATATCGCGTGCTGCTCAAAGTGTTCTCGGCTCTGGACGACTGTCAGGCGAGGTCGAAAGGGTGACGAACGCGATCAGGACATTGCCGGTCGAAGATGTCGTCTTTTCTTTGAAAACGTTCGCTGCCGCCATGCTGGCTTATTGGATAGCGATACGCTTCGGCCTCAGGAATCCTTATTGGGCGGTGGGCACCGTCTATATCATCGCGCATCCCCTGTCCGGATCGGTTACCTCGAAAGCGATCTATCGTCTGGCGGGCACCTTTCTGGGCGCAGTGATGACCGTGGTACTGGTCCCCAATCTCGTCGCGGCGCCGGTCCTTCTTTCGCTCGTTATCGCCTTATGGTGCGGGCTTTGCCTCTTCATCAGCATGCTCGACCGCACCCCGCGCAGCTACGTCTTCATGCTGGGCGGATACACCGTTGCGCTGACCGGCTTCACCCTTGTGGACGCTCCCCAAACAAGCTTCGACGTCGCCATTGCAAGGGTGGAGGAGATTGCGATCGGCATTATCTGCGCGGCTATCATCGGAAGGGCCGTATTGCCGCGGCGGGCCGGACCGATATTGGCGCGCCGTGTCGAAGGCTGGCTCAACAATGCTGCCAGCCTGACCCGCGATGTTCTGGCAGGGAACGGCGGGACGACCGAAGCCCTGCGCGAGCGCCACAAGCTCGCGGCCGACGCTGTTGATTTACGCTCCTTCACGACGCATGTGGGGTACGAGGAGGCGGAAGGCCGGGCACTCACCGGGCGGATGGAAGTCTTGCAGCAACGCATGGTGGCGTTGCTGCCGCTGCTGTCCGAGATCGAGGGCATCCTGTCGGCGCTTCGACGAAACGACGTCGACGAAAACCATAGCTCCTTGCTCGAACGGATCGCGCGATGGACCGCTGCGTCCGATAACGAAGCGTTCGCGCAGACAGACGCTCTGCTGGGGGAGATCGCCCGGGAACACGATAGGCTGGAACGTCGCCCCATAACGTGGAGCGGGCTGCTTGCTTTGCGTCTTAACAAGCGCCAGCGCGATCTCGTCGAGGTCTGGCAGGACTGCAGGACACTGCGCACGGACATGACGACCGGCGGCGCCCACGGTCTGAGCCGGGTGCTTTCTGTCGGTTACAGGCGACCGGCCAGTCTCCATACGGACTATGGCATGGCCATTCTTTCCGCCATGGCGGCGGTACTCGCGATCCTCATCACCTGTGCATTCTGGATTTCCACCGGGTGGTCCAATGGCGGAGGCGCAGTACAGATGGTGAGCATCCTGTGCTGCGTGCTGGCAACCCTGGATGACGCCAGACCCGCCTTGCGCAAGGTGTTGCAACTGGTGTTGATGGCAATCGGCGCCGCCTTCGTCTACCAGTTCGCCATCCTGCCCGCCCTCGACGGCTTTTTTCCGCTGGTTGCCGCGCTCGGACTGTTCCTTGTCCCTGTCGGCATTCTGCTTGCCACTCCCGCACGATGGCTGATCGGTTTCCAGCTCAGCGTGAACCTCATCTACATGTTGACGCTGCATGATCGTGCGAGCAGCGATTTTGCCGCTTTCGCCAATGCCAGCCTCGCGACACTCTTTGGCATCTTCATCGCGATGATGACGCTTGGGACCGTTCGCGCCGTAGGCGCGGAGACAAGCGCCTCGCGTCTGCTGCGCGCGGGATGGGAAGCCGTCATCGATGCCGCCACGGGTTCCCGGCGTGTCGATCCCGACGCGATTCTCCAGCCCATGCTCGACCGGCTGGGGCTTCTCGTGCCGAGGCTCGCGGCTCTACCCGCCGGCTCGGTGCTGATGGGAAGCGACATTCTTCGTGATCTGCGCGTCGGCCTGGACGTGCTGAAGATCCAGCGTAACAAGGCGGGACTGTCCGCGCTTGAGCGATCCGCGGTGGATGATCTGCTGACCCGACTGGCAGAGCACTATCGCGCCAGGCAAAGGCGAACCCCGACCGCGATGGAGCCTTTGCTCGCTTCGCTCGACGCCGCTCTTCGGAGCGTGCTGCTCGCGACCGGGGCCGCGCCTCGCCGCGTCAGGGATGCGGTGGTGGGACTGCGCGGCGCTCTGTCCCCCGAAAGTGAGCCGCCCCATCTTGCCGTGGCGAAGGAGGGCGCAGCGGCATGAAACCCGATCTCGATATCCTCGGCGTGTACGTTCCGACCCTGCTAGTCACCCTCCTGGGCTGCTATGTCATCTTCCACGGAATCCGGCGCCTGCTTTCAGCAGCAGGGTTCTATCGCCATGTCTGGCATCCAGCCCTGTTCGACATAGCCTTCTACTTCTCTCTCCTCGGCACCTGCGTGCTGTTCCTAAGCAAGACAACATCATGATGTCATCCATTCGGCACCACGGCGGACGCATTCTTCTGACTTTCGCCATGCTCGGCTGCGCCATTCTTCTCGGCCGCTACACCTGGGACTACTACGTCAATGCGCCCTGGACACGCGACGGCCGGGTCAGCGCCGACGTCGTTCGGATCGCTCCGGAAGTATCGGGCACCATCCAAAAGGTCGATGTCATCGACAATCAGTTTGTCCACCGTGGCGACATTCTCTTTGAAATCGACCCTCGCCGTTTCGAGCTTGTCGCCGCTCAGGCGAGATCCAGCCTGGACGCCAGAAAAGAGAAAATGGACCAGAAGACCTCCGTGGCGCGCCGACGCAGCCTGTTGCAAGGGACGGTCAGCACAGAGGCGATCGAGCAGGCCACGCGCGACGCAGCCGCCGCCAACGCCGACTACCATAACGCTCAGGCGAGCCTTGACGTGGCCAAACTTGATCTGGAACGTGCGGTCGTGCGTGCGCCTGTCGACGGTTACGTGACAAACCTCCGCTTGAGGCCTGGCGATTTTGCGGTAGCCGGACAAACGGCGATCGCCATTCTTGATGCCGATAGTTTCCGGGTTACGGGCTATTTCCAGGAGACCCAGCTGGATCGCATTCGGGTGGACGATCCCGTTCGCATCCTGCTGATGGGCTTCACCCCGGCACTGTCGGGCCGTGTCGAGAGTTTCGGGCGAGGGATAGCCGATAGCAACACCACCTCCGACGGCTCGGGGCTTCCGACCGTCGAGCCGGTGTTCAACTGGGTCCGGCTGGCCCAGAGGATACCCGTGCGCGTCCGCATCGACACCGTGCCGCCGGACGTGAAACTGGCGGCCGGGATGACCGCCAGTCTCTACGTGCAGAATTCTGCATCGGAAAACGATCCGAAAGGAGCGAACACGGCCCGCAACTCGCCCTGAAATCCGCCGGTCGTGTGGATCGGCGCGGGGTTCCGACGCCGATCAGCATAATAAGCCATTGAAATATCTTTAGTAGGTAGGTCGGATCCTCGCGCCGATTTACAGCCTACTTCAGGGATGACCGCTTTTCAGGGGACAGGCCACGCCGACCAACCGGTTAAGTTTGGCCCTTAGCCAACGTCCCGAATGTCCGCTCTCGGCGGTGCGCTCGGCTCTCCGGCAGAACGACCAGACTTGGCCCAAAGCTGCGGACAACACAGACCTACTCCCGACTCTCGGTCGGCAGCCACACTGCGGAGCTTGGAAGCGGATGCGGCCTGGCATTCGTCACAAGGTTCGCCGACAAGTCCGGTCCTCTCGAACATGATCTGCTATCGGCTCGAGCCGCAGGATTGATTGTGTGCCGAGTAGCGTGCCCCGTCCCTGCTCGCGCGACCAGCGCCTCTCTTACGTTATTAACGAGGGCCGTAAGGAGAAATCGTAGGGTTAGGCGCGCCAAGCGCGATCGACAGGTTTCTAGCCTTCGCCACAACCGCCTCGATCAACGTTTCGAGCTGGCTCTCCTGGAAGCGATTCATGGGACCGATGATCGCGAGCGCACCGACGAACTGCCTGTCTTGAGCGAAGACGGGGGCAGCGATCGCAGCGGATTCCGGGTCGCGTTCTCCGAGCGAAACATAATAACCGTCCTGCCGCACGCGTTCGAGGATCGGGCCTTCTCCGTCCGTATAGGCCATGAGAACGCGGGAGCCGGCCCCCAGCGTCAGCGAAAGCTCCGCGCCCTCCTCGACATGGTGGCGGATCGGCCTCGGCGCCTGGTGTCGGTAAAGGCAGATGCGACGATCGCCCTCGCGCACATAGAAAGCCGCAGTCTCGGCGGTTTCCGCGACAAGCTCCCCCAGTACAGGGCGAACATGTTGAGAGAGGTCGAAGGCGTTCTGGTAGAGCGTACCGAGGCGCCACAGGGAGGGGCCTAGCCGAAAGCGACCGTTGGCGCCGCGTCGAAGGTAGCCGAACCGCTCCAGCGAGGCGGCCAGCCGCAATATCGTGCTGCGGTAGAGGCCTGTGCTCTCTGCCAGCTCGCCGAGGCTCAGCGTAGCCCGGCCGTCGGCAAAACTCTCCAGAATCGCCAACGCACGCTCGACGGCCTCGACTTTCTGAGTTGGTTCGTCGTCGCGCGCCATTTCAGCCCTTCCCCAAAAATCGTGCATCGAGCCGACAATCGTTAGATCAGGCCTCGTTGACAAACGAAGAAATCTCGCTCCATATTTCTACTAGATCGAAATCATTTCTGCTAGATAGAAATATAAGGTTCGTTTTGGTTGTGATGATCGCCCCCGACGCCTCAACCCGCGATGTGCTCGTCAGCGAGGTTGCGCCCCGCGACGGCCTGCAGAGCGTGCGGCAGTCCATGCCGACGGCGACGAAGCACCGCTGGATCGCTGCGCTGGCAGGCGCCGGTCTGGCCGAGATCGAGGTGGGCTCCTTCGTCTCGCCAAAGCGCCTTCCGCAGATGGCCGATACCGGCGAAGTGGTGCGGGAGGCGGTGAAGTTGCGCGGCGTCACGATCCTCGCCCTCGTCCCCAATCTGATCGGTGCCGAGCGTGCCTTCGCCTCGGGGGCGCATAAGGTGACGATACCGGTCTCCGCCTCGCGCTCGCACAGTATGCAGAACGTCGGGAAGACACCCGAGGAAGCGATCGTCGAGCTCGGCAAGATCTGCGCACTGCGCGCGAGCCTTCCGGCCGAGGAGTTGCCGGGCGTCGAGGCGGGGCTGTCGACGGCCTTCGGCTGCACGATCGAAGGGGCGGTCCCGGAGGACGACGTCATTCGCCTGGCGGTCGCAATGGCGCAGGTGGGCGTCGACAGCGTCGGCCTTTCCGACACCACCGGAATGGGCAACCCGGCGCAGGTGCGGCGTCTGTTCACGCGGCTTCGAGCCGAACTCGGCGAGAAGGCCGGCGGCGCGCATTTCCACAACACACGGGGACAGGGGCTCGCCAACGTGGTTGCGGCGCTCGATGCCGGTGTGACCACCTTCGATTCCTCGCTCGGCGGCATCGGCGGCTGCCCCTATGCGCCCGGTGCGACCGGGAACATCGTCACGGAAGATCTCGTCTTCCTGCTCGAGGCGATGGGTCTACGGACTGGCATCGATCTGGACAAACTCGTCGCCGCCCGCGACATCGTGCGCGAAGGGCTGCCGGGCGAGGCGATCTACGGTCATGTGGCGGAAGCGGGCCTGCCGAAGGGTTTCGTCCCTGCAGGCGAGAGGATCGCAGCGTGACGAGCGAGCTTCCTCTGGCGAATATTCGCGTCGTCGAGTTCTCCCATATGATCATGGGGCCGTCTTGCGGCCTGATCCTCGCGGATCTCGGCGCGGATGTGATCAAGATCGAGCCCACGCCGAACGGCGACAATACCAGGCGCCTCGCCGGCTCGGGCGGCGGATTCTTTCCGACGTTCAACCGCAACAAGCGGAGCCTGGCGCTGGATCTGAAATCGCCCGACGGCATGGCGATAGCGCGCAGGCTGATCGCCCGGGCCGACGTGCTCACCGAGAACTTCCGACCGGGCAGCCTCGATGCGCTAGGGCTCGGCTATGAGGCGCTGCGCCCCGGCAACCCCGGCTTGATCTACTGCTCGCTCAAGGGGTTCCTCGCCGGTCCCTACGAGCATCGCGCCGCCCTTGACGAGGTCGTCCAGATGATGGGCGGCCTTGCCTATATGACGGGTCCAAGGGGTCGGCCTCTCCGGGCAGGCGCCTCGGTCAACGACATCATGGGCGGGATGTTCGCGGCGCTCGGCATTCTGGCAGCCCTCAACGAGCGCCAAAGCACGGGTCAGGGTCAGCTGGTCAAGAGCGCGCTGTTCGAGAACAACATGTTCCTCGTCGCGCAGCACATGCTGCAATACGCGGTCACAGGGAAGCCTGCCGCCCCCATGCCGGAACGAATCTCGGCCTGGGCGGTCTACGACGTCTTCGACACCGTGGACGGAGAGCAGGTCTTCCTCGGCGTGGTCAGCGATACGCAGTGGCGCTCCTTCTGCACTGAATTCGATCTCGCGGACCTGCTGAGCGATCCGGCGCTGTCCACCAATGCCGGCCGCGTCAATGCGCGCGAACGGTTCATGCCGCAATTGCGCGCGATGTTCGCCGGCATGTCGCGCGCCGCGATCCTGGAAACCTCCGAGCGGATCGGCCTGCCATTCGCACCGATCACCCGGCCGGAAGACATGTTCGACGATCCGCATCTCAACCATCCAGGTGCGATGATCGAGGTGACGTTGCCGAACGGGCGGGTCGCGCCGGTGCCGGCGCTGCCGCTCGAGATGAAGGAGCGCCGCTTTGGCCGGCGCCTCGACATCCCCGCAGTGGGTGAGCACAGCGCCGAGATCGCGCGGGAGCTCGGTTACGACGCGGGCGAGATCGAAAGCCTCGTCGCCCGGGGCGTGCTGTGTACAGACGAGCCGCGGGCAGAGATCCCGGCCGCGCAAGCTGGAGTCGGCACGCGATGATGCGAGGGGCTCCGGCGATCACCGGATACGAAGAGATAGCGAGTGCGAATTCGCGCCGCCCTGCGGACTGCGCTCCTTGTACCAAGGTCGGTAGCATCTGATGTTCGCGCGCCCGCCCCGCATCGCCGCCGAGGTCTTCGCCCGTCTACCCGAGCGGTTCCGCAACAGCGGCAAGCGCTCCGCCTGGGCCGAGGTCAACAAGGCCGGCGAGGACGTGCATTCCTTTCTCGAAGGCCCAGCCTTCGACCGGGAGGGCAATCTTTACGTCACCGACATCCCCTTCGGCCGGATATTCCGCATTGATCCGGCCGGTGGCTGGACGCTGGTGACCGAGTATGACGGCGAGCCCAACGGACTGGCTTTTCACGCTGATGGCCGCCTTTTCATCGCCGACTACAAGAACGGCATCATGCAACTGGACCGGGACGGCACAGTCACGCCCGTGTTGCTGAAGGGGCGCGGCGAGCGCTTCCGGGGCTGCAATGACCTGACCTTCGACGCGGTCGGCAATCTCTACTTCACCGACCAGGGCCAATCTGGCCATCACGACCCCAGCGGCCGGCTTTACCGGCTGGCGGCCGACGGACGGCTAGACTGCCTGCTCTCCAATGTGCCGAGCCCGAACGGCCTCGTGCTCGACCGGGACGGACGGATTTTATATCTCGCTGTCACGCGCGCCAATGCGGTCTGGCGGGTGCCGCTGTTCGAGGGCGGGACGGCCGTCTCCAAGGTCGGCACCTTCATCCAGCTGTCCGGCAGCCTCGGTGGCCCGGATGGACTTGCGATGGACGAGGATGACAACCTCGTCGTGGCCCATGCCGGGCTTGCAGTCTGGGTTTTCAGCCGAATGGGCGAGCCGATCCTCAGGATCGACCCCGGCACCGGCCCCTTCCCGACCAATGTGGCGTTCGGACCCAAGGGGCGGCAACTCTACATAACCGAGTCGTCCAGCGGCAGCATCCTGCGCGCCGAGACGCCAGCCATCGGCCGCTCACTCTATTCGCATGCCGCACTGGAGGCTCGACCATGACGATCACGTTCGAGGGTCGCGTTCCGCCCGTGCTGCGGGGCCACGATCCCGTTCGGCGCGGGCGGATGCGCCAGCTTGCCGAGAGCGGACTGACAGTGCTTCCCGGAGCCTATGATTGCATCTCAGCCAGGCTCGTCGAAAAGGCCGGCTTCAACGGGCTGTATCTCACCGGATCGGGCATGTCGATGAGCGCACTCGGCGCTCCGGACGTCTCGCTGATGTCGTTCGGCGAAGTCCTGGATCAGGTTAAGCGCATCTGCGACTGCGTTGAGATTCCGGTGATGGCCGATGCCGATACAGGGTATGGCGGGCCGCTCAACGTGATCCGTACCGTCCGCGAATTCGAGCGCGCCGGTGTCTCCGCGATCCAGATCGAAGACCAGACCTGGCCAAAGAAATGCGGCCATGAGCCCGACCGGCGAGTCGTCGATATCGCCGAGATGACGGGGCGCATCAAGGCGGCCGCGGACGCGCGCAGCGACCGGGACATGCTGATCGTCGCACGCACTGATGCGCGCTCCGTGCTGGGCCTGTCGGCGGCGATCGATCGCGCTGGCGCCTATGTCGCCGCCGGAGCCGACGTGGTCTTCGTGGAATCGCCGGAGTCGGAGGAAGAGCTGCGGGCGGTGGCCGCGTCGGTGGACGCTCCGCTCCTCGCCAACATGGTGGAAGGCGGGCGCACGCCGATCCTGCCAGCGGCCCGGCTCGAGGAGATCGGCTACCGCTTCGTGATCTATCCCAATGCCGTGACGCGGGCTGTCGCCTTCGCCGCGCAGCAACTCCTCGGCACGCTGAAAGCCGATGGAAGCACGGCGGGCGCCAGAGCCGCCATGTTCGATCATCGCCAGCTCTGGGATCTGTTCGACTACCCGAGCTGGGTCGGGATCGAGGCCAAGTACGCCCGATAATCCAGCAACAAAGCCGCTGATGGCGATAAAAAAGGGGACTGTATCGCAATGACGACGAGACGTGAGGCGCTGGGCCTGCTTTCCGCGGGCGCATTGTCGGTAGCCAGTTCGCCGCTCCTCGCTCAGGCCAAGCCGGGCGAGAGCGTGCTTCGCATCGCCATGACCGTCGCGGATATTCCGCTGACGAGCGGGCAGCCGAGCCAGGGCGCCGAAGGCATCCGCTTCATCGGCATCAACCTCTATGACGGCCTGACGCGCTGGGATCTCTCGCACTCGGACAAGGCGCCCGCTATCGTCCCCGGCCTCGCCGAGAGCTGGTCGGTGTCGGAGACGGACAAGAAGACCTGGACGTTCAAGCTGCGTCAGGGCGTCAAGTTCCATGACGGCTCGACCTTCGATGCCGATACGGTGATCTGGAACCTCGACAAGCTGCTTACGCCATCAGCACCGCAATACGACCAGGCCCAGTCGAACCAGGGCTCGTCCTTCACCGGCTCGCTCGCCTCCTGGCGCAAGATCGATGCCTCGACCGTCGAGATCACGACGAAGAGTGTCAACGCGCTGCTGCCTTACTTCATCGCCTCGATCTTCATGTGCAGCCCGGCGCGCTGGGAGGAGATGGGCCGGGACTGGAACAAGGTCGCGAGCCGCCCGTCCGGGACCGGACCGTGGATGCTCGACCAGCTCGTACCGCGCCAGCGCGCGGAACTGGTCCGGAACCCGAACCACTGGAACAAAGACCGGATTCCGAAGTCCGACCGGCTCGTCCTCGTTCCCATGCCGGACGCCAACACCCGCGTCGCAGCCCTGCTCTCCGGGCAGGTCGACTGGATCGAGGCTCCGCCGCCGGACGCGATGACGCAGCTCAAGCAGCGCAAGATGCAGCTCGTCTCCAATATCTACCCGCATATCTGGCCTTACCAGATCAGCGTGCTGGAGGATTCGCCGCTTCGCGACGTCCGCGTTCGCAAGGCAGCCAATCTCGCGATCGACCGTGACGGCCTCGTCAATCTGCTCGGCGGTTACGCGCAGGCCGCCAAGGGCATGGTGGACCGCAAGCATCCCTGGTTCGGCAAGCCGTCCTTCGATATCCGCTACGATCGCAAGGAAGCCATGCGACTGCTGTCCGAAGCAGGATACGGTCCCGACAACCCGGCGCGGATCAAGGTGATCATCTCCTCCTCGGGCTCGGGACAGATGCAGCCGGCCTCGATGAACGAGTACATCAAGGAGAACTTCAAGGAAGTCGGCATCGAGATGGAGTTCGAGGTGCTGGACTGGGAGGCGCTGCGGGCCCGCCGCCGGGCCGGTGCCTTCTCGCCCGAGAACAAGGGCCGCCACGGCGTCAACAACTCCTGGACCTATTGGGACCCCGACATCGGCCTGATCGGCGTAGCCTCGTCGAAACGCCGCGTTCCCAACGGCTACAACTGGGGCGGCTACGAGAATCCTAAGGCGGACGAACTGGCCGACAAGGCGCTGCAGACCTTCGACGCCGCCGAGCAGGACAAGGTGCTGGCCGACCTGCACACCATCATGGTCGACGACGCCATGTGGATCTGGGTGGTGCACGATCTCAACCCGCGAGCCATGAGCCCCCGGGTCAAAGGATTCGTCCAGGCCCAGAGCTGGTTCCAGGACGTGACGCCGGTTCGCGTCGAACCGGCCTGACAAGAACCCGCGAAGCATCATGCTCGTCTATATCGCCAGGCGGATCCTCCTCACGCTGCCCATCGCGATCGGCGTCTCGCTGGTCTGCTTCGCGCTGATTCATCTCGCTCCGGGGGACCCTCTCAGCGCGGTTCTCCCGGAGGGAGCGTCCAGCGAAGTCATCGCGCGGGTCAGGGAGGCATACGGCTTCGATCGGCCGCTGCCGGTGCAGTATCTGATCTGGCTCAAGCATGTGCTCGTCGGCGACTTCGGGACGTCGATCATCACGCGCCGTCCTGTAACGGCCGAGCTCGCGCCCGCCATCGCCAATACCATGGCGGTGGCGGCTGTGGCCGTGGTGATCGGTTTCGCTGCCGGCATCGTCATGGGCTGCGTCAGCGGCTATCGCATCGGCAAGCCGGCCGACCGGCTGGTCTCCACCATCGCTCTCAGCGGGGTGGCGATCCCGCACTACTGGCTCGGCATGGTGCTGATCGTCGTCTTCGGGGTTCAGTTCAACATCCTGCCCACGAGTGGCATGGGCGATGGCGGCATCGGCAGCCTGTTCACGACCTGGAACGGCTTCCTGCATCTGTTGCTTCCGGCCGTGACGCTGTCCGTGATACCCGCATCGATCATCGCCCGCTCCGTTCGCGGCGCGGTCGCGGAGGTCCTCAAGCAGGACCATATCCAGACGCTCTACGCGAAGGGGCTGGCTCCGACGCGCGTGTTCCGCCACGTCATGAAGAACGCGCTCGCTACGCTGCTCGCCCTGATGGGCCTGCAGTTCGCCCAGTTGCTGGGAGGCTCGATCCTGGTCGAGACCGTCTTCGCCTGGCCGGGGACGGGCTTCCTGCTCAACACCGCGATCTTCACCCGGGATCTCCCGCTGCTCCAGGGCATCATCCTCGCGCTGGCGATGATGTTCGTCGTCATCAACCTCTTCGTGGACGTCCTCCAGACCGTGGTCGATCCCCGTATCAAGCGAATCTAGGACATCATCATGGGCATGTCCTTCCCCACGGAAGTCGCCGCCGATATCGGCTTCTCGCAGCCCTCGCGCAGCTTCTGGGCCGTCGTCGGGCGCCGCCTGCGCCGCGATCCACTGACGGTGGCCTGCGGGTTGATCCTGCTCGCGATCATCCTGTGCGCCATCTTCGCGCCTTGGATCGCACCGGCGGATCCCTACAAGACCAGCATGGCCTACCGGCTGCGGCCGCCGGGCGATCCACGCTTCCTGCTCGGCTCCGACGAACTCGGCCGCGACCTGCTCTCTCGCCTGATCTATGGCGGACGGCTGTCGATCTTCATGGGGTTTGCGCCGGTATTCCTGGCGACCCTGATCGGGACCACGCTCGGTATCATCGCCGGCTATGCCGGCGGGACGATCAACGCCCTCATCATGCGCGCCATCGACGTGTTCTACGCCTTTCCCTCCGTGCTGCTGGCGGTCGCGATCTCCGGTGTGCTCGGGGCCGGGCTGGTCAACACCATCATCGCCATGACACTCGTCTTCATCCCACCGATCGCGCGCATCACCGAAAGCGTCGCCACGCAGGTGCGATCGCAGGACTTCATCAAGGCGGCCCAGGCGACAGGGGCAAGCGGCACCTCCATCGTGCTCGGCCATGTCATGGCCAATGTCACAGGTCCGGTACTCTCCTACGCATCGAGCCTGGTGAGTGTCGCCATCGTCATGGCCTCAGGCCTGTCCTTCCTCGGCCTCGGCGTCACGCCGCCGGAACCCGAATGGGGGCTGATGCTCAACACGCTGCGGCAATCGATCTACGCCGCCCCGATCAACGCGATCCTGCCGGGTGTGATGATCTTCGTCACCTCGATCTGCCTCAGCCTGATGAGCGACGGGCTGCGCCAGGCCATGGACGTCAAGCAATGACTGAGCGATCCGATCCAGCCCACAAGCCGCCTCTGTTGTCGGTAGAAGGGCTGAAGAAGCATTTCCCCATCCGCGGCGGATTACTCGGTCGACCACAGGCCTGGGTGCAGGCCGTGGACGGAGTCGATCTGTCGATCCATGCAGGCGAGACCATCGGCGTGGTCGGCGAGTCCGGCTGCGGCAAGTCGACCATGGCACAGCTGCTCATGCACCTGCTCAGCCCGGATGCGGGCGTGATCCGGTTCGACGGTACCGTCGTCCCATCGAACGCCGGGAGGCAGGAACTCCAGCGCCTGCGGCGTGGTGTGCAGATGGTGTTCCAGGATTCCTACTCTTCGCTCAACCCGCGGCTGACCGTGCAGGATTCCATCGCGTTCGGGCTGAAGGCACAAGGGGCGACGAGCCTCCAGGCGGCGCGCACGGCCGATCGGCTGCTCGACAAGGTGGGGTTGCTATCCTCGACCTTCTCGCAGCGCTACCCGCACGAATTGTCGGGGGGCCAGCGACAGCGCGTGAACATCGCGCGGGCACTGGCTCTCGAACCGCGCATCGTCATCCTCGACGAGGCGGTCTCCGCTCTGGACAAATCGGTCGAGGCGCAGGTGCTCAATGTGCTGACCGCGCTAAAGGCGCAGCTCGGTCTGACCTATGTCTTCATATCGCACGACCTGCACGTCGTCAGGTATATCAGCGACCACGTGATGGTTATGTACCTCGGCAAAGTCGTCGAAACCGGCCCGGTCGAAGCGCTGTATTCGCGGCCGAAGCATCCCTACACGCAGGCGCTGCTCGCCTCCCGGCCGCAGATGGACCCGCGCAACCGGATGAGGGCGGCACCGCTCACCGGCGACCCGCCGAGCCCGATCGATCCGCCGTCCGGCTGCCGTTTCCGGCCACGCTGCGCGCTTGCTGAGGATGTATGCGCCAGGCTTCAGCCGCAGCTTCTCGCTCCCGCGGGAGCCGACGCCGGCCATAGCGTCGCATGCCATCTTCACGATCCGCTATCCGGCCACTCGCTGGCCTCGACCTCGTCGTTGTCGCCGCTCCTCCATCCGCAGCAGGCGCCCTGTCATGTCTGAGCGTTCTGTCCTTACCGATGCCCGCGCCGGCGAGGCACCGGCAGTCGTGCGGGTCGAAGACCTCCAGGTGCGCTTCGTCTCGCGCGACATGGAGGTCGAGGTCGTGAACGGCGTCTCCTTCGCGCTCCAGCACGGCGAGGCACTGTGCATCCTCGGCGAATCCGGCTCCGGCAAGAGCGTTACCATGCGTTCGCTGATGCGGCTGCTGCCGGAGACAGCCCGCTATGGCGGCCGCGTGGAGGTCGACGGCATCGACATACTCGGCCTGCCGGACCGCGGCCTACGCCGCATCCGGGGTGGGGTGGTCTCGATGATTTTCCAGGAGCCGATGACCGCGCTGGATCCGGTCTACACGGTCGGCCAGCAGATCGTCGAAACAATCGTCGCAAGCGACGGGACCTCGGCGCGCTCCGCGCGGGCTCGGGCACTCGAACTGCTTGAGCTGGTCAAGATCCCGTCGGCCGCCCGCCGGCTGGACAATTACCCGCACGAGCTTTCCGGCGGATTGCGCCAGCGCGTCATGATCGCGATGGCGCTGGCCTGCCGGCCGAAGGTGCTGCTCGCCGACGAGCCGACCACGGCGCTGGACGCCACCGTCCAGATCCAAGTCCTGCTGCTGCTGCGGGAACTCCAGCGGGAACTCGACATGGCGACGATCTTCGTGACGCACGATCTTGGCGTCGCCTGCGAAATCGCCGACCAGATCGCCGTGATGTATGCCGGCCGCTTCGTCGAGCACGGCTCGGCCGTCGACATCATCGACAAGCCGAGCCACCCCTATACGCAGGGGCTCATGAACTCGACCGTACAGGGCAAGGCGCGCGGCGAAATCCTCAAAACGATCGAGGGCGCCCCCCCGGATCTGCGCCGACTCCCGAGCGGATGCAGCTTCGCGCCGCGCTGCCCGGACGTCGGACTGGTTTGTCGCGACGGCCGCCCGAACCTCCGCCAGGTTTCGCCGGGCCATGTCGCGCGCTGCTTTCGCCACGATCCGGCCGTCCGGTTCGACTGAGCCGCAACAGAGACTCAAAAGAGGCTGACGGCCATGGCCGCAAAACCCGACGAACTGCATCACCTCACCATCGCGGCGGCCGGTCCGCTGCTGCGCAGCGGAGAGCTGTCGGCCAGCGAACTCACGGAGGCATTCCTCGCCCGCATCGCGGCCGTCGACGGCCGCGTCCACAGCTACATCACCGTTCTCGCTGAGCGGGCGCGGAGCCGGGCGCGCGAGCTGGACGGGGAGCTCCGCAATGGGCGGGGCCGCGGTCCGCTGCACGGCATCCCCTTCGCCGTGAAGGACAATTACCATGTGGCGGGCGTGCCGACGACGGCCGGCAGCCGCGTGCTTCTCGACCATATCGCGGACCGCACGGCGACCATCATCCGCAGGCTGGAGGATGCCGGCGCCGTGCTGCTCGGTAAGCTCAACACCTGGGAATACGGCACGGGCAACGCCAATGTGCACCATGACCTGCCCTTCCCCGTCGCTCGCAATCCTTGGGATACGCGCCGCTTCACGGGTGGGTCTTCGACCGGCGCCGGCGCCGCCGTCGCGGCCGGTACCGCCATGTTCGCGCTCGGCTCGGATACGGGAGGGTCGATCCGCCTGCCGGCTGCCGCCTGCGGCGTGCAGGGCCTGAAGAGCACCTATGGGCTGGTCAGCCGGGCCCACTGCCTGCCCAATTGCTGGTCGCTCGACTATACTGGGCCATTGGCGTGGACGGTCACCGATCTTGCCCTCGTGCTGAACGTCATCGCGGGGCGCGACGGGGACGACCCGAGTTCAGCCCGCATCGATTTCCAACCTGTCGGCACGCAGGCGCCAGACACTCTGCGCGGACGGGTGATCGGCATCGTCCGCGATCTCGGCAAGGATACGCGCAACGTGCATCCCGCCAATCTCGCGGCGATGGAAGAGGCAGCCGGTGTTCTCGCCACCCTGGGCGCCGACGTCGTGGAGGCGAAGCTGCCCGCGCCGCTCGACCAGTATCGCGCGGTCGCCCGGACGATCAACTGGGCGGAGTCCTATTCGCTGCACAGGCGCGACTACGAGGAGCACGGTGAGCTGATGGGCCGCGCCTTGCGCGAGAAGATGGTGTTAGGGGCGGCGGTGACGGCCGAGGACTATCTGGCGGCGCAGCGGGAGAGAGCCGTCCTCGCCCGGAGGATGGACGCGTTTCTCCAGCGCTTCGACGCCATCCTCCTGCCGAATGCCTTTCACCTGCCGCCGCGCTTCGACGAGCCGGAGACGATTCCGCCGTTCACGACCCAGTCGGCCGCATCGGCATTCAACGTCAGCGGCCATCCAGCCTTGTCGCTCTGCACCGGCTTCAACTCGGAAGGGTTGCCGCTTAACGCTCAGCTCGTTGCGCCTTACTTCCGGGAAGAGGCACTTCTGCAGATCGGGATGGCCTATGAGCGCGGCACGGCCTGGCGCGAGCGGCGCCCGACGCTGAGCCCCGAAGAACTCGAACGGCCGGCCGAAGCCAGAAACGGTCCCGGCTGCGATCCGGTGCCTCCGATCGCGGACGCGGAGCTCGTCAAGCGCGCAAAAGACTACGGACGCGCGATCGATCGTTCCTTCGCAAAGGACGCCGAGCCTCAGGCCGTATTTCGAGTCGGCAACTTTTGACGTTCTGAAAGCCGAATTCGTTCCGGATCGGCGGGCTGAAGTTGCATCGCGCGTGTCGACGGCGACCGTCCCATTCTTCCTAGAGCGTATCCGCTGGATGTTGAATCGATTGTGATGGGGCGTTTGGCGCGATGGCTAATTCAACCCCTTTTGTTGAGGAGGTGGATGATGGCCCGGGCTTTGAGCGACGATCTTCGCGTGCGTGTTGTGAGGGCGCCGGCGGCCGGGCTTTCGGCTCGTCGGGCGGCGACGCGGTTCGGTGTCGGGATCGCGACGGCGATCCGATGGATCGCGCGGGCCAGGACGGTCGAACTGACGGCTCGGCCACAAGGCTGGCGTCGCGGCTCGCGCCTCGATGCGCGTGAGGCCTTCATCGTCGGACTGGCGGAACATTACGCCGCAGGAGATGACGATCCGGCTCCTTGCCGAACGCGCGGTCTCGATCCGCCGCAGCGCGCCGAGCGCCTGGCTCCGGGGGCTGGGTTGGACGTTCAAAAAAGTCCGCCCATGTACTGGAGCAGGAGCGTCCCGACATCCTGAAGCGGCGCCGGGATTGGTTCGCGGCCCAGCCCGATCTCGATCCGCAACACCTCGTCTTCATCGACGAGACTGGCCTGTCGACCAAGATGGCCCGCCTGCGCGGTCGGGCTCCGCGCGGTGAACGCTGCCGGGACGGAGTGCCTCACGGCCATTGAAAAACGACCACTTTCGCGGGAGCCCTGCGTCTCGGCGGCATGACGGCGCCCTTCGTCTACGACGGTGCCATGAACGGCATCGTCTTCCTCGCTTATGTCGAGCAGGTGCTGGTCCCGACACTGAAGCCTGGGGACGTCGTCATCATGGACAACCTGCCCGCCCACAAGCCGGCCGGCATCCGCGAGGCAATCGAGCGCGCAGCCGCGACGCTGTCCTTCCTGCCGCACTACAGCCCAGACATGAA
>JARYGW010000075.1:0-17483 GCA_033792295.1 Allobosea sp.
CATCGCCGATATGGCCTGCATCGGCTGGGCCCGCGGCTGGGAACGCCAGGGCCAGGACATCAAGCAGTTTCCGAATGTCGGCCGCTGGATCGAGACGATGCTGGCGCGTCCCGCCGTCCAGCGCGGCCTCAAGGTCGGCGAGGAGCTGCGCAGCCCCGCCGGCATCAACACGCCGGAGCAGAAGGCCGTCCTTTTCGGCCAGAAGGCCCGCTGAGGCGCCGCCCGGCCGCGCCGAAAGCCCCGTCCAGGCTCGGCCTGCGGGGTTTCTCGGTCTGGCGATCCCGAGGGGATACGCGGGGTCCGGGCGGCGCGCGGTGCTGAGCCGCGTGCCGAATGTCGATGTCGAATGTCGAAGTCGATGCGGCGCCGACCGGCACCGCCCGAATCCCGCGCGCGGTTGTCTGACGAGGTCGTCCGCCTCGAGGTGTCACCGGGCCTGCCTGTTCGGCCCGGCGGCGAAAAACCCCTCCGGACCTAAGGCCACCCGTCTGGTGGCGCCGAGCCCGGACACCGCATCCGCCCGGCCGCACGATGCCTCGCGACAGCCCCCTTGGTCGGGCGGGATAGGCGCGAGGATAAATGGAGGAAGCGAAGGCGGGGATAAGTTAAGGCCGTGGAGAGGTTCGCTTCGGGTCGGAAGACGACCCACCCTACCCCGCCAGCGTCGCCTTCACCCCATCGATCACGAACTGCACCGCCAGCGCGGCCAGGATCACGCCGAGCAGGCGGGTCAGCACGACATTGCCGGTGACGCCGAGCAGCTTCGCGATCGACGAGGCCGCGAGGAAGACCGCGAGACAGCACAGGATCACCAGCCCGCAGATCACGGCCAGCGTGACCAGCAGGACCGGGTCGCCATGGGCGCGGCCCGCGAGCAGGATCGTCGCCGTCAGCGCGCCCGGCCCCGCCATCAGCGGGATAGCCAGCGGAAAGGCCGCGACATTGCGGATATGATCCTGCGTGATCGCGGTCTCGGCCGTCTGCTGCTTGCGCTCGGTGCGGCGCTCGAACACCATCTCGAAAGCGATCCAGAACAGCAGCAGTCCACCGGCGATACGGAAGGCCGGCAGCGAGACGCCGAGCGCCTTCAGGACGACGTCGCCGGCCACGCCGAAGAAGCCGATGATACAGAAGGCGATGATCGAGGCGCGGATGGCGACCTGCCGCCGCTCCGCGGCCGACATGCCGCGCGTCAGCGACAGGAAGATCGGCGCGAGGCCCGGCGGATCGAGCGTCACGAGCATGGTGACGAGGGCTGCGGTGGCGAATTCGGCGAACATCGCGGCGACTTCACCACGAGTTTTGCCCGCCGTCATCCGCCAAGAACGGCGGGATTGTGGCAGCCTGCCGGGGCGAGCCGGGAAACAGCCCGTAAGAATATGAAATCAATGGCTAAATTTTTGCTTGGACAGCGCCTGCTTTTGCTGGCGCGAAAGGCCGGAATCGGATAGCCAGAAGGCTGAAAACGAACAGGAATCGGGATAGTCCCAGTTGAGCGAAGACAACGACGACAAGCGCGACGACGCCCCGGATTTCGGCGGCGACATCAAGCCGATCGCGATCACCGACGAAATGAAGAAGAGCTATCTCGATTACGCCATGAGCGTGATCGTGAGCCGCGCTCTGCCCGATGTCCGCGACGGCATGAAGCCCGTCCACCGCCGCATCCTCTATTCGATGTGGGAAAACAACCACACGCCGGACCGCAAGCACGTCAAGTCGGCGAACATCGTCGGCGCCGTGATGGGTCAGTATCACCCCCATGGCGACCAGGCGATCTACGACGCGCTGGTGCGCATGGCCCAGCCCTTCTCGATGCGGCTGCCTCTGGTCGACGGCCAGGGCAATTTCGGCTCGATCGACGGCGATCCGCCGGCGGCGATGCGCTACACCGAAAGCCGGCTCGACAAGTCGGCGATGCCGCTGCTCGACGACCTCGACCGCGACACCGTCGATTTCCAGCCGAACTACGACGACAGCCGCAGCGAGCCTAGCGTGCTGCCGGCGAAGTACCCGCAGCTCCTCGTCAATGGCGCCGGCGGCATCGCGGTCGGCATGGCGACCAACATCCCGCCGCATAACCTCGGCGAGGTGATCGATGGCTGCTTCGCCTATATCGACGATCCCGAGATCTCGATCGAGGACCTCAGCGAGATCATCCCCGGCCCCGATTTCCCGACCGCCGCCCAGATCATGGGCAAAAGCGGCATCCGCTCCGCCTATCAGACCGGGCGCGGCTCCATCGTGATGCGGGCCAAGACCCATATCGAGGAGCTGCGCAAAGAGCGCGAGGCGATCATCGTCACCGAGATTCCCTATCAGGTGAACAAGGCGACGATGGTCGAAAAGATCGCCGATCTCGTCCGCGAAAAGCGGATCGAGGGCATCTCGGACCTGCGCGACGAGTCGAGCCGCGAGGGCATCCGCGTCGTCATCGAAATCAAGCGCGACGCCGTCGCCGACGTGGTGCTGAACCAGCTCTACCGCTTCACGCCGCTCCAGACATCCTTCGGCGCCAATATGGTGGCGCTGAACGGCGGCCGCCCGGAAGTGCTGAACCTCAAGGACTTCATCTCGGCCTTCGTCGAGTTCCGCGAGGAGGTCGTCTCCCGGCGCACGCGCTATCTGCTCAACAAGGCCCGTGAGCGCGCCCATGTGCTCTGCGGCCTCGCCACCGCGGTCGCGAATATCGACGAGGTCATCCGCCTCATCCGCACCGCGCCGACGCCGACCCACGCCCACGAGTCGTTGATGGCACGCGACTGGCCGGCCGACGACATCGCCCCGCTGATCGCGCTGGTCGACGATCCGCGCCATCCGATGAATCCGGATGGCACCTATCGCCTCTCCGACGCGCAGGCGAAGGCCATCCTGGAGCTGCGCCTCGCCCGCCTCACCGCTCTCGGCCGCGACGAGATCGGCGACGAGCTGGAGAAGCTCGCCAAGGAAATCGGGGATTATCTCGACATCCTCCGCTCGCGCGCCCGCATCCAGGACATCGTCAAGACCGAGCTCGCGGAGGCGAAAGCCGCCTTCGCCACGCCACGCCGTACCGAGATCCAGGACTGGGGCTCCGACCTCGACGACGAGGACCTGATCGCCCGCGAGGACATGGTCGTAACCGTCTCTCATGGCGGCTACATCAAGCGCGTGCCGCTCTCGACCTATCGGGCGCAGCGCCGCGGCGGCAAGGGCCGCTCCGGCATGGCGACCAAGGACGAGGATTTCGTCGCGCGGCTGTTCGTGGCCAACACGCACACACCGGTGCTGTTCTTCTCCTCCGAGGGACAGGTCTACAAGGAGAAGGTCTGGCGGCTGCCGCTCTCCGCGCCGAATGCGCGCGGCAAGGCGCTGATCAACATGCTGCCGATCGACGCCGGCGAGCGCATCACCACGATCATGCCGCTGCCTGAGGACGAGGCGAGCTGGGAGACACTCGACGTGATGTTCGCCACCGCCTCGGGCGGGGTGCGTCGCAACAAGCTCTCCGACTTCGTCAACGTCAACCGCGCCGGCAAGATCGCGATGAAGCTCGACGAGGGCGACCACATCGTCGACGTGCAGATCTGCACCGAGAACGACGACGTGCTGCTGACCACAGCCGACGGCCAGTGCATCCGCTTCGCGGTGCCGGAGGTGCGCGTCTTCAAGGGCCGCGACTCGACTGGCGTGCGCGGCATCAACCTGGCCAAGGGCGACAAGGTGATCTCGCTCGCGATCCTGCGGCATCTCGAGGCCACCGCCGACGAGCGCGCCGCCTATCTCAAGCGCGCCGCGATCATGCGCCGGGCCGCAGGCGTCGAGGGCGAGGAAGCCGTCGAGCCCGCCGTCGTCGAGAACGGCGATGCCGAGGAAGCCGCAGCCGGCGATATCGAGCTCGGTCTCGAGCGTTACGCCGAGATGGATGCCGCCAATCAGTTCATCCTGACGATCTCGGAGAAGGGTTACGGCAAGCGCACCTCCTCCTTCGAGTATCGGGTGACCGGGCGCGGCGGCAAGGGCATCGTCGCCATGGTCGTCAACGACCGCAATGGCAAGCTCGTGGCCTCCTTCCCGGCGCTGGAATCGGACCAGCTCATGCTCGTCACCGATGGCGGCCAGCTCATCCGTGTGCCGGTCGATGCCGGCCCGGACAACCGCATCCGCATCGCCGGCCGCTCGACCCAGGGCGTGACGGTGTTCAACACCGCCAAGGACGAGAAGGTCGTCTCCGTCGAGTGCATCAACGACGATGGCGAGGGCGACGAGGAAGCCGGCGACGAGACCTCGACCGCCGAACCAACGGAAGGCTGAAAATTTTAGCTAAGAAGTCTCTTCTCTAGCTGCTCTAAATCAGATTCGACTCTTTTGTTACGCCATGCTGGATTGGGGCCGTCACATTATAATAGACGGTCCCAATGGCTCGGCGCAGATCGGCAGAAGAGCGGCTCATCGTTGAGCTTATCAAGTTAGGCTTCGCCTTTATCGGCTTCGTTTTAACGGCAATTTCGATTGCAATCTCAGCTCCCTTTCATTGGTTGAGCATCGCGCGCAGAGAGCAAAAAGCCAAATTCCGCATTGCTCAAATAGCAGAAGAGAACGAAACAAAGCGCAAAATGCTGGAAGCCAATTACGATGATATAAAAATTGTAGACGCGATCATGTCTGGGGAAATTTGGCATGACATGACCAAGGAGCAGCTTGTTCAGTCTTGGGGACATCCAGAAGACGTAGAAACAAAAACAATGAAAACGAAAATAAGACAGATTTATAAATATGACCGCATAGGCATTGGCAGGTTCTCACGTCGGGCAACACTCGAAAATGATCGCGTGGTAGGGTGGGAGATTAAATAGAAACGCAGCGGGCTCGAATCCCCTTATTCGCGCGCGATCTGAGAAAGCCTATGAAAGCCCGTTCCGTCCCCGTGCGCACGCCCGCCATCACGCCGGAGATCATGCTGCGCGCCTATGCGGCGGGCATCTTTCCGATGGCCGAGACGGCTGATGACCCGGGGCTGTTCTGGGTCGAGCCCGAATGGCGCGGCATCATTCCGCTCGACGGCTTCCATCTTTCGTCACGGCTGGCCCGCACCGTCCGCTCTGACCGGTTCGAGGTGCGAGTGGACAGCGATTTCGAAGCCGTGATCGCGGCTTGCGCCGAGGAACGGCCGGACCGGCCGGAAACCTGGATCAACACCCGTATCCGCGAGATCTTCGGCGAGCTCTTCACGCTCGGCCATGCTCATACGGTCGAGTGCTGGCGCGAGGGCAGGCTCGTCGGCGGGCTCTACGGGCTCTCGCTCGGCGCCGCCTTCTTCGGAGAGAGCATGTTCCATCGCGAGACCGACGCCTCGAAGGTCGCGCTCGTCCATCTCGTGGCGCGCCTGCGCCATGGCCGCTACCGTCTGCTCGACACCCAGTTCCAGACCGGGCACCTCTCCCAGTTCGGCACGATCGAGATCCCGCGCGACGCCTACCGGCTTCGCCTCGAAGACGCCTTGCAGCAGCAGGGCAACTGGTTCGCCTGGCCGGCCGCAGCCGCCATTACGGGAGCGGATGTGCTGGCCGCATTGCGCAGCTAGGGCAGGTCCAGCCCGCCGCGAGCCTCAGGCGATGAAACGCGCCAGCAGGATGACGAGGATCGCGCCGAGAACCGCCATGCCGGCATCGTCGAGGAAGCCGTAGCCGGTGTTCAGCCGCCAGCCGGTCAGCCGGACAATGCCCTGCCCCACCAGCATGCCGAGCACGCCGACCACGGCATGGCGGATCACCCCACCACCCCCGACGATCAGGCTGGCGACAAAACCGGTGACGGTGCCGAAAGCCACGGTCGGCACGATGACGCTCCAGTCGAGCGGCAGCGTCCGGCGCGGCGGTAGAATCTCGACCTCCTCATCGCGAACGATACGGTCGGGCTTGGGCGATTTGCGGGTGCGCGGCGGCATGGGTTCAATATGGAGCGCAAGCGGGCGGCCGCCAAGCGGCCGAGCCGGCCATCATCCGCCAGCGAAACGGATTGTCATTCCGGGGAGCGCCGCAGGCGCAAACCCGGAATGACAGCGGAAGGTTCTGCTTGAGCCCTCAGGCGTTCAGCACCTTGCCATAGGCGTCGAGCACGCTCTCCTTCATCACCTCCGACAGGGTCGGATGCGGGAAGATGGTGTGCATCAACTCTTCCTCGGTCGTCTCGAGATTCATCGCGACGACGAAGCCCTGGATCAGCTCGGTCACTTCCGGGCCGACCATATGGGCGCCCAGCAGCTTGCCGGTCTTGGCGTCGAAGATCGTCTTGGCGAGCCCTGAATCCTCGCCGAGCGCCACGGCCTTGCCGTTGGCGACGAAGTTGAAGCGGCCGACCTTGATCTCGTGGCCGGCGGCCTTGGCCTTCGCCTCGGTGAGGCCGACGCTGGCGATCTGCGGGTGGCAATAGGTGCAGCCCGGAATCATCGACTTGTCCATGGGATGCGGATGCAGGCCCTTGATCGCCTCGACGCAGATCACCGCCTCGTGCTCGGCCTTGTGGGCCAGCATCGGCGGGCCGGCGACGTCACCGATGGCATAGACGCCCTTGACGTTGGTGCGGCAGAACTCATCGATGACGATGCAGCCGCGATCGGTCTTCACGCCGAGCGCTTCGAGCCCGATATTCTCGATATTGCCGACGACGCCGACGGCCGAGATCAGGCGATCGGCCGTGATCGTCTGCTTGCCGCCCTTCTCGTCCTCGACATGGGCGGTGACGGAATCGGCGCCCTTCTCGACCTTGGTCACCTTGGCGCCGGTCAGGATCTTGATGCCTTGCTTCTCGAAGGCCTTGCGCGCGAAGGCCGCGATCTCGGCATCCTCGACGGGCAGGATCTGCGGCAGCAGCTCGACCACCGTCACCTCGACGCCGAGCGTCCGGTAGAAGGAGGCAAATTCGATGCCGATCGCGCCGGAGCCCATCACGAGCAGCGACTTCGGCAGCTTGGCCGGCACCAGCGACTCGAAATAAGTCCAGATCAGCTTGCCGTCCGGCTCGATACCGGGCAGCGCGCGCGGCCGGGCGCCGGTGGCGACGATGATATGGTCGGCTGTATAGGTGCCCTCGCCCTTGGCGCCCTTCGGGATCGGCCCCTGGGGCTGCATCGCCGGCTTCTTGGTCGGCGCCACCGCGATCGTGCCGGGCTTGGTCAGCTTGGCCTCGCCCCAGATCACATCGACCTTGTTCTTCTTCATCAGGAACTGGACGCCGTTGTTCATCCGGACCGCGATACCGCGCGAGCGCTTCACGACGGCTTCCAGATCGGCCTTGAACGAGCCTTCCAGCACCAGCCCGTAATCCTTGGCGTGCTCGCCGTAATGCAGGATCTCGGCCGAGCGCAGCAGCGCCTTGGTCGGGATGCAGCCCCAGTTCGAGCAGATGCCGGCAAGGTGCTCGCGCTCGACGATCGCGGTCTTAAAGCCGAGCTGGGCAGCACGGATCGCCGCGATATAGCCGCCGGGGCCGGAGCCGATGACGATGATGTCGTAGTCAGCCATGATCGTTCTCCGACCTCAGACCAGCATCGCCATGGGCTTCTCGATATAGCCCTTGAACGCCTGCAGCAGCTCGGCACCGAGCGCGCCATCGACGGCTCGGTGATCGGTCGAGAGCGTCACCGACATCACCGTCGCGACGGCCGGCTGGCCGCTCTTGACGACGACGCGCTGCTCGCCGGCGCCGACCGCCAGGATCGTCGCATGCGGCGGGTTGATGACCGCGGCGAAGTCCTTGACCCCGAACATGCCGAGATTCGAGACCGCGGTGGTGCCGCCCTGATACTCCTCGGGCTTCAGCTTGCGGGCCTTGGCGCGGGCCGCATAATCCTTCATCTCGTTGGAGATCTGCGACAGCGTCTTGTGGCAGGCGTCGCGCACGATCGGCGTGATCAGCCCGCCCGGAATCGAAACCGCGACGCCGACATCGGCATGCTTGTGCTTGAGCATGGCGCTATCGGTCCAGGAGACGTTGGCGTCCGGCACGGCCTTGAGCGCCAGCGCCAGTGCCTTGATCACCATGTCGTTGACCGACAGCTTGTAGGCCGGCTTGCCGTCCTTCTCGGGCGCCGCGGCGTTGAGCTCCGCCCGCAGCTTCAGCAGCGCATCGAGCTCGCAGTCCACGGTGACGTAGAAATGCGGGATGGTCTGCTTGGCCTCGGTCAGGCGGCGCGCGATGGTCTTGCGCATGCCGTCATGCGGGATCTCTTCATAGGAGCCGGGCTCGAAAAGCTTCTTGACCGCCTCGTCGGATGGGCCAGCGGCAATCGGCGCGGCGGTGGGCTTTGCCGCCGGTACGCCGGGAGCGGCCGCCGGGGCAGCCTTGGCTCCGCCGCCCTTCCTGGCAGCCTCCACATCCTTCTCGACGATGCGGCCATGCGGGCCCGAGCCCTTGATCGCGGAAAGGTCGAGACCGGCCTCCCTGGCAAGACGCCGCGCCAAGGGCGAAGCGAAGGCGCGGCTGCCACCGGAATGGGCTGGAGCAGCGCTCGAAGCGGCCGGAGCAGGCGCAGCGGCCGGTGCCGTGGCGGAAGCCAGCGCTTCGGCCTTGGGCGCCTCCGCCTTGGCGGGTACAGCGCCGGCGGCCGGAGCGGAAATGCTCTTGGCGTCCTCGCCTTCGCCGGCGATCACGCCGATGATCTCGTTGACGGCGACGTCTGCCGTGCCTTCCGGCACCACGATCTTGGCGAGAACCCCCTCATCGACCGCCTCGACCTCCATGGTCGCCTTGTCGGTCTCGATCTCGGCGATGATGTCACCGGACTTGATCGTGTCGCCTTCCTTCTTCAGCCACTTGGCGAGATTGCCCTTCTCCATCGTCGGAGAGAGCGCCGGCATCAGGATGTTGGTCGGCATCGGTTCAGCCCCTCTCAGCGATAGCAGACGGCCTTGGCCGCCGCGACGACCTCGCCGATGTTCGGAAGCGCGAGCTTCTCGAGGTTCGCCGCATAGGGCATCGGCACGTCCTTGCCGGTGACACGGGCGACGGGGGCGTCGAGATAGTCGAAGGCCGCCTCCATGATCTTCATGCCGATCTCGGCGGTGACGCCGGACTGCGGGAAGCCTTCCTCGACCGCGACGCAGCGATTGGTCTTCTGCACGGAGGCGATCACCGTCTCGATATCCATCGGGCGGATGGTGCGCAGATCGATGACCTCCGCCTCGATCCCCTCCTTGGCCAGCGCTTCGGCGGCGCCGAGCGCATAGGTCATGCCGATGCCGAAAGAGACGATGGTCACGTCCGTGCCGGGACGCACGACCTTGGCCTTGCCGATCGGCACGAGGAAATCGTCACCCTTCGGCACATCGAAGGACTTGCCGTACATGATCTCGTTTTCGAGGAAGATCACGGGGTTTGGATCGCGGATCGCGCTCTTGAGCAGGCCCTTCGCATCCGAGGCGCTGTAGGGCATCACCACCTTGAGACCCGGTACGTTCGAGTACCAGGCGGCATAGTCGTGGCTGTGCTGGGCGCCGACGCGCGCCGCGGCACCGTTCGGGCCGCGGAACACGATCGGGCAGCCCATCTGGCCACCGGACATGTAGAGCGTCTTGGCGGCGGAGTTGATGATCTGGTCGATCGCCTGCATGGCGAAGTTGAAGGTCATGAACTCGACGATGGGGCGCAGGCCCGAGAGCGCCGCGCCGACACCGATGCCGGCGAAGCCGTGCTCGGTGATCGGCGTGTCGATGACGCGCTTGGCGCCGAATTCCTGCAGGAGCCCCTGCGTAACCTTGTAGGCGCCCTGATACTCCGCGACCTCCTCGCCCATGACGAAGACGTCCTTGTCGCGGCGCATCTCCTCGGCCATGGCATCACGCAACGCCTCGCGGACCGTCATCGAGACGATCTCGGCGCCGGCCGGGAACTCGGAAGAGGCGTCATAGGCCTTGGCCTGAGCCGCAACACTGTCCGGCTTGCTCGCCGCGGGAGCTTCAGCGGAAGCGGCCGGGATAGCCGCCTCCTGCTTGGGAGCCTCGGCTGCCGGCGCTGGAGCGGCGGGGTTGATCTTGGCCGGATCGGCCGCGGCGGCCGCACCCACATCCTCGCCCTCGGCCGCAATGATGCCGATCGGCGTGTTGACCGCGACGTTTTCGCTGCCATCCGGCACGAGGATCTTGGCGAGGGTGCCTTCATCCACCGCCTCGACCTCCATGGTCGCCTTGTCGGTCTCGATCTCGGCGATGATGTCGCCGGCCTTGACCTTGTCGCCTTCCTTTTTCAGCCACTTGGCCAGTTTTCCTTCCTCCATGGTGGGAGAAAGGGCAGGCATGAGAATGTCGATCGGCATGAACGCACCCGGATTCTGAAACGCGGGAAAGGCGAGAGGCGGCAGCGGCGCGGGCGTCAGCCCTGCACCGGCTCCAGCAGGATATCGGTGTAGAGCTCCGACGGATCGGGCTCGGGATCATGCGTGGCGAATTCGGCCGCATCGTTGACGATTTCGCGGACCTTGGCGTCGATCGCCTTGAGCTCGTCCTCGCCGACCTTGAACTCGCGGATCAGGCGCGCCCGCACCTGCTCGATCGGATCGTGCTCCTCGCGCATGCGCTGGACCTCGTCCTTGGAGCGGTACTTGGCCGGGTCCGACATCGAGTGGCCGCGATAGCGATAGGTCTGCATCTCGAGGATGTAGGGCCCTTTGCCGGAGCGGGCATGCTCGATGGCCCGCTGACCGGCCTCGCGGACGGCGCGAACATCCATGCCGTCCACCTGCTCGCCCGGAATGTTGAAGGAGACGCCGCGACGCGAGAAATCGGTCTGCGCCGAGGCCCGGCTCACCGCCGTCCCCATGGCGTAGCGGTTGTTCTCGATGACGAAGACGACCGGCAGCTTCCAGAGCTCCGCCATGTTGAAGCTCTCGTAGACCTGGCCCTGGTTGGCGGCGCCGTCACCGAAATAGGTCATGGAGACGGTGTTGTCGCCGCGATACCAGTCGGCAAAGGCGAGACCCGTGCCGAGCGAAACCTGCGCGCCGACGATGCCGTGCCCGCCGTAGAAATTCTTCTCGCGGCTGAACATGTGCATCGAGCCGCCCTTGCCACGCGAATAGCCGCCGCGCCGGCCGGTCAATTCCGCCATCACGCCGCGCGATTCCATGCCGCAGGCCAGCATGTGGCCGTGGTCGCGATAGCCGGTGATCACCTGATCGCCATCCTTGGAGGCCATCTGCATGCCGATGACGACGGCTTCCTGACCGATATAGAGATGGCAGAAGCCGCCGATCAGCCCCATGCCGTACATCTGGCCGGCCTTCTCCTCGAAGCGCCGGATCAGCAGCATCTCGCGATAGGCGTGGAGGTCTTCTTCCTTGCTGAAGGGGGTGACATTGCTGGGGGCCGGGGCGGCCTGTCCGGCGCCCTCCTTGGCCGAGCGGGCCTTCGCCGGCTTGGCGGCCGCTTTCGATGGGGCGGGAGCTTTCGATTTACGCGCAGCAACAGCCATAGACGATCCTCCAAGGGCCTTCGACCTTTGTTGTAGAGGATCGAAAAAACCTTGGCGAGCACGCTATCTCGCAATGCAACATCGCCTAAGCAATTGAATTAAATGGAGATCGTAAACATAACCGATTTCCAGTTAATCGATACGCCTGGAACTAAAAGCCGGCTTCTGAAAAATGAGCCTTCCGCTAGGACATTCATAGCCGACACAAGGCGTTCGGCATTCTGAAACCTCGGTTCCAGTTTGTGGACAGGAGGGCTAGAGCATCGGACCGAAAAGTGGACTCCACTTTCCGGAGGAATCCGATGCACCAACATTGAGATAGATCATCGTTATCGCGTCCGAATGGACGCGCGATGATCTAGCGCCCCATGATCACGACGTCGTTCTTATGAGTCCGGCCAAGATTGGCGCGCGTCGATTCCTCGAGCAGGTCGCGATCGATCGAATCGTCGCGTACGAGCGCAAGCCGCTGCTCCCAGGATTTGCGCTCGGCAGTGAGGGTCGCCAGCTCGGTTTCCATTTCGCGCAACGATTCCCGAATAGCGCCGCGCGCTTCGAGGCCACGCGCGCCATGCTGGGCATGGAACAGGAAATAGGTGACCGCCAGCGCCGACACCGCATACAGCGCGAGCGTCACGAAGACAGATCGGAGACCACGACGAATGACCATACCGGAACGCTAGAACGACGTGGTTTCCGACCGGTTAACGTTTTGGGCAAACTGCTTTGCCTGAATCGCCTGCGCTGTGAGGCGCGAACCGAACATGTTGACCCGCGCCCTGCACCTCCGTATGTCAGCGGGCCTGTGAGGGCGGGTAGCTCAGTGGTAGAGCACGTGACTTTTAATCATGTGGTCGTGGGTTCGATCCCCACCCCGCTCACCAGCGAAATCTGCGACTGCGGTGCGACGAGCAGCACAGGGTGAATTCCACCGATATTGCATCCTGCGATCATCGCTCCCGGAATCGGCGGGGTCCGACTCCGATCCGCTTCGAAAAAAAACGTGAAAAATAGGCGGCATCACGAAAGCCGAGCGCTTCTGCGATCGCCCCGATCGGAGCGGAGCTGTAGAGCAGCCAGCGCTGCGCCTCGACCATGAGGCGCTGATGGATGATCTGGATCGGCGGTGCGTCGAAGCGCTTGCGGCAGACCGCGAGCAACCGGTCTTCCGAGACGCCGAGTTCGCGGGCATAGGCAGCGACGGGGAGATGCTCGGCGAAATGTGTCTCGATGAGAGCACGGAAGCGGCTCACGAGCTGTGAATCGCCATCCGAGAGAGGGGCTGTCGCCGCATCGGGCGCCAGTGCCGCTCGGGCGAACGATACGAGCAGCTTGAGCACATCCGCCTCGATCGCCAGGCTGCGGCCGGCACCGTCCCAGGCGAGCTCGCTCGACAGCGATCGGAAGAGCCCGCCGATCTGAGCCGCGGCATCCCGGTCGATCGGCCCTATGCAGCGAGCGCGCTCGATCAGGGCCGTGATCAGCCCGTCGCCGCCAGCCGATGCCGGCAAGGCCGTCTGTGCGATCGAGATGACCCAGCCATCCGTGCCGGGCGTGAAGGTGAAGCCGTGCACCGTTTCAGCCGGGATCAACAGAATCGCCGGCACCGCGACCGCGAGGCTCCGGCCCTCGCTGATCATCGTCCCGCCTCCTTCGGAGACGAGCAGGAACTGATGCAGCTCGCGGTGGGCATGCGGCGCGATCCGCCACTGATGGTAGCCGCTGCGCTCATGGATCGGCTCGACATGGATGAAGCGCGGCTCGACTTGCCGAATCGGCTCGCCATAGAGCCTGTAGCGCTCGATCAATCCGGAGGTCATGGCGTCTCGCAGTTGTAAGCGCTTGCGGGAAAAGTACAAGTCTTTCCGTTCTGCGTCCATTGCTCCGATCTGCCACTGCCCTACCCTCTGCAAGCTCCCGCAGCTAGACGGGAAGAGGAAATGCTCAGCCGGATCGCCTGGCCTCAATGGCCGACGCGAGCCCGGACCTGAAGGAGATAGGCATGGCCGTTGAAACAGCCGATTGCGATGTGCTGGTGATCGGGGCCGGCGCCGGTGGATTGTCCACGGCAGTGACCGCCCGCAAGCATGGCCTCGACGTCATCGTCGCGGAAAAAGACAGGTTCTTTGGCGGCACCATGGCCTATTCGGGCGGCGTACTCTGGATTCCCGGCAATGCCCATGCGGCGAAGGCCGGGCTGCCGGATTCCCGCGAGGCGGCGAAGACCTATCTGCGGCATGAGGCCGGCAATTTCTACGCCGAGGACGTCGTCGAGACGTTTCTGGATGCCGGCCCGCGCATGGTCGAATTCTTCGAGCGCGAGACGGAGGTCCGCTTCCTTCTGTCCAACTATCCCGATTATCACCCGGATGCGCCCGGAGGCGTGGCAAAGGGGCGCTCGCTGACGGCAGCGCCCTATGACGCCCGCCGCCTGGGGGCCGAGATCGGCCGGCTGCGCCCGCCGCTGGAGACGATCACCTTCATCGGCATGATGTTCAATTCCTCCAACGAGGATTTGAAGCATTTCTTCCGGGTGACGCGCTCGCTCGGCTCCGCGCTTTATGTCGCGCGGCGCCTCGCAGCCCATCTCAAGGACCTGGCCCTCTATCGGCGCGGCGTGCAGATCACCAGCGGCAACGCACTCGCCGCACGCCTCGCCAAATCGGCCTTCGATCTCGGCATCCCGATCCTGACGGAGATGCCGGCCGAAAGCCTTCTCGTCGAAGGTGGCCGGATTGCAGGCGCGCGCTTTGCCACGCCGGACGGTAGCCGTGAAGTCCGTGCCCGGCGCGCGGTCGTGCAGGCCTGCGGCGGTTTCCCTCATGATCCGGCCCGGATCGCTGCGGCCTATCCGCATGTCGCCCGCGGTGGGCGGCATGTCTCGCCGACGCCGACCGGCAATACGGGAGACGGCATCCGGCTGGCGGAAGCGGCCGGCGGCGAATGCCTCCTGCGGTACCCCAACGCCGCAGCCTGGATGCCTGTCTCCGAGGTCCCGCTCGGCGGCGGCCGCACGGGCGTGTTTCCTCATCTTGTCGATCGCTACAAGCCCGGCGTCATCGCAGTGAACCGCGCCGGCCGGCGCTTCACCAACGAGTCGGAGTCCTATCACGACGTCGGCGCCGCCATGATCGCGGACAATGCGGATGCAGGCGCCACCGAAGCCTGGCTGGTCTGCGACCACGCCACGATCCGCAAATACGGCCTCGGCTTCGCCAAGCCCGCTCCCGTCCCCACCAGCCTCTATGTCCGCAACGGCTACCTCAAGCGCGGCGACACCTTGCCGGCGCTGGCGAAGGCGGCGGGGCTCGATCCGGAAGGGCTGACGGCGACGGTCGCCCAATTCAACAAGGGCGCCGAACAAGGCATGGACCCCGCCTTCGGCCGTGGGCGCAGCGCCTTCAATCGCTTCCTCGGCGATCCCGACCACAAGCCGAACCCGAATGTCGCGCCGATCCGGCAAGGCCCGTTCTATGCGCTGAGGATCGTCATGGGCGATCTCGGAACCTTCGATGGGCTGACGACCGACATGGTCGGCCGCGTTCTGGCGGCAAGCGGCCAGCCGGTCGAAGGGCTCTACGCGGTGGGCAACGATCGGGCGAGTATGATGGGCGGCAGCTATCCAGGCGCCGGCATCACGCTCGGACCAATCATGACGTTCGGCTATCTAGCCGGTTGTCACCTCGCCGGCCGAGAACCTTGAAAGACGGAACGATGAGCAACGACAAGACCAGCGCCTTCGACCTGGACGGTGCTGTTTGCGTGGTGACCGGCGCGGGGGGCGGCCTCGGCGGCGCGATTGCCCTGGCCCTGGCCAGAGCCGGCGGGCGGATAGCACTGCTCGACCGTTCGGCGGCTGCGGCCGAGGAGAGCCTCGAAAAGGTCCGAGGTGCCGGAGCGGATGGGGCCGCCTTTGCCTGCGACGTTTCCGATCCGGCGAGCGTCGGGCGCGCGGCGGAAGAGAGCGCTGCGCGGCTCGGCCCCTGTCGCGTCCTCGTCAACAACGCAGCACTGCTACGCCCCGGCGCGCTCGATGCCTTGACGCTCGAAGAGTGGAACGCGGTGCTGTCGGTCAACCTCACCGGCTATTTTCTCTGCGCACAAAGCTACGCACGGCAGATGCGCGCCCATGGCGGCGGAGCGATGGTCCACATCGCCTCGATCGCGGCGACGCATGCGCAGGGTTTCAGCGGCGCCTATAGCGTCAGCAAGGCCGGTATCGTGATGCTGTCGCGACAGATCGCGCTGGAATGGGGGCCACAGGGCATCCGCAGCAATGTCGTCAGCCCCGGCCTCGTGCTGACGCCGATGAGCCGAAGCTTCTATGACGATCCCGAGTTGAAGCGCCGGCGCGAGCAGGCCGTTCCGCTGGGGCGGATCGGCCAGCCGGACGACATCGCCGACGCCGTCGCCTTCCTGGCGAGCGAACAGGCCCGCTACGTCACCGGGGAGGAGATCACCGTCGATGGCGGCTTCACGCGCGGCCTGATGAGCCTGATCCCTCGGCCCGGCTACGCACCCGGTACCGGTTCGGCCGGCTGAAACAGGGAGGCCCAGCCATGACCAAGCAGCGGAAAGCGATCATCACGGGAGCGGCCGACGGGATCGGCTGGGCACTGGCCCGGCGCTTCGCCGCGGCAGGCTGCCGCATAGCCATCGCCGATATCGATGGGGACCGCGCCGCGATGCGCGCTGCCGAGCTCGGAGACGGGCACATCGGCCTCGCCTGCGATGTCGCCGAGGAAGCTTCGGCCGCCGCCGCCGTGACCGCAGCCGCGGCGGCGCTGGGCGGCATCGACATCCTCGTCAACAATGCCGGGATCGGCGACACGCATCTGCCGACGCTGGAGCAGGATATCGGTCATTTCGAACGCGTGCTGAAAGTGCATCTCAACGGCACTTTCCTGATGTCGCGCGAAGTGGCCAGACACATGACGGGGAGCGGCGGCGCGATCCTCAACATCAGCTCGATCGCCGGGCTCGGCGGCCTGCCTCGCCGCAATGCCTATGGCGCCGCCAAGGCCGGGATCGCGCAGATGACCAAGAACCTCGCCTGCGAATGGGCGGGCATCGGCATCCGCGTCAACGCTCTGGCGCCGGGTTATGTCGGGACGGCGCTGGTGAAGACGCTCGAGGCTGCCGGCCGAATTGACCGGGGGAAGCTGGAACGACGCATCCCGATGGGCCGCCTCGCCGAACCGGAGGAGATTGCGGAGGCGGGCTGGTTCCTGTGCTCGCCGGCCGCCTCCTATGTCACCGGCGCGATCCTCAGCGTGGATGGCGGCTGGCAGGCCTTTTCCGATGCCGGCGACGCATCCCGCCCCTGAGAGGGTGGCGCTTCAGATGCGGGGGCTGTCCTCGAAAGCCCAGCCAGCCTGCGTGAGGCGGCGGATGCCGTCGAGCAGATGCTCCAGCGGCGTATCGGAGAGGATTTCGAGAACGACCGGCCCGTCATAGGATTGGCGTTTCAGCTCCCGCCCGATCGCGGCAAAGTCGATCTCGCCGCTGCCGATGGGATCATGGCGCCATTGTCCGAGCGGACTATCCGACAGATGGACGACGCTGATCCGCGACTGAAGCGCCGCGAGCCCCTCGACCGGATCCTCACCGATGGCGACGGCATTCGCCACATCGTAGATCACGCTGACATCCGTGTAGCCCTCCTCGTCGAGGAAGCGGCGTATGGTCGGAGCGTCGGCGAGCAGCCCCTGGGGATGATTTTCGAGGCCGACGCCGAGGCCGCGGCGCCGCGCCTCTTCGACGATCTCGCGGAAGGCAGGGCGAAAGCTCTCCACCAGCCGGTCATTGGCCTTGGCGAGCAACGCATGGCGGCGGCCGGAACCGACGCAGACATCGACGGCGCCAAGCTCGGCGCAGCGTGCAATCAGCCGCCGATAGGCATCGACGGCGAAGCGCACGACGTCGGTGGAGGTGCTCGCCAGGTTGATGTCGCTGCTGGCGAGATCGCCCGCCAGCACGCGCAACCCATGGCGCTCGATGATGGCGCGCAGCCCGGCCGTGCGGGCGGGATCTTCCCG
>JARYGW010000076.1:0-17350 GCA_033792295.1 Allobosea sp.
CCTCGCTCAGGATCGCCTGCTCCCTGTCCGTCGCACGCATGTTGCGCCGCCGCGGCCGGGTCTCGCCAGCTCCGGATGTGGTCATGCGTGCTACCGCGCTCCAGTTTCAGACCGGGCCGTGCCGACTCGGTCGCCCGAATTTGCGACCATCTGGTCATCTTGGCCAGCGCGATTCCAGATATCCCCGCGACGGCGGTTAGTCGCAGCCCGTCTCTGCCGAGCTGCGTACTTTGCCAGTCCTGCCCGAAGCTTAGCTCCGTCCGATCCGCGCCCCTTACGCTCGGAATATCTCTATCGTTATATCCAATTGAATATAACGTATTGGCCGCCCAAGGGAAATTTGTAACCAAATGGTCATTTCTTCTTGACGCCCTCCGGGGCACGTGCATTCATTTTGAGACCAGATGGTCACAAATCTGGCTTGGAAACGCACAACGGAGTTCGGAGCCTTGAAAGCCCGAGCCTTCAGCTATTTGCGCCCCGCCACGATTGCGGAGGCGCTCGCGGCCTTCGCCGCGGACGGCGGCGATGCCAGCTACATTGCCGGCGGGCAGAGCCTCGTGCCGGCGCTGGCCCTGCGCCTGCAGGCGCCGGAGCGTCTGATCGACATCGCCCACATACCCGAACTGCGCGGCATCTCGCTGGAGGATGGCAGCTTGCGGCTGGGCGCGTTGACCCGGCATGTCGAGGCGCATGACGATCCGCTGATCGCCAGATGCGCGCCGCTGCTGGCGCTCGCCGCTCCCCATGTCGCGCATCCGGCGATCCGCAACCGCGGCACGCTCGGCGGCAGCGTCGCCCTGGCGGATCCCGCTTCCGAATTCCCGGCGATGATGCTGGCCATGGATGCCGAAATGGAGATCGCCGGTCCGGAAGGCACGCGCCGCGTTCCGGCGTCGGCGTTCTTCCAGGATCTCTATCAGACGGCGATCGAGCCCGGCGAATTGCTGGTCGCGTTCCATATTCCCGCCGCGCATCCGAAGCATCGCTGCGCCTTCGACGAGCTGGCGCGCCGGCGCGGTGACTATGCCATCGTCGGTTGCGGCGCGATGCTCGCCCTGGAAGGGACGCTCGTAGAGGAAGCCCGCATCGCCTTCCTTTCGGTCGGCCCCGTTCCCATGCGGGCCAGGGCGGCGGAAGCCGTGCTCGCCGGAGGCGCACTCGACGGGGAGGCTATCCGCCGGGCACAGGCGGCGCTCGCCGACGACCTCGATCCGCAGGACGACGAGCAGGTGCCGGCGGCGATGCGCCTGCATCTGGCGCGCGTCCTGCTCGGGCGTCTGCTCGGTCGGATCGCGGAGGCATCATGACAGCGGCCGTTCCCGTAACCCTCACGATCAATGGCGAGACCCTGACGCGGCTGGCCGAGCCGCGCGAGACGCTGGCCGATTTCCTGCGCCGCGATCTCGGCCTGACCGGCACCCATGTCGGCTGCGAGATGGGCGTCTGCGGCGCCTGCCTGGTCATGCTGGACGGCGTGCCGGTTCATGGCTGCCTGACCTTTGCGGTGCAGGCCGGCGGCGCTGCCGTCGAGACGGTGGAAGGATTGAGCGAAAGCGCCGCGATAGCCGATCTCCAGCGCGCCTTTCACGAGCGCAACGCGCTGCAATGCGGCTTCTGCACGCCCGGCATGTTGCTCACTGCGCATGGGCTGTTGACGCACAAGGCAATGCCGAGCCGGGAGGAGATCCGCGACGCCCTCTCCGGCAACTACTGCCGCTGCACCGGTTACGAGGCGATCGTCGATGCGATCGAGGCCGTCGCGCGCCGCCGCGCCGCAGGCGAGGTAGCCGCCGCCTTCCTGGAGGAGCCGGCATGAACGCGCCGCTCGGCACCCTCGACCGTCCGAACTCCTATATCGGCCGCTCGGTCTCGCGCCCCAACGCCAAGCGCCTGCTGGCGGGACGGGGCCGCTACGTCACCGACCTCGTGCTGCCGCGAATGTTGCACGCTGCCTTCCTGCGCAGCCCCTATGCCCATGCCCGCATCGTCTCGATCGATGTCGCGGAGGCGCGCGCGATGCCTGGCGTGAGGCTCATCGCGACGGGGGCCGATCTGGCGAAGTTGTGCAAGCCTTGGAGCGGCACGCTCGATCACTTCAAGGGCATGAAATCGACCCAGCAATTGCCCCTGCCGCTCGAGGAGGTGCTGTGGGCCGGCCATGCGGTCGTGGCGGTGGTCGCCGACACGCGCGCTCAGGCGGAGGATGCGGCCGAAGCGATCACGGTGGAGTTCGAGGAGCTGCCGCCGGTCGTCGACGTGGACGCCGCGCGGGAGCCGGATGCTGACCGGGCCGCCATCGCCGTCTCTGACAATCTCTGCTTCGGCAGCCGGCTCGATACCGGCGGCATCGACGAGATCTTCGCGGGGGCCGCCCATGTCGTCGGGGAGGAGTTCCATTTCGGCCGGCATACGGCGGTGACGCTGGAGCCGCGCGCGATCCTCGCCGACTGGGATGCGAGCGAGGGCAAGCTCACGGTCCATCACGCGACGCAGACGCCCTATCAGTTCCAGGACCTCTATTCGCGCCACTACGGTATCCCGGAAGCGAGCGTGCGCGTCGTGGCCCCCGATATCGGCGGCTCCTTCGGCATGAAGCTGCATGTCTATCACGAGGACATGGCGGTCGTGGGCCTGAGCATGCTCTGCGGGCGGCCGGTCAAGTTCGTGGCGGACCGGATCGAGTCCTTCGTTTCCGACATCCATGCCCGCGACCACCGCGTGCGCGCCCGCATGGCGTTGGATGCCGAAGGCACGATCCTGGCGATGGACGTCGACGACGTCACGGGGATCGGGGCGTTCTCGACCTACCCGCGCACCAGCGCGGTCGAAGGCAACCAGGTCATCCGGCTGATGGGTGCACCCTATCGGTTCGACAGCTACCGTGCCGAGCTTTCGGTCGTCTTCCAGAACAAGGTCCAGACCAGCCAGTATCGCGCCGTCGGCCATCCGATCGCCTGTGCCGTCACCGAGCGGCTCGTTGACATGGCCGCCGCCAGGGCCGGCTTCGACCCGGTCGACCTGCGCGAAAGGAACCTGATCCCGGACGACGCCTATCCCTGCGCCTCGCCGACCGGATACCAGTTCGAGGCGCTGTCGCACCGGAAGAGCCTCGCCAGGCTCAAGACGCTGATGGGCTACGATGCGCTGCGGGCGGAGCAGGCGGCGCTGCGCCAGCGCGGCATCTATCGCGGCATCGGCATCGCGAGCTTCGTCGAGATCTCCAATCCGAGCCCGGCCTTTTACGGTATCGGCGGTGCGCGCATCTCGGCGCAGGATGGAGCCGTTCTGGCGGTGACTCCGTCCGGAGAGGTCCGCTGCCAGATCTCGTTGACCGAGCAGGGGCAGGGCACCGAGACGATCATCGGCCAGATCGTGGCCGATCAGCTTGGCATTGCGCGTGAGCAGGTCCGCGTCATCACCGGCGACACCGAGAGCACGCCCCATGGCGGTGCGACCTGGGCCTGCCGTGGCGCCGGGATCGGCGGCGAGACCGCGTTGCAGGCGGCCCGCAAGCTGCGCGGCAACGTCCTGTCCCTGGCTGCGACGATCCTGCAGGCCAGGCCCGGAAATCTCGACATGCGCGGCGGCCTCGTCGTCGACCGGTTGAGCGGCATCGAACGCATCGGCCTCGCGGAGATCGCACGCATCGCCTATTTCCGCTCCGACACGCTGCCGAAGGATGCGAGTGCCCAGCTCACTGTCGCGCATCATTACGCGCCGCAGGGCTACCCCTTCGCCTTTACCAACGGCGTGCAGGGCTGCCATGTCGAACTCGACATCGAGACCGGCTTCGTGAAGATCCTCAAGCACTGGGTCGTCGAGGATTGCGGGCGCATCATCAACCCGCTGCTGGTCGACGAGCAGGTCCGCGGTGGCGTGGTGCAGGGGCTGGGCGCAGCCTTCTTCGAGGAATGCCGCTACGACGAGAACGGCCAGCTCACCAACGGCTCGCTGGCCGACTACCTCGTGCCGATGGCCTGCGAGATGCCGGATATCGCCATCGCCCATATCGAGACGCCGACGGCCGATACCGCGCTGGGCGCCAAGGGCTGCGGCGAAGCCGGCACCGCCGCGGCGTCCGCCGCCGCGCTCAACGCCGTCAACGACGCAATGGCGCCCTTCGGCGCCAGTATCGCGCAAATCCCGATGACGCCGACGCGCCTGCTAAGGGCGCTCGGAACGCTCTGAACAACGACAAGAACAAGGACCGCGGAGGAGATGATCATGACAAACAAGAGCAAGGGCCTGCCCTCATTCACGCGCCGCGCCACGCTGGCGGGCCTCGCCGCCGGCGGCGCGACGCTCGCCATGCCGGGCATCCTGCGCGCGCAGGGGGAAACCATCCGCATCGGCTTCCCGACGCCGCTGACCGGCCCCTTCGCCGCCGAGGCCAAGGACCAGGTCAAGAGCGCGGAGCTCGCGGTCAAGCTGATCAACGACAAGGGCGGCATCGCCGGCCGCAAGGTCGAGCTGCTCGTGCGCGACGACAAGCTCAATGCGGGCGAGGCGGCGACGCGCACGCTGGAACTGATCGAGAAGGACAAGGTCCACGCCATCGTCGGCGCGCTTTCCAGCGCCGTCCAGCTCGCGGTCAACGAGGTCACGCGGGCGCGGGGCGTCATCTACGTCTCGATCAGCCAGTCGGACACCATCAACGAGATCAAGGATTTCAGCCGCTTCACCTTCCACGAGGCGCTGAACCCCCACATGACGACTGCGGCGGTGGCCAAGCACACCTTCAAGAAGGACTCCAAGGTCGCCTATCTCGTCGCCGACTATGCCTACGGCCACGAAATGCTCCGCGGCTTCAAGCGGGCGCAGCAGGCTATCGGCGCGACCAGCGTCGGCGAGATCCTGCACCCCTTCGGCGCGGCCGACTATTCGACCTTCATGCCGCGGCTGCGCTCGATGCGCCCCGACATCCTCTGCATCTGCAATTTTGGCCGCGACCAGGCGAACTCGGTCAAGCAGGCGGTCGATTTCGGCATGAACCGCCAGTCGAAGATCGTGGTGCCGGTGCTGCTGCACAACCAGCGGCTCGCCATCGGCCCCGAGGCCTTCGAGGGCGTGATCGGCGGCGCCAACTACTACTGGGGTCTCGAGGATACGATTCCCACGGCGAAGAGCTTCAACGATGCCTTCAAGGCCGCCAATGGCGGCGCCTATCCGACCGACTACGGGGCCTATGGCTTCAGCGGCGTGTATTCGCTGCTGCTTGCCATGGATAAGGCCGGCGGGACGGACACCGACAAGGTGATCGCGGCGCTCGAAGAGTTGCAATACGACATCGCCAAGGGCGCGCAGCACTACCGCAAATGTGACCACCAGGCGGTGCAGTCGGTGCTGGTGCTCGAGTCGAAAAAGAAGGCCGAGATGAAGAACGAGGCCGATCTCTTCAAGGTGCTCGCCACGGAACCCGCGTCGGAAACGATCCTGCGGAGCTGCTCCGAGCTCGGCTTCCCGGCCTGAGCGCCGACGACACAGGCGTCATGGAGGGTCCGTGATGGACGCTGAACTCATCGCGATGCAGCTCTTCTCGGGCGTCGCGCTCGGGGCGATCCTGATCATGGTCGCGCTTGGCCTGACGATCATCTTCGGCATGCTGGGCGTGGTGAATTTCGCCCATGGTGCGCTGTTCATGATCGGGGCCTATGCCGGGCTCTGGGTTGCGTCGCTGACGGGCAGCTTCTGGTGGGGGCTGCTGATCGCTCCTATCGCCATCGGCGCCTTCGGGATGCTGATCGAGCGGTTTCTGATCCGCCCGCTCTACAAGCGCTCCGTCGACGACCCGCTGCTGCTGACCTTCGGGCTTGGCTATGTGCTGGTCGAGGCCGTCCGGATCGTCTTCGGCAGCGACGGGATCCCGTTCCAGACCCCGCCGGAACTGGCCGGGGTCGCCGATCTCGGCATCGGCTTCTTCCCGGTCTACCGGCTCTTCGTCGTCGCGGTCGTCGCCGTCATCCTCGTGCTGCTCTGGCTCGGACTGGAGAAGACGAAGTTCGGGCTGATCGTGCGCGCGGGCGCCAGGGATCCGCAGATGATGCGCGTGCTCGGTATCGACATCTCGAAGGTGTGGCTCCTGGTCTTCGGGCTCGGCATCGGGTTGACCGCGCTGGGCGGCGTGCTCGCCGCGCCGATGCGCAACGTCAATCCGGAGATGGGCTCGCTCGTGCTGGCGGAGGCCTTCGTCGTCACGGTCATCGGAGGCATGGGCTCGCTCGTCGGGGCCGTGGTCGCGGGGCTGCTCGTCGGCGTCGCGATCAGCATGACGGCCCTGTTCGCCCCGGAGATGGCGACGATCGTGATGTTCGCGCTGATGGCGCTGGTGCTGCTGGTGAGGCCGCATGGCCTGTTCGGCAAGCCGGTGCGTGGCTGAGGAGATGACGATGACCGCTTCCGACTCCTCCGTCGCCGCCGTCATGGCCGGCCCGGCCGGCCACAGGGGCTGGCGCGCAAGGCTGACGGCCTGGCGCGTTCCCCTCTCGATCCTCACCCTGTGCCTGCTGCCCTGGGTGCTTCCTTCCCAAGCGCTCGCCGTCAATGTGCTGATCTATGGGCTCGTCGCGGTGGGCTACAATCTGCTGTTCGGCTACACCGGGCTGCTTTCCTTCGGCCATGCCGCCTTCTTCGGGGCCGGCGCTTATGTCACGGGAATCGCGATCGGCAAGTTCGGCCTGCCCTGGTACGCGGCTGTCGCGCTGGGTGTCGTCGCCGGCAGCGCGCTCGCCTTCGTCATCGGCCTGCTCTCGATCCGGACCCGCGGCATCTATTTCTCGATGGTGACGCTCGCCCTGTCGCAACTCGTCTACTACGTCGCGCTGCAGGCCTCCTCATTGACCGGTGGCGAGAACGGGCTGCGCGGCTTCACCATCGCCAGGATCGACCTCTTCGGCTGGACGGTCGACTTCCTCGACCCGCTGAAGAAATACTACGTGCTCATGGTCTTCGCCGCGGCGGCCCTGTGGCTGGTCTCCCGCATCCTGAACTCGCCCTTCGGCGCGGTGATCGAGGCGATCCGCGAGAACGAGACCCGGGCGCGGGCCTGCGGTTACGACGTCGAGCGCAGCAAGCTGATCGCCTTCACCCTGTCCGGGTTGATCTGCGCGCTGGCCGGGACGTTCTCGGCCCTGCATCTGGCGATCGTGCCGCTGGACATCCTGCACTACCAGACCTCCGGCATGATCGTGATGATGACCCTGCTCGGTGGCGCCGGCAGCTTCTTCGGCCCCTTCGTCGGAGCACTTGCCTTCCTGCTGATGGAGGACGTGGTCTCGCTCTGGACCTCGCACTGGCAGATCGTCGTCGGCAGCGTCTTCATCCTGTTCGTGCTGTTCCTGCCGAAGGGCATCTGGGGCACGGCGCTTGCCTGGAGGGCAGGTCGATGAGCGTTCCCCTGCTCGCGGTCGAGAATATCGGCCGGCGCTTCGGCGGCTTCGTCGCGCTGGAGGGCGTTACCGCTTCCTTCGAGCCGAACAAGGTCACGGCGATCATCGGGCCGAACGGGGCCGGCAAGAGCACCTTCTTCAACGTGCTCTCCGGCGTGCTGGCACCCTCGAGTGGCTCGATCCGCTTCAAAGGCAGCGACATCACCGGAACGCCGCAGCACCGTTTCGCGCATCTGGGAATCGCGCGCTCCTACCAGATCACCAACATCTTCCCCGAGCTCTCCGTCCACGAGAATGTGCGCGTGGCCGCCCAGGCCTTCCGCTCGCGCTACGACATCTGGCGGAACCGGGCCTCGATGACCGAGCTCGACGAGAAGGCCGATGCCGCGCTGGCCGCTGTCGGGTTGACCTCGCGGCGTGTCGCGACGGCGAAGTTCCTCGCCCATGGCCAGCAGCGGGCGCTGGAGATCGCGATCGCGCTGGTCGCCGATCCCGAGCTGCTGCTGCTGGACGAGCCGACCGCAGGCATGGGGCCGGAGGAGACCAAGGACATGGTGGCCCTGCTGGAGCGGCTAGCGGCCGGGCGCACGATCCTGCTGGTCGAGCACAAGATGAAGATGATCCTCGGCCTCTCCGACCGCATCCTCGTGCTGCATCACGGCCGCCTGATCGCCGATGGTAGCCCGCAGCACATCCAGACGGACCCCGAGGTCCGCCGCGTCTATCTGGGGCAGAACCATGGCTATGCTTGAGGTCGAGGGCCTGAACGCATGGTACGGCGCGAGCCATGTCCTGCACGGCATCTCGCTGGCGGTCGAGCCGGGCGAGATCGTCGCCCTCGTCGGCCGCAACGGGGCCGGCAAGACCTCGACGATCCGCTCGGTGATGGGGCTGATGCCGCGCACTTCCGGCTCGGTGCGCTTCGCCGGGGCCGAATTGCTGCCGATGCCGGCCCATGCGCGCTTCCGGCTTGGCCTTGCCTATGTGCCCGAGGAGCGGCGGATCGTGCCCGGCCTCACCGTCCGGGAGAATCTCCAGCTCGGCCTCGTCGCGACCGACGGTTCCATCGACGAGCGTCGGGCGATCGACGAGATCGCGGAGAGCTTTCCGCGCCTCAAGGAGCGCCTCGACCAGCAGGGGGTCACCATGTCCGGCGGCGAGCAGCAGATGCTTGCCATCGCGCGGGCCATGATCGCCAAGCCGAAGATGATCCTGCTCGACGAGCCCTCGGAGGGCATCATGCCCGTGCTGGTCGAGGAGATGGGCGTGCTGTTCCGGCGCCTGCGCGATCAAGGCGTCACGCTGCTCCTGGTCGAGCAGAACGTGGAATGGGCGCTGAAGCTCGCCGATCGCGCCGTGATCATCGACCAGGGCGAGGTCGTCCACCGCAGCACAGCAGCCGCACTGCTGGCCGACAAGGCCGTTCAAGAACGCTACTGCGCCGTCTGACGGCGCGCTCCGGAGGTAATCATGGACATCACCGGCGAGCATCGCATTGCGGCCCCGCGCGAGAAGGTCTGGGCGGCCTTGTTCGACGTCGAGACGCTGAAGGCCTGCATTCCCGGCTGCAAGGAATTGGAGCAGACCTCGCCCACCAGCTTCGCCGCCAAGGTGCAGCTCAAGGTCGGCCCCGTCTCGGCGACCTTTGCCGGCACGGTCGAGCTGCAGGACATCGAAGCGCCGAATGGCTGCCGTATCGTCGGCCAGGGCAATGGCGGCATTGCAGGCTTCGCCAAGGGCGGATCACAGATCTCGCTGGTCGAGGAGGGCGGCGAGACGGTGCTCAGCTACGATGCCAAGGCCGAAATCGGGGGCAAGCTCGCCGCGCTCGGCGGCCGCCTCGTGCAGGCCACCTCGCGCAAACTCGCCGATCAGTTCTTCTCGGCCTTCACAGCGCGGCTGAAGGCGTAGGGTCAGGACTCATTACTATGAGAGGCGCGATCTGCTTCAGGCTCCGCAAGGAGGCTGAGCATGAGCGACCTGTACTGGCTGACGGACGAGCAGATGGCGCGGCTAGAGGCCCGTTCACGTCGCTGCAGAATCCGTCCAATTCTGCGGCGTGCCCGAGAAATCAACCGGGCTCGCTGCAAGAATGTTACTGGCCGTCGAGGGGCTCGGCATTGCTGCGATTTCGAATGATGACGTCCATCGCGATTCCCAACGCGGAGACCGCAGTGCTGATTGCTCGTTCGTTTCTCGGCTGTCCAGCGGTATCGTCCTTTAGGAACAGCGCGAACACCTCCGGTGCCGGAGGCCCCAGTTTTGCCACGCGTCCGTCGAGCCATTGCTCGGCCATTGCGAGCTGGATTTGCTCGGCGAGCAATTCGGCGGCCTTGACCTTCTCCCGCAGCCGTCGCCGCTCTTCCGGAAAGCCGTCCCTAGGCGGCTTGAGGACACGGCGGATCTCGCGCAGCGGTAGGACGGTCGCGGCCCGCCACTCGGTCGTCTGCCGGCCGAGCTCCGCGACATCCTCAGCCGAGAGCGGCTGTTCCAGGATCAATACGGCATAGATCGCGGCCAGCAGCTGGATCACATCGACCTGCGCCTCGTCCTGCAAGGTCAGGCAGGCCTCGGCGACGCTGGGCAATGCGTAGAATTCCAGCGCGAAACGCCAGAGCGGGCCGTCGAGGTCCAGCTCGCTCATCTTGGGGCTCCGCGTCGCGAGGCACTCGCCAGTTCTCCGACGGTAACGGGCTTGATCGGGTCGCGGATGCGATAATAGCCGATCTCGGCCTCGCTCCGACCGGTCTCCCGCGCGATCAGCCCGGTCACGCTCGGCCCGCAGAGCCGTCCCTGGCACGGCCCCATGCCGACGCGCAGGAAGACTTTCGCCTGGCTGGGGCCGAGCGCCCCGCGCTCGACCGCTTGACGCAGCGAGCCGGCGCAGACCGCCTCGCAGCGGCAAATTGTGACCGGGTCCGGCGGCGTGACGAGATCCGGGCCCGGCCGGTACAGGCGGTCGAGGAACGGCCGGGCCGAAAGATGGGCATCGCGCGCGTGTCGGACACTGCGCAGTCGGGCGTCCCGCTCGGTCGGGGTGATCCGGCCGAGTTCCGCCAGGACCGCGAGGGCGGTGGCGTCGCCCTCATGGCGGCTGGCTTGCGCCCCGATGATGCCGCCGGCATCGCCCGCGATGAAGATGCCGGGCAGCGTGCTGGCGCCCCAGGCATCGCGGCGCGGCTGGAAGCAAGACTGGGCGTCGTTCCAATCGAAGGGGCAGCCGAGCGAGCGCGGAATCTGCTGCTGCGGGATCACACCCTCATGCAGGCCGACCAGATCGCAGGTGAGCCTGTGCGGGGTCTTGCCGACGCGGAAGCGAATCGCGGTGGCGCGGTCCTCCCCTTCGATCGTGATCCCGCTGACGCCGCGCAGGAGTTTCACCCGCCCGACCCTCAGGGAGGCGAGCAGGCCGGCGCCCTTGGCGAGATAGCGCCAGCCCTGGCCGGTGAAAGCGCGCGGCAGATGCAGTAGCGCGGCGGGGATGTTCCCGGATCGGGCGGTATCGAGCAGGGTCAGGTGCTCGACGCCGGCATCGAGGCATTGCCGCGCGAAGAGATAGAAGAGCGGTCCGGTACCGGCGAGGACGAGCTTTCCGCTCGGCACGAGGCCGCCCGTCTTCAGCAGGACCTGCAGGGCGCCGACCGTCATTACGCCCGGCAAGGTCCAGCCCGCCAATGGCACGGGTCGCTCCATCGCGCCGGTCGCGATCACCAGCGCCTTCGCTCGGTCGAGCGCGACCGTGCCGTTGGTCCGCGACCAGACCGCGGCCCCCGGCTCGACCCGCCAGACCGTGCTTGAAAAGCGCAGATGGGCGCCGGAGGCACGCAAGCGTTCGGTCAGCGTCGTGCCGTACAGATAGTCGGGGCCGAGGATTCCCGAGAGCCGGGCATTGCCGCGGTTGCGCTCGATGGCGCGGTAGATCTGGCCGCCGGGCTCGGCCTGCTCGTCGAGCAGCAGGGTTCGCGCCCCACCTTCGGCCAGGGTCGCGGCCGCCGCCATGCCGGCGGGGCCGGCGCCGATCACGATCGCATCCCAGTCCCGGCTCATGGCAGTTGCCTCGCGCCGGTCTGCCGGTGCACCACCATGCCGTCCTGCGCGGGCGTCAGGCAGGCCTGCTGGTTCTGGCGGCCGTCGATCTCGACCAGGCATTCGAAGCAGACGCCCATCATGCAGTAGGGTGCGCGCGGCGAGGCGTCGACCGGGCTTTGGCGCAGTGCGCTGATACCGGCGGCGAGCAGCGCTGCGGCCAGGCTGTCACCGGGTCGAAAGGCGATCTGCCGCCCCTCGAAGCTCACCGTGGGACTCTGCTCGGGTGTGCCGGGCTCAATGCGCCTGAACATCGAACCGTCCGCTTCCGAAACTGGCGACTGCCGCAGGGAGGATGCCGGCGGCGACAGCGGGGCCGATGTCGAAGGCATGCACGCTGGCTAGCGTCACGCCGCTATGGCAGGTCGCGGCGAAGGCGCCGGGATAGCGGCTGGATTCCTCGTAGATCGGCAGGCCGTCCGGCGTCATCACCCGCAGCGATCCCCAGAAGCGCACCACCCCGACCGCCTCCAGACCGGGCAGGACGCGCAGCGCCGTAGCGCAGAGATCGGCGGCGGTCGTAACCTGCGTGCCGTCGTCGAAGCCGACCTCCTCATGGCTGCTGCCGAACAGGAAGGAGCCCTCGGCGGTCTGGCGGAGGCAGTTGGCGGCATAGGGGAAGCAGGGACGCACGCGCTCGGTCACCACGATCTGGCCGCGCTCGGGCTCGACCGGCATGGACAGGCCGAGCTGCGGCGCGAGCCGGGCGGAGCCGAGGCCGGCGGCGAGGACGATGCGGCGGCCATGGACGGGCCCGGACGGCGTCGCCACTGCAAAGCCGCCGGCTTCGGGCCGGATCTCGGCGACGGTGGTGCCTGGCTGGTAGCTGCCGCCGCCATCCTGCAGGGCCTGCTGCAAGGCGCGCAGCAGATAGAGCGGGCTGACATGCGAATCCTCCGGTGAGAACGAGGCTCCGACGACCTGCGGGCCGATCCCCGGCACGAGGTCGCGCAGGCCCGCGCGGTCGAGGAACTTCATGGTGATCTCGCCGCCATCGGCACGGGTTCGGGCGAGGACGTCGCGGCGTTTGTCGAGCTCGGCTTCAGAAAAGCAGAAGTGCAGGCCGCCGGTCTGCCGCCAGCCGGTATCGAGGCCGGTCGCGGCGTGGAGCTCCTCGGTGAGGTCTTTCCAGAGGCGGCCGGCCCGCAGCGACCAGTGCATATAGGCCGGTTTGCCGACGCCTTTGCCCTGCAGCCAGATCAGGCCGAAATTGCCGCGCGAGGCCCGGTACGCGACATCGCCTTCGTCGAGCAGCGCGACGCTCGCGCCGGTCCGGCTCGCGCCCCAGGCGATAGCGGCGCCGATGAGGCCGCCGCCGACCACGACGAGGTCGTAAGTCATCTGAGCGGCCTCGGATCGCCGCCATAGTCCCGCGGCCGGATCGCCGAATGCAGCCAGTCGACCAGAGTGACGATGTCGAAGACCGGCAGGCCGAAGGCGCGCTGGATCGCCGCCGAGTGCGGCGGCAGGTTGGCGCATTCGCTGACGATGGCGCCGATCGCCGGGGTTTCGGCGAGCATGCTCTCAACGACCTCCAGCACCTCGCGCTCCTGCGCTTCGTGGTCGGCGAGCGGCCGGTTCTCGCGCATATGCGAGCGGATGACGCCGCCCTCTGGCAATTCGCCGAGCGGCAGGCCGGTCGGGGCGCCGACATTGAGGAAATGCCGGTCCTGCAGCGCCTTGCGGTCCGAGACGATCACGCCGACGGTCCGATCCTCAGGCAGCAGGCTGAGCGCTAGCGGAATCTGCATCAGGCTGGAGGTCGCGATCGGGACCGGGGAATGACGGCGCAGCTCCGGATGCACCGCGGCGAGGAAGCCGCAGCTCGTGGTGATGCCGGCGGCGCCGATCGCAACGAGGTCGTCTATGGCGTCTCGGAACGGGCCGAGCGCCTGCTGCGGATCGCCCTCGATCACGTCCTTCGGCGTCACGCCGCGCACGACGCGGAACTGCACCGGGAAATCCCAGGTCCCGGTGTTGGCGACGTCACCAGGCAGGCGGTCGAAGCCGGTATCGAGCACGATGACGCCGATCATCGCGCCATGCACCGGGCGGCGTCTGGGTTGATGCGCGGATGGTGTCATGATCGGGGCTCGCGTGCTCAGGATTCGGAAACCGCTTTGCGGGCCGCCGCCATACCGGCCCAGCGGCGGACCGCGCCGCAATCGACGCCGAACAGGTCGAGCGCGCGGCCGACGCTGTGGTCGACCATGTCGGCGATCGTCTCCGGCAAGGCGTAGAAGGCTGGCACCGGCGGCATGATGATCGCGCCCATCTCGGCGAGGCAAGTCATCGTCCGCAGATGGCCGAGATGCAGCGGGGTCTCCCGGACCATCAGCACCAGCTTGCGGCGCTCCTTGAGCACGACATCGGCCGCCCGGCTGATCAGGGTCGAGGTCACGCCGGTCGCGATCTCCGACATGGTCCGTACCGAGCAGGGGGCGATCAGCATGCCGAGCGTGCGGAAGGAGCCGCTGGAGATCGTCGCGCCGATGTCCTGGATGTTGTGCACGAAGCTCGCTTTCTCGGCCAGCGCGGCGGGGCTCATGCCGAGCTCCTGCGACAGCGTCAGATGCGCCGAGCGGGTGACGACGAGATGGGTCTCGAGGCCCGCCGCCGCCAGCAATTCGAGCGCCCGCACGCCGTAGACGGCGCCGGAGGCGCCGCTGATACCGACGATGATGCGCGCGGGCGAGTCGTGATCGATCATGAGGTTTCCGCCGCGCTCAGGCGTTGTCGAACCAGTCGGAGAGGACGATCTGGTCAGCGAGGCGGATCTTCTTGCGTTCGAACTCCGGCTTGCGGTGGAACGGCTTGGTTGCGTCGATCAGCAGGCGGCCCCAATGGTCCTTCTGCTCGTCACGATAGAAGGACGGCGTCTCCGGGATGATCAGCATGTCCTTGTCGGGCCGGCAGCGCGTTAGCGTCGCCCACATCACGTCATCCATGTCGTAGATGTTCACGTCGGGATCGACGACGGTGATGATCTTGGCCCAGATCGGCTCGGCGCCGATCGTCGCCAGCATGACCTGGCGGGCATGGCCTTCGAACTGGGTGTCCATCTTGACGATGGCGTGGTTGACGAAGGGCTGGCAGGTGACGTCGAGGATGCCCGGCAGGGCGGCGCTGAGGCGCTGGTAGATGTTGGCGGAGACCGAGAGCTCCAGCGTCAGCACCTCCTCGGCCGAGCCGCACAGGATCGAGTGGAAGACGGCATCCTTGCGGACGGTGACGCCCAGCACCTCGAACACGGCGTTCGGGCCTTCCGGAACATAGTAGCCCATGAATTCGCCGAAGGGCCCCTCGGGCCGACGCTCGTTCGGCAGGAAGCGGCCTTCGATGACGATTTCGGTATCGGCGGGCACTTCGAGGTCGATGTGCTTGCATTTGCGCATCGCGATCGGGCTGCCCTTGAGGCGGGCAGCGACCTCGAGCTCGTCAACGTCATAGGGCAGGGGGGCGGCGGCGGTCAGGAACGAGGTCGAGGGCGCGCCGATCAGCATGGCGGCCTCGAGCGGCTTGCCCATCTTCTCGGCCTTCTCGTGATAGATGGTCAGGTGGTGGCGCGGCGCCAGCCGGCAGCGCAGCTCCTGGTCGCTGACGAACATCGAGCGGTGATAGGACAGGTTGCCGACGCCGGTCTCGGGATCCTTGGCGATGAACATCGCCGAGGTGAAATAGGGCGCGGCGTCACGGTCGGAATAGGTGATCAGCGGCAGCTCGGAGAGCTTGCACTCGATCAGCTCCTCATCCTGCGACTGCACGAAGGCGGGGCCGCTGGCGCTGCTGCCGAGATTGGCGAGATTGCTCCACTGCCGGCAGAAATCGGCGGCGTCGATGCCGATGATCTCGGCCAGCCGCTCGCGCGTGCCGTAGACATTGGTGACGACCGGGAAACGGGTGCCCTTGACCTTGTTGAACAGGATCGGCTTGCCCCAGCGCTTCTGCGCGGCATGGGTGACGGCAGCGAGCTCGTGGAAGGGATCGACCTCTCTGTCGACGACCAGGAGATCGCCTCTCTCCTTCAGGCGAGCAATGTAGTTTCTCATCGGATTGTCCTTGGATGCGATGTCGGGGCGGGCGCATCAGCGCCGGCGTTGCGAGGGGCGCCAGGTCAGGGCCGTGCGCTCGAACAGCGAGACCGCCCCGATGCCGAGCGTGGTGAAGACGGTGATCGAGACCAGCGCCGCGAAGACGAGCGGGGTATCCATGTTGAACTGGCCGAACAGGATGAGATGGCCGATGCCGCTGTTGCCGCCGATAAACTCGCCGACGATCGAGCCGACCAGCGCCAGCGGGAAGGCGACCTTGAGCGCGTCGGTGATGTAGGGGACGGCGTTCATCAGGCGCACCTTGGTGAAGATGCGCCAGCGCGTGCCGCCGGCCAGCGTCGAGAGGTCGATGACGTCGGCCTCGATCTCGCCGAGCCCGGTCAGCGAGTTCACGAAGATCGGGAACAGGGCGAGCAGGAAGGCGAGGATGATCTTGGATTCGACGCCGAGGCCGAACCAGATCACGAAGAGCGGCGCCACCGCGATCTTCGGGATCGAGTTGAAGGCGGCGAGCAGCGGCATCACGATCGAGCGCAGCACCGGGACATAGACGACGACCAGCGCCAGCAGGACGCCGAAGACCAGCGCCAGGACCAGCCCGATCAGCGTCGTCATCCCGGTCATGAACAGCCCGTGCAGCTGGAGCGAGGCCGTTTCGGCGAAGCGCGCGGCGATTGCGGAAGGCAGCGGCAGCACATAGCCGGGGATGCCGAGGAGCGGGGCGCCGACCTCCCAGGCCAGCAGCAGGGAGGCCAGGAACAGCAGCGGACGCAGGCGTGCCAGGAGCGAGGTCTCCGCCATCGTCAGTACTCCGTCTCGCCGGCTTCGATGCCCTCGCGCACGCGGGCGGCGAAGGCGACGAAGCGGGGATCGCGCAGGGCCGCGGTGGTGCGCGAGCGCGGCAGGTCGATCTCGACGATGTCGTGGATCCGTCCCGGCCGCGGCGACATCACCACGACGATATCGGAGAGCAGGACGGCCTCGGTGATGCTGTGGGTGACGAAGAGCACGGTGTTGCGGCTCTCCTCCCACAGCGTCTGCAGGGCAAAACCCATGCGCTCGCGGGTGATGACGTCGAGCGCGCCGAAGGGCTCGTCCATCAGGATCAGCGAGGGCTTGAGCAGCATCGCCCGGCAGATCGCTGCGCGCTGCTGCATGCCACCCGACAATTCGAAGGGGCGGCTGTCCTCGAAGCCGGAAAGGCCGGCGAGCGCCATCAACTCGCGGGCGCGTCCCTCATAGTCGGCGGCGCGCAGCCCGCCCATCTCGGCGACGAAGAGGATGTTGCCGAGAGTGGTTCGCCAGGGCAGCAGCACCGGCGACTGGAAGACCATGCCGACATCGCGGATCGGGCCGGTGACCTCCTGCCCACGCAGCTCGATGCGGCCGCTGCTGGCGCGCACCAGCCCGGCGGCGATGCGCAGCAAGGTCGACTTGCCGCAGCCGCTCGGCCCGACGATCGAGACGAAGCTGTTCTCGGGAACCGAGAAGGAGGCCTGGTCGATCGCCAGGGTCGAGCCGAAGGTCTTCGATAGGTTGTCGACGACGAGGGAGGTGGACATGGAGGGCTTCCGGAACGCGGTCGGCAGGCTGAAGGGGCGGTCTATTTGCCCTTGATCGCGAAGAGGTCGTCGGGCGTCAGCGTGGCATCGAGCTTCAGCGCCTTCTTGACCAGGTCGATGGTGCGCTGGATGCGCTTGTCCTCGGCCGAGCCGTAGCCATGCTCGGCGGTGTAGGGCGTCTGCATCGACTTGATCGCGCCGGTCCACTGCGTCAGCACGGTGTCGCGGTTCATGGCCGGGTTGGCCTTGACCATGATGTCGG
>JARYGW010000077.1:0-17242 GCA_033792295.1 Allobosea sp.
AGACGATGATCCGGATCATCCGCAATCTGCTGAAGCAGCTCGGCTTCGAGGATGTCGACGACGCCGCCGACGGCTCGGCGGCGATCGAGAAGATGCGCGACAAGAGATACGGCCTCGTCATCTCCGACTGGAACATGGAGCCGATGAGCGGCTTCGAATTGCTGCAGCGCGTGCGCGAGGAAGAGAGGCTGTCGGAGACCCCCTTCATCATCGTCACCGCCGAATCGAAGACCGAAAACGTCATCGCCGCCAAGAAGGCCGGCGTCAGCAACTACATCGTCAAGCCGTTCAACGCCCAGACGCTGAAGACGAAGATCGAGTCCGTCTGCGCCGCCTAGAGGGGTTCCGCACGTTCTTCACGCGAAGCGGTGTCCACTTCGCTCGAAAGTGCCCTGAGGGCGCTCACCAGACCAGATGCGGAATGGCGTAGTCGGGCCGGTGCGTCTGCCGACCGAACCAGCCGTGCCGCTCCTCCCACGAAACCTGCATCAGATCCTGCGCATGGATGCCGGCCAGCACCATGATGCCGGCCGCCCCGAATTCGGCCGCGCCGGCAATGTCGGTGCGGATGGCATCGCCGATGGCGCAGATCCGATCACGAGCCACCGGAGCGCCGCGCTTCTCCTCGGCGAGCTTGAGCGCCTCCTCGTAGATCGGGCGATGCGGCTTGCCGGCGTAGATCACCTTGCCGCCGATCTCCTCATAGGCGAGCGCGACCGCCCCCGCGCAGGGCACGATCTGGCCACCGCGCTCGACGACGAGGTCGGGATTGGCGCAGATCATCGCAAGCCCGCGCGCCGCAAATCCAGCCAGCAGATCCGCATAGGTCGCCGGCGTGTCGGCCTCATCGTCGAAGAGCCCGGTGCAGAGCACATAAGAAGCGTCATCGGCCCCTGTCTCGGGCGCATCGAGCCCGGCGATCAACGGCAAGTCGCGGTCGGGCCCAAGCCGGAACATCGGCTGGCCGGCGCGCGCGCCGATCAGCGCGCGGCAGACATCGCCCGAGGTGACGATGGCGTCCCAGGCGGCGCGGGGCACGCCGAAACCGTCGAGCTGACGAGCGATCACCTCCCGCGGACGGGGGGCGTTCGTGATGAGCACGACGCTGGCGCCACCTTCGCGCATCTTCACCAGGGCTTCGATGGCGCCCGGAAATGCGGCGACGCCGTTATGGACGACGCCCCAGACATCGCAGAAGCACAGATCGAAGCGCTCGGCGATCTGTGAAAATCCCGCAAGGGCGGCGACCGGTTCGGAGCCCGTCATCGGCACAGTCTTTCTCCCACGGATCAGGTCAGGCAAACAGCACGGCCTGCACTATAGCATCGGACCGAAAAGTGGAATCCACTTTTCGAAAAAATCCGATGCGTTACCAATAAGATAGATCATCGTTATCGCGCCCGGCGGGGCGCGCCATGACCTAGAGCGTTTTCGAGCGAAGTGGACACCGGGTCGCGTGAAGAACATGCGACAGGATGACGGCCTAGGGCGTTTTCGCGATTTGAAGAAGCGCAGAAACGCCGTGGAGGGGCTTCGCGCGGCAGAACCCCGCACCCGCACCCCTGCAATGCGCGGGCGGTCAGGCGCTGGCGCGGCGCAGCACAGCGCGGAACGGCAGCCTTTCAGGCTTCCGCGAAGGCTCGGCGGCAGAAGCCGCCGAAGGCTGCGGATAGTCCAGCACCTCGGCGGATGGCCGTAATGCCGGGGGCTCGGGCCGTGCCGAGGCGGCCGGCTCGCGCTCGGCGAAAACCTCCGGCTTCACCGGGCGCGGCGGCGAGAAGGCATTACCCTGCCCCATGGCGACGCCGAGCTCGATCATATCCGCAGCCGCCGGGTTGTCCTCGACCGCCTCGGCGACGAGCGTGATCGAGGCGCGGGTCAGCATCGCGGCGAGATCACCGGCAGCGATATCGCTGGTGACGCGGCCCTCGGCATGGGCCTCGAGCAGCGCGGCTCTGATCTTCACGAAACGCACGCCGCGATCGAAGAGCGAGCGCGGATCGAGGCGCAGATCCGCGACCTGGTCGAGCGCGAAGCGCACGCCATTGGCCGACATCGCGCCAAGCAGACCGAGGCTGGTAGGATCGAGCGCCCGGAAAACCGCCTGCGGCATCTCGATGACGAGGCGTCCGATATGATCGCGATAACGTTCGAGAATGCGGGTCAGAGCAGCCAGAGCCCGCGAGGAGCCCCAGGTGGCGGCGCTGAAGTTGCAGGTGATGAAGACGTCGCCATCCTTGGAGGCGAGATGGCGGGCGATGGCCAATGCGCGCGTGAGAACCAGCGCATCGAGCGTCTGCCCAAGACCACGTTCCTCGACGACTTCGAGGAATTCATGCGGCATGAGCAGCGTGTTCTCGTCGAGCCTCAGGCCCGGCAGCGCCTCATAGCCACGGGTCCGGCGCTGCGGCAGCGAGACGATCGGCTGCAACTGCACCTCGACCCGCCCATCGCTCAGCGCGGCGCCGATGAGGGCGGCCCGCTCGGCCTGCGCCTCCTCCCGCGCGGCACGGGCCACCGCGGCGCGTTCCGCCGCCAGCTTTTCGGCATGCTCCCGGCGTACCGCCTCCGGATCGAGATGGACCTCGGGCGCGGGACTCGTCGTCGAGGGCGAAACCGCCAGGGCGGCTCCCGACGGCAAGCGCGTGAGTTTCTCATCGTGATCGGCGAGGGTCGTCGCCACCTGATGGATCAGGTCGCCGAGCAGGCCGACCTCCGCCGTCAGCTCGTTGATCGCCGCCCTGGCCGGGGCGGCATCGACGTCGCGCATCGGCATCAGTTCGATGCGCTGCGACAACGCGTCGATCCGGATGGCCCCGGTCGCGAGCCGCACCTTGACCTCGCCGAGCCCGGCGAGAAGCAATTCGCGATGTGCGGCGTTGCGCCGCTCGAGTGCCCAGAAGCTCGTGGCCAGCCCGGCGCCGGATGCGAGCAATCCCAAGGCCGGCCCCAAAGCTCCGGGCATGAGAATGGCGACGACGGCGCCAGCCGAAACACCGGTCACGGCACCGGCAAGAGGATGCAGGGCTTTCAGGCGCACAGGAGCCAAGGCAGCGCTCGCGCGTCGGGGTTAATCGGAAAAAAGGGAACGAATCACAACGCTATATGGGAGAATACGCGCCGGCTCGCCGACAAGCGAGCGATACCGCGTGAAAGTTGCGTGCTCGCAGCCGCCATGCCATCGGCCGGCGCAACATCCGCGCCGTGGAACTCGCCTTCGCTTTTCGGACTGAAGCTCTAGCGGCCCGGCAATCCGAGGTCAGCCAGAATCCGCTGCACCACCTCGTCCGTGAAGCCTTTCCGAGCCAGGTAGTGCCGAGGATCGGCCTTGAAGCGCGGCGACCGCTGGGCGAGCTCCCTCAACGCAGCGTCACGCTTGGCCACATCGCCGGTCGCGCCTGCCTGCAATGCCTGCCCGATCAGGCTGAACGGGGTGCTGTCGGCCGCGAGCACCGAGGCATAGGTCTCCGACAGGCGCTTCGCGCCGCTGAGATAAGCCGCGATATAGGCGTAGAAATCGTACCAGGGCGGGCGGCCGGGGCTGATCGAGATGGCACGCTCCAACAGCGGCAAGCCCTCGGCGGGCCGGTTGAGGCGCACATAGAGCGAGCCGAGATCGGCCATGATGTCGGGGTCGTACGGGTTGCGGTTCAGCGCCTCGCGGCCGGCCTTGATCGCATCACCGACACTGCCCCGCAGGAAGAGCACATCCATCATCGCTTGCTGAGCGCGCGCGCCGGAAGGCGCCAGGCGCATCGCCACCAGCGCTGCCGACAAGGCCCGGTCGAGCGTCGGGCGCTGGTCGGCATCGTCGCCCGCGACCGCTTCTCCGGCACCGAGCAAAGCGAGCTGCGCCCAGGCCGGGTAAAATTCGGGGTCCCGCTGCACGAGCTGTTCCAGGCAGGTTCGGATCGCCTCGCGCCGCTCCGGCGTCATGAAGCGACGGTAGTCGAAAGCCTGGAAGACACACTGCATCGCCGGCGAGGAGGAGGCATTCTGCCTGAAATCGGCATGGATGATGCCAAACGGCTCGGCGAGCCGTGTTCCGATCCGCCGGCCGATATCCGCGAGATCCTGTTCCTGCAGGAATTCGCCCGCGGGGCGGCTCGCGGAGGACGTCCAGACGATCCGCCCATCCCGCGCGGAGCGCAGCCGGCCGAACCCTTCGAGCACGCCATTCGTCGAGGCGATGCTGATCTCGAGGACATAGTCGACTCCCTCAGGCGCCGGGGCACCGGGCGAAGGCGCCTTGATCACGAAGAGATCGTCGAAGCGCGCCATCACGTCGACGAAGACCTCGGAGACGCGGCGCAACGCATCGGCGATCTTGGGATCATCGGGCAACCGGGGCGTGACGATCGCGACAGCGACGGGCTGAACCGCGGCGAGAGGCTGCTCCTGCACGGCGACAGCGGGAGGCGGCTGCGGAGCCGGGCCGCTCTGCGCTGGCCCCTGGCGGCCGGCGAACGGGCCGAGATACCAGGCGAACAGAGCGAGAAGCGCGCAGGCCAGAACCGCAAGCGCCGCCAGGGGCCAGCGCCGCGCAGCCCGGTCCGTCCCCTCGGGAGACTCCCGCGTGTCCTGAGCATCGCCTGCGCCGATCACGGCATCCGGCCCGGATGCCTCCGCGCCGGGGACACCGAATTCGAAGGCCGGCACATAGCCACCGACCGGCATGGACATGCGTACCGGATCGACCTGTCCCTCGCCGGCATAGTATTGCGTCAGGGCGCGGCGCAGCCGGCCAGCCTCGACCCGCACGATCGGATCCGCCTGCGGATCGAAATCGGCTGGGCGCCCGAGAGCCTCCACGGCAATGGTGTAGCCCTTCAGCTCCGCGCTGCGGCCCTCGATCGCGCGGTCGACGACGAAGCTCAGGAAAGCCGAAAGCTGAGGTGCGGCGCTGAAAGCGTCCGAAGCCAGGACACGAGCAAGCGCGGCACGAATCGACGCGGCGGCCTCTTCGTCCAGCCGTCCGTTGTCATCGGCACTATCGCCCATGGGGTCCATTCGGTTCACGCCCCTGGAGGGGCAGGTTACGCGATCGGTGACGTCAGGTCACCTTGCAAATCCGGCATGGCGGCTTCGCAGTGCGACGTAGCCATGACTGGCTTCCGTGCGATTTACACCCTGGATCGACCTGCTAGGTTGAACGAACGTTAATCCACAGGATGCCGTGATGACCGCCGCCCCCATCGCCTCCCCGAACGACCTCGAAGCCTTCTGGATGCCGTTCACGGCCAATCGGTCATTCAAGAAGAACCCGCGCATGGTCTCGCGCGCCGAGGGCATGTTCTACTACACTCCGGACAACAAGCCGGTCATGGACGGCACGGCGGGCCTGTGGTGCTGCAATGCCGGCCATGCCCGCGAGCCGATCATCCAGGCGATCCAGGCGCAGGCGCGCGACCTCGACTATGCCCCGTCCTTCCAGTACGGCCATCCCAAGGTCTTCGCCGCCGCGGCGCGGATCGCGGCGCTGGCGCCGGGCGACCTCGACCACGTCTTCTTCGCCGGCTCTGGCTCGGAGGCAGCCGATTCGGCGCTGAAGATCGCGCTGGCCTACTGGAACGTTTCGGGCAAGGCCGCCAAGACCCGCCTGATCGGCCGCGAGCGCGGCTATCACGGTGTCGGCTTCGGCGGCATCTCGGTCGGCGGCATGTCGAACAACCGCAAGTTCTTCGGCTCGCTGCTCACCGGCGTCGACCATCTCGCCCATACCTATGACCGCGAGAAGCAGGCCTTCAGCAAGGGCGAGCCGGAATACGGCGCGCATTTCGCCGATGAGCTCGAACGCATCGTCGCGCTGCACGACGCCTCAACCATCGCCGCCGTGATCGTCGAGCCGATGGCGGGCTCGACCGGCGCGCTACCGCCGCCGAAGGGCTATCTCAAGCGTCTGCGCGAGATCTGCGACAAGCACGGCATCCTGCTGATCTTCGACGAGGTGATCACCGGCTTCGGGCGTCTCGGCTTCGCCTTCGCCGCGGAGCGCTACGGCGTGATCCCGGACATGATCACCTTCGCCAAGGGCGTGACCTCCGGCACCGTGCCGATGGGTGGCGTGATCGTGCGCAAGCATATCTACGACGCCTTCATGGGCGGCCCGGACAACGTCATCGAGTTGTTCCACGGCTATACCTATTCCGGCCACCCGCTGGCGGCGGCGGCGGCGCTGGCCTCGCTCGACATCTATCGCGACGAAGGGCTGTTCGAGCGGGCCCGCGCGATGGAAGGCGCCTGGGCCGATTCGGTGATGAGCCTGAAGGATGAGCCGAACGTGGTGGACATCCGTACGCTCGGCATGGTCGGCGCGATCGACCTCGCCCCACGGGCGGATGGCGTGGGCAAGCGTGGTTACGAGGCGATTGAACGTGGCTTCCACGAGGAAGGGCTGATGATCCGCACCGCGGCCGACACCATCGCCTTCTCGCCGCCGCTGATCATCACGGAATCGCAGGTGGACGAGCTGATCGGCAAGCTGCGCCGGACGATCCGGGCTGTGGCGAACTGAGGTTAGCCCTCATCAAGCCGTCGTTCTCGGGCAAAGCGTCGCTTTGACCCGAGAATCTTCCCGCGAAAGGGCGCGTGGCCTTCGTGTCATGGTGCCCGGGCCACGACGCCCTGCCCGGCTGGCGCTACTCTCGCCGCAGCTTGTTGTAGCGGGCGATCAACCTGTCGCGCTTGAGCCGCGACAGGCGGTCGATCCAGAAGATGCCGTCGAGCTGATCGATTTCGTGCTGATGACAGACGGCGAGCAGGCCGTCCGCCTCCTCGACCTTCTCCACCCCATCGAGATCGCGATAGCGCACCCGGATACGGGCGTGGCGCTCCAGCTCGTCGGTCACGCCCGGCATCGAGACACTGCCCTCGATATGGCGGATCGTTTCCCTGGAGACACTGTCCAGCACCGGATTGGCGTAGGTCCGGACGTCGCCGGGCGTCAGCTCCAGCACCACCAGCCGCGACAGCACGCCGACATGCGGCGCCGTGATGCCGATGCCGGGCGCCGCCCGCATCGTATCGAGCAGATCGGCCGCGAGTTCGCGCAGATCGGCGTCGAAGCGCGTGACCGCGGTGGCGGCCACGCGCAGGCGCGGATCGGGGAAGCTCAGGATCGGCCGTATGGGCATGCGCTGGCTCTGGCTTCGCGTGTGCGGATTCCGCTCCCGACCTTCCTAGGGGGTTCCGCTCCCCTTGGCGACCGGCTCATTTCGTCGTGTAGCCGCCATTCACCAGAATCGTCTGGCCCGTCATCCACCAGCCGTCGGAGACCAGGAAGCGGATCCAGGGCACGATGTCCTCAATATCCGTGAGCCCCGTCTTCGAGAAGGGAGAAAGCGCCGCCGCCGACTTATGATAGGCGACCGCATCCGCCCCTTCCGCCGGGTAGAAGAAGGGCGTATCCATCGGCCCCGGCCCGATCGCCGTCACCGAGATGCCGCGTTCGCCGAATTCCTTGGAAGCGGCGCGGGTGTAGTGCTCGACCGGTGCCTTGGTGCCGGCATAGCTCGCGTAGAAGGGTGTGAAGGCGCCGAGCAGCGACGTCACCAGCGTGCAGACCTTGCCGTTGTCGCTGACGTTCTTGCCGGCCTCCTTGAGGAAGAAGAACGCCGTCTTCGAATTGACCGCGCTCATCTCGTCGAACTCGGCCTCGCTGATCTCGACCATCGGCTTCTTCAGCACCTTGCCCACGGTGTTCACGGCGATGTCGATCGAACCCATGGCCGCCTTGGCGTCAGCGAAGAGTTTTTCCATTGCAGCTGCCGACGTCAGATCGGCCTGGAAAGCGTGGGCTTCCGCCCCGGCGGCCTTGATCGCGGCCAGAGTCTTCTCGGCTTCGGCCTTGGCCGGAGCGCTGTTGTAGTGGATCGCGACGGCTTTCGCGCCCTGCGCCGCCAGATCCTTCGCCAGCAGACCACCCAGATTCTTGGCGCCACCGGCGATCAGAACCGTCTTACCCTTGATGCCGTGATCGGCCATCGCATGCTCCTGTTCGCTTGCAATCGATGGCCATAAGATATCGCCCCGAAATCGGATATAAAGCTTCCATTCAAGACATCACTAGTCAGCCATCACGACCAATCTGGACACCCGAACTGGACCGCATCGATCTCTTCCGCATCTATGCCCGCGTCGTCGAATGCGAGAGCTTCACCCAGGCCGCCAAGGCGCTCGGCTTGCCGCGCTCCTCGGTCTCGGCGGCGGTGGCAACCCTGGAGCAGCGTATCGGTGCGCGCCTCCTGCACCGGACGACGCGCCGCGTCTCGGCCACGCAGGACGGGCTTGGCCTTCTACGAGCAATGCCCCCGGCTCGTCGCCCGGCGGCACCTGTCGCGCCGGCTGCAGGTCTTCGCGGACTGGCTCGTGGCGCTCCTGCGCACGCGACTGGCAAACTGAGCACAGGAGCATTTTCGCGTTTTGGAAAACCGCGGAAATGCTCCAGGGTTTTGCTTTATCGCATTTTCCACGCGAACCGGTATTCGATTCGCTCAAAAATGCTCTGGCTAGGCCGCCACCTTCTTCTCAGCCGTGCCGTAGAAGCTCTCGCCGGTCTTGGCCATGCGCTTCAGCAGGCGGTTCGGCTTGAAGCGCTCGCCATGCTTCTTCGCCAGCTTCTCGCAGAGCTTCACGAAGGCGGCGGCACCCATATTGTCGATGTAGGAAAGCGTTCCACCGGAGAAAGGCGCGAAACCGAAGCCGATGATCGAACCGACATCGGCCTCGCGCGGATCGGTGACGACGCCTTCCTCATAGGTCTTCGCCGCTTCGAGAGCCTGCGTCACCAGGAGACGGTGCTTCAGCTCCTCCATATCGACGAGTTCGGGGGCGAGGCGCCCCCCCACGATGTCGACGAGGCCCGGCCAGAGCCGCTTCGGACCGGCCTCCGGGTAATCGTAGAAGCCCTTGCGGTTCTTGCGGCCGAGGCGGCCATGCCCGTCGACCATCTCGGTCAGCAGCTTCTCCTGCGCCGGATCGATCGCGCCTTCGCCGAGTTGCGCCTTCGTCGCCTTGACGATCTTGAGGGCAAGGTCGATCGCGACCTCGTCATTGAGCGAGAGCGGACCGACCGGCATGCCGGCCTGCTTGCCCGCCGCCTCGATCATCGCCGGCGGCACGCCCTCCATCAACATCAGATGGCCTTCGCGCAGATAATTGCCGACGCAGCGATTGGCATAGAAGCCGCGGGTGTCGTTGACGACGATCGGCGTCTTCTTGATGGCGCGGACATAGTCCAGCGCCATGGCGAGCGCCTTCTTGCCGGTCTTCCTGGCCATGATGACCTCGACCAGCAGCATCTTCTCGACCGGCGAGAAGAAATGGATGCCGATGAAGTTCTTCGGGCGCTGGCTCGACTCGGCGAGGCCGGTGATCGGCAGCGTCGAGGTATTCGAGCCGAAGATCGTGCGCGGGCCGACGACCGCCTCGACCTTGGCGATGACCTCGGCCTTGACCTTCGGGTCCTCGAAGACGGCCTCGACGATCAGGTCGCAGCCCTTGAGATCGGCATAGTCGGCCGAGGCCTTGATGCGGGAAAGCAGCGCGTCGCGATCGGCGGTCTTGGCGCGGCCCTTCATGATCTGGTCGGAGACCAGCTTGTGGGAATAGGCCTTGCCCTTCTCGGCCGCCTCGACGTCCTTGTCGATCAGCACGACGTCCAGGCCCGCAAGCGCCGTGACATAGGTGATGCCGGCCCCCATGAAGCCCGCGCCGATCACGCCGACCTTCTTGAGCTTGGAGGGCGGCACGTCGGCCGGGCGGCGGGCACCCTTGTTCAGCTCCTGCATCGAGACGAAGAGCGAGCGGATCATCGAGGCCGCCTCCTTCGTCCGCAGGATTTTTGCGAAGTAGCGGCTCTCGACCTTGAGGCCGAGATCGATCGGGAGCTGCAGGCCCTCGTAGACCGCGCAGAGGATGGCGCGGGCGGCCGGGTAGTTGTCGTTGGTCTCGCGGCGATAGATCGCATTGGCCGGCGGCCAGATCTGCATGCCGGCCGGCGAATGCACCTTGTTGGAGGGCAGCTTAAAGCCCTTCTGATCCCATGGCTGCGTTGCCTGCGGATTGGCCTTGAGCCAGTCCTTGGCGTTCTGGACGATGTCGGCGCGCGGCACGACGGCATGGACGAGGCCGGTATTGCGCGCCGGCAGCGGCTTCACCTGCTCGCCCTTGAACATCATCTGGAGGGCATCGCCGGTCTGCATCAGGCGGGCCACGCGCTGGGTGCCGCCGGCGCCGGGGAAGAGCCCGACCTTGATCTCGGGCAGGCCGACGCGGGTCGAGGCATCGTCCGACACGACGCGATACTGGCAGGACAGCGAAAGCTCGAAGGCGCCTCCGAGGCAGACGCCATGGATCGCCGCGGCGAAGGGTTTCCCGCAGGTCTCGAGCTTGCGGTAGAGTTGGCTCAGCTTGCGGCTCTCGTCGAAGAAGCTCTGCTGCGCGACCTTCTCGCCCTTTTCCTTCGCAAGCTTCACATAGAGATCGCGCAGGCCCTGGAGCATGGTGAGGTCGGCACCGCCGGAGAAGCTCTCCTTGCCGGAGGTGATGACGCAGCCCTTGATGGCTTCATCGGAAGCGACCTTGTCGACGATCTGGTTCAGCTCGTCCATCACCTCGGGGGTGATGACGTTCATCGAGCGCCCCGGCATGTCCCAGGTGGCGACGGCGATGCCGTCGGCGTCGGTCTCGAAGCGGAAATTGGTGAGGTTCATGATCTCTCTCCCTGCCCTTCCGCTCAGACGCGCTCGATGATGGTGGCGACGCCCATGCCGACGGCGACGCAGAGCGTCACCAGCGCGGTCTGCTTGTCCTGCCGCTCCAGCTCGTCGAGCACGGTGCCCAGCACCATCGCGCCGGTGGCGCCGAGCGGGTGCCCCATGGCGATGGCACCGCCATTGACGTTCAGAACCTCGTCATCGATGTCGAGCGCCTGCTGATAGCGCAGCACCACCGAGGAGAAGGCCTCGTTCAGCTCGAAGAGGTCGATGTCCTTCTTCTTCATGCCGGCCTTCTTCAGCACGAGCTCGGTGACGTCGATCGGGCCGGTCAGCATCAGAGCGAGGTCGGAGCCGACGGTCGCAAAAGCCTTGATGCGGGCGCGGGGCTTCAGGCCCGCCGCCTTGCCGGCGCGCTTCGAGCCGACGAGGACGGCCGCCGCGCCATCCACAATGCCCGAGGAATTGCCGGCATGGTGGACATGGTTGATGAACTCGACATCGGGATGAGCCGCGGTCGCGACCGCATCGAAGCCGCCCATCTCGCCCATCTGGACGAAGGAGGCTTTCAACGCCGCGAGCGCCTGCATATTGGCGTCGGGGCGGATGGTTTCATCATGATCGAGGATGGTGAGGCCGTTGACGTCCGTGACCGGGATCACCGACTTCCTGAAGCGGCCCTCCTTCCAGGCCTTGGCCGCGCGCTGATGCGAGCGCACGGCGAAAGCGTCGACGTCGTCGCGGGAAAAGCCGTATTTCGTCGCGATCAGGTCGGCCGAGATGCCCTGCGGCATGAAATAGGTGTCGATGGCGACGCTGGGGTCGACCGCGATGCCGAAGCCCGAGGCGCCCATGCCGACGCGCGACATCGACTCGACGCCGCCACCGATCGCCATCTCCTTCTGGCCGGACATGACCTGGGCTGCGGCGAGGTTCACCGCGTCCAGCCCCGAGGCGCAGAAGCGGTTGATCTGCACGCCCGGCACTTCCTTGCCGTAACCGGCCTTGAGCGCGACGGTGCGGGCGATATCGGCCGCGGCCTCGCCGACCGGGTCGACGCAGCCCATCACCACATCCTCGACGAGGAGCGGATCGAGATTGTTGCGGTCCTTGATGGCGCGCAGCGCCTGTGTGCCGAGCTCGATCGCCGTGACCTCGTGCAGCGAGCCGTCGGCCTTGCCCTTGCCGCGCGGCGTGCGGACGTGGTCGTAGATGAATGCGTCTGCCATCAGGAACCTCCCCGGGGGCGAGCCGCCGAATGCGGCCGTCGTGTCTGGAAACTCAGCCCGTCATCCTGAGGTGCTGCAGAATGCGGCGTCCCGAAGGATGAGGGCTGAGCCGAATCGTCAAAACTGCTCAGGCGCCAGCGCCATGGTCGTGTCGGCGCCGGCCGTGATCCGCGCCAGATGAGCGGCGGTCTCGGGCAAAGTACGCTCCATGAAGAAACGCGCCGTCACCAGCTTGGCGTTCATCCGTTCGGTCGCGCCGTTGGCACCGGCCTTGAGCTTCTCCTGCGCCGCCTTGGCCATCTTCGCCCACATATAGCCGAGCGAGACCAGGCCGAGCAGATGCATGAAGTCGCTGGCGCCGGCCCCGGCATTATCGGGCTTGGCGAGCGCGTTGTTCATGAACCACATCGCCGCCTGCTGCAGATGGCCGAGCGAGACCTGAAGCGGAGCGAGAAGCGGCTTCAACGCCTCATCCTCGGCGTTCTCCTTCAGGAAGGTCCCGACCTCGTTGAAGAAGGCCATGATGCCGCGCCCACCGTCGCGGCCGAGCTTGCGGCCGACGAGGTCCATCGCCTGCACGCCATTGGCGCCCTCGTAGATCATGGCGATGCGGGCGTCGCGGACGAATTGCTCGACGCCGGTCTCGGCTATGTAGCCGTGACCGCCGAACATCTGCTGCGCCTTCACCGCGTTGTCGAAGCCGATATCTGTGAGCACACCCTTGAGCACCGGCGTCATCAGGCCGAGCTGGTCGTCGGCCGCCTGCCGCTCGGCCGCATCGCCGGAGCGATGAGCGACGTCGGACTTCAGCGCGTTCCAGAGCACGAAGGCGCGGGCCGCCTCGTTGAAGGCCTTGATCGACATCAGCGTCCGGCGAACATCGGGATGGACGATGATCGGATCGGCAGGGCCGGCCATGTTCTTGGGGCCGGTGAGCGAGCGGCCCTGCAGGCGCTCCTTGGCGTAGACGACCGCGTTCTGATAGGCGACCTCGGACTGGGCAAGTCCCTGGATCGCAACGCCGAGGCGAGCCTCGTTCATCATCACGAACATGGCGTTGAGGCCGCGATTTTCCTCGCCGACCAGCCAGCCCTGCGCACCGTCATAGTTCATGACGCAGGTGGCGTTGCCGTGGATGCCCATCTTGTGCTCGATCGAGCCGCAGGAGACGTGGTTGTTCTCTCCGACGGAGCCATCCCCGCTTATCTTGTTGCGCGGCACGACGAAGAGCGAGATGCCCTTGGTGCCCGCCGGAGCCCCCTCGATGCGGGCGAGCACGAGGTGGATGATGTTCTCGGTGATGTCCTGCTCGCCGGCCGAGATGAAGATCTTGGTGCCGGTGATCGCGTAAGAACCGTCGCCGTTGGGGACGGCCTTGGTCTTGAGAAGCCCGAGATCGGTGCCGCAATGCGGTTCGGTCAGGTTCATGGTGCCCGACCAAGTGCCGTCGATCATCTTCGGCAGATAGGTCTGCTTGATCTCCTCGGAGCCATGGACATAGAGCGCGGCGATCGCACCCATGGTCAGGCCCGGATACATGGCGAAGGCCATATTCGCCGAGGAGGCGTACTCGTTCATCACGGCGCCAAGTGTGTAGGGCAGACCCTGGCCGCCATATTCGGGATCCATGGCCAAGCCGATCCAGCCGCCGCCGGCATAGGCCTCATAGGCTTCCTTGAAGCCCTTCGGCGTGGTCACGCTGCCATCGGCGTTGCGGGTGCAGCCCTCCTGGTCGCCGGACCAGTTGATCGGCTGGAGAACCTCCTCGCAGAGCTTGGCGCCCTCGCCGAGAACGGCCTCGACCACATCCGCGCTCGCATCGGCGAAGCCCGGCAGGTTGTTGTAGCGCTCGATGTTGAAGACGTCGTTGAGCAGGAAAAGCGTATCGTCGACGGGCGCCTTGTAGACCGGCATCTTGGTCCTCCCTCACGTCGCATGGCGGCATCTATTCCTGCGCCGCCCCAAGATAGTTTACATATAAACAATCTCGCCCGACTTGCAATGGGCCTGCCGCGAATTTGTGCCTTGCGCGGTTGCCGGTCCATGCCTCGCGCATAAAAAAACCCCGACATGGCCGGGGTTCTTGAAATACGGAGGCGTGAGGCGGCGATCAGGCCGCCCCCAGCCGGGTCAGGGCGCCCTCAAGCTCCTTGATGGCATCCTCGATCTCGGTGCGCTGGCTGCGCAGCAGGTCGAGCTGCTCGACGATCTGTTCGCGTGACAGATGAAGGCCACCGACGGCAGCCGACTTGTCATGCGAACCCGCCTTCTTTTCCTCGTTGGCGAGCATGGCGCGGATCTCGACCAGCGTGAAGCCAAGCTGCTTGCCCTTGAGGATGAGTGCCAGGCGGGCGCGGTCACGCGCCGAATAGATGCGCGTCATGCCCGAGCGGGCCGGAGCGATCAGGCCCCGCGATTCGTAGAAGCGCAGGGTGCGCAGCGTCACCCCGAAGTCGCGGGCAAGATCGCTGATGGTGAAGCCCCCGGCATCGGTCTCTCCGGCGGCCGGGTCAATATCCACACGGGTCTCATGAATCGAGGAACCCGCCAAAGCCGTGCTGTGGCGCGACATGCGTTCAATCCTTGAAGAAGGGACCGCTTCGCCGACTCATACTGGCAGCGTCGCTGGTGGGTGAGGAATCACGATGCGGGATGCCCTATCCTTGCGTCAGGTAATACGTGCCCGGCTTGGGGTAAGTTACCGTTACATGGGCGCGAGCCAGCCGCACGAACCCGTGCTTTTTGGAAAAAATTAACGGGTAAGGCGGAATTCTTAACCCGCTGTTTACCATGCCGACGAAATCTCGGGGGCGCGAACCGGCTTCGTGACGTCGTCAACGCTCTCTTCACGGATCACCGGAGCGCGCGGAGATGGCGGAGTCAGGGGACCGCGTCCGCACCGCAAGACCAAGACCCTGGAGGCGAGCATTATCATGGCGAACAGCTTGCCCTGGAGCGTCAAGGGCGTCGACCCGAGGACGCGCGATGCAGCGAAAGCGGCAGCCCGCCGTGCCGGCATGACGCTGGGCGAATGGCTCGACCACAAGATTCGCGACGAAAGCGGCGAGGCAGAGCCCGGCATCGCATCCGCAGCGCCTCCTGAACAGCTCGATATCGCCGCGCTCTCGGAGCGCCTTTCCCGGCTTTCGCAGGGCAGGACCGACACCGCGTCGCGCATCACACCCTCGAGCGCCTCGCGCTCCGAGATCGACGCGCTGGTCCGCCAAGCCGCCACAGCCGAGAAGCTGACGCGCGAGACGAGCACCCGCACCGCCGGGGCACTCGATTCGATCGCGCGCTGGATCGAACAGACGGAGGACCGCATGGCCTCCGGCGAGCGCGCCGCCGCCGAGCGCCAGGAGCGCGCGACCAACGTCATCGCAGAAGCGATCAAGACGATGGGCGAGCGGATCGTCGAAATCGAACGCCGCGCGAGCGAGACCCAGCAGCAGGCCAGCGAACGCTCTCCACGGCTGGCTTTCAGCCGGGATGGACTCGCCGCCGCCGTCACCGACATCCGCACGCGCCAGCGCCTCCTCGACCATGAGGAAGATGAGAACCGCCGGCCGGCCCAGCCGAGCCAAGAGCGCATCTCGGCTTTGCGCGAGGACCTGCGCGGCCTTGGCGCGCGCCTCTCCCCGGAAGCGCGCCGCGGCGCCCAGCAGCCGCGCCCGGCCGCGCCGTTCGGAGGCGACTTCGCCCATTCGCTCGAGACCAAGATCGCCGCGCTCGGCAGCCGCCTCGACCAGCTCGCCGGCCGCGATCATTTCGAGCCGATCCTGAAGCCGCTGGCCCGGCTCGAGGCCGAGGTCTCGCGCCTGTCGCGGGATCGCGCCGGCGGCGACTACCCGAATGTCCAGCACGAGATCGCGCATCTGGCGAGCAAGATCGACGCGCTCTCGGCGGGCGGCAGCAAGGCCGACCTGGCGCCGCTGGCGCGCGACATGGCCGAGCTGCGCGATCTCGTCACGCAGAACGGCGGCGATCAGCGCCTCGAAGAGCTGTCGCAGCAGATCACCATGCTGGGCTTCGAAGTCGGCCGCCTGCGCGAAAGCCAGCCCGACATGCGCGAGATGCGCAATCTCTCGGCCGCGATCGACGACGTCCGCGGCGCCGTGCTGTCGGGCCGCTCAAGGGATTTCGACGCCGCTCCCCTGTCTGCCCTCGCAGCACAGATCGAACACCTGTCGCAGAAGCTCGACGACATCGCGATGCAGCGGCCGGCAGACCAGCTCGACCATCGCATCGACGCCCTCCAGCAGCATATCGAGCGTCTCGCCGAGCAGAGCCCGGCCGCCGTCACGAGCCAGATCGAAGCGCTGGCCGGGCGCATCGAGAGCATCGCAGCCTCGAGTGAATTCGCGCGGCTGGCCGAGACCCGGCATATGCCGGCTGATCTGAGCCCGATCGAGGACATGCTCCGCCATCTCGCCGACCAGATCGACGAGGCCGGCACGCCGGGCGCCAACTCCGATTCCTTCGAGGCGCTGGAACAGCAGATCTCCGGCATCGCCGCGCGTCTCGACGAGGCGGCTGCGACACGCACCGCCGAGAGCGGCATCGAACGGACGCTGCAGGATCTCGTCGTGCATCTGCGCTCGATGCGGGACGAGACCGCCGCCGAGCGCGCCGCGCTGGCGCAGGCCACCAGCTCCGCGCTTCCCGGCAAGGGCATCACCGAACTCTCGAGCCTGGTCACCGGCCTGCGCGACACGCAGGTATCGTCCGAGCGGCAGACCCAGGACGCGCTCGGCGCTCTCCACCAGACGCTCGAAGCCATCATGGGCCGCCTGTCGAACCTCGAAGGCGAGTTGCTCGGGGAGCGCAAGGCACCGGCAGGGCGCCCCGCGGCTCCGCGGGCTCCGGAAGCCGGGATGCGGCAGGAGTCCGCCATGCGTCCGGCTGCCTCGCAGGAGCGGGCCGGCGCCGGAAGCGATGTGCCCGGGCGCATGGAACCGACCCTCGGCATGCCGAGCTCGACCTTCGACCTGCCGCTCGAGCCCGGTTCCGGCCGCCCCCGGCCGGAAGCCGCTGCTGCGGCCGGGCAGGATGCGCAATCGGTTCGCCAGAGCCTGATCGCAGCCGCCCGCCGTTCGGCCAAGGCCGCCAGCGAAGCCGCTGCTCCCCCCACTCCGGCGACCGAGCCGACGGCAAAGAGCCCGAGCCGCCTGCGCGAGATCATGGAGAAGCGCAAGCGCCCGCTGCTGCTCGGTCTCGCCGCGCTGATCCTGGCTCTGGGAACCGCCCAGGTCGTCACCACGACGCTGCGCAAGGATACGAAGACCGTCAGCAACGATA
>JARYGW010000078.1:0-17219 GCA_033792295.1 Allobosea sp.
CTCGCCGAGGCCGACCCAGCGCAGCAGCTCGACCACCTCGGCCCGGTAGCTCGCCTCTTCCTTGCCGAGCACGCGCAGGGGCAGGGCGACGTTCTCATAGACGGTGAGATGATCGAGCAGGCGGAAATCCTGGAAGACCACACCCATGCGGCGGCGGAAGGTTGTCAGCGTCGAAGCGTCGAGGCGCGAGACGTCCTGCCCGAACAGGTTGACGAGACCGCGCGTCGGCTTCAACGCCATCAGGATGAGGCGCATCAGCGTCGTCTTGCCGGCGCCGGATGGCCCGGTCAGATACTGGAACGAGCGCGGTTCGATGCTGAAGTTGATATCCTTCAGCACTTCCGGGCCCATGCCGTAACGCAGGCCGACATTCTCGAACCGAACCAAGCCGTCTTCCTCATCCAACAGGACGCAGATCACGAAGATGCGAATCTGCACGATGATACCGCATCGTAAGCGACGGCATGGCCGGCGGCTGCGCCCGCACCATAGTGCCCCCACAATTCTTCACGCGGCGTTAACCATAAACAGCGTCAATGAAGGCGGTTGCCCCGGCTTGCCGATGCAGCCCTTCGTTGCGGCTTGCCGTCGGCGACGGGCCGGAAAAGAGTCGGAAGCCGCGCCAGAAGCCGACGCCACCAAGGATACCACGCCGCCTCCATGCTGATCGTCTGTCCCTCATGCGCCAGTCAGTATGAGCTCGACGCGGCCAAACTGGGGCCGGGCGGGCGTAAGGTGCGTTGTGCCCGATGCCAGACGCTCTGGCATGTCGATCCGGCGGATGAGATGCCGCAGGCTCCGAGCGCGGAAGAGACACAGACTCTCCTCGCCGAAGAGCTGGAGCGCGCCGCGGCGATCGATGCCGAGATATCGGCCGTTGCCGCCGAAGCCGGCACGATGACGGCCGAGGTGGAAGCCGTTCCAGAAGCACCGCCAACCGTCGAAGCGCCGAAGCGACGCCCTTCAGGCCGACGAAAGCAAGGTGCCGGCAAGCCGAATAGCGTTGTCCGCAAGGGCATTGCCTTCCCCGCTGCGGCTGCACTGGCGGGTATTGCCGTGCTGGCCGTCCTCGCCTGGCAGCGCAATCTCGTGGTGCGGGCGGTGCCACAGCTGGCGGAGGTCTTCGAGCGGGCCGGCCTGCCGGTCAATGTCCGGGGCCTGAGCCTCAGTTCCGTGGAGAGCGGCCTGGTCGAGGACGGGCCGAACCGCTTCCTCGTCGTCGAGGGCGACGTCACCAATGTAGCGAAGGGCAAGACCAAGGTGCCGTCGATTCAGCTCTCGGTGAAGGACGAAGCCGGGCAGACGCTCTATAGCTGGACCACGGAGCCTCCGCGTAGCGTGCTGGAGCCGGCCGAGCTCGTGCGCTTTCGGGCGCGGCTGGCCTCTCCACCGGAAAAGGGGCGTTCGGTGCAGGTGCGCTTCACTTCAGCGGCGCCACCTACCAATATCGCCAGCACGCATTAGCTTTGCTGCGATGTGCATGGGCGCGCGGTTTGCCGAGCGGCCGGCCTGCGATATCAACCTGCGGCAGAGGTTTTTCGGCGCGGCGACCCACGCGGGGAGCGCTGCGGCCAGATGGTCACAGAAACGGAGTCATTATGCCGGAACGGCGGATCAGGGTGCTTTACGACGAAGCTGCGATCGCGCAGCGCAACGAGGCGATCGCGGAGGCGGTCGCTGCGAGCCAGCCGAAGGACCTGCTCGTCGTGGCCGTCCTCAAGGGCAGCTTCATGTTCGCCGCCGACTTGATCCGCGCCATGCATCGCGTCGGCCTCGCGCCGCAGGTCGAATTCATCCATCTGTCGAGCTACCGGGCCGGAACGGTTTCCACGGGCCAGGTCGAGATCCTGCGCGACGTGCAGAGCGAGGTGCGGGGTCGCGATGTGCTTCTGATCGACGATATCCTCGAATCGGGCCGTACGCTCGCCTTCGCCAAGGATCTGCTGGCGGCGCGCGGCGCCCGTTCGGTGTCGACCGCTGTGCTGTTGGAGAAGCCCCATAAGCGGGCCGTCAACATCAAGGCGGACTATGTCGGCTTCGAATGCCCCGACTATTTCGTCGTGGGATACGGCATGGACGTCGCTCACTCCTACCGGCAACTGCCCTTCGTCGGCGTCGTCGAGACGGAAGATCAGGCCGGTCTGCCGGGTATCTGAGGAGCTGCCATGTCGCGTATTCTGGTCGTCGACGACGAAGAGCCCTTGCGCCTGCTGGTGGCGCGTGGGCTCGGGATGGATGGCCATGCCTGCGTCACCGCCGCCGACGGAGCCGAGGCACTCGATATCCTGATCGCCGAGCAGGGCCGTTTCGACTTGCTTCTGACCGATATCCGCATGCCGCTGATGGACGGCATCGCGTTGGCGCTCGCGGCCAAACAGCAGTTTCCCGAACTCACCATCATGCTGATGACCGGCTATGCCGAGCAGCGCGAGCGCGCGAAGAGCCTCGAGGCGATCGTGGCCGAGGTGATGAGCAAGCCCTTCACCATCGCCGAATTGCGGGCGACGGTAATGAAGGTGATCGAAGGTTCGATCGGGTAGCCTCCATCTTCGAGACAATCTGCTGCGTTGGCGCCAGACGATGGCGCGGTGCAGCAATTCGGGGTTTCCGAGAGGGGTGAGGCGGGGCCGGATGGCCGTTGTGGCGATTTCCGCCAACCCGGGTTGGCCGATGGCGAAAACAAGCGGCTATCGGTGGAAAACGCCGACTAAAGTTGCTGCAGCGCGCTAGACTGAATTCGGTCGTGGATGCGGCGGGATCGCTGCGCGCAGCAAGAGGTTCGGAAAGACGATGAGCACGAAGAGCTGGAGCCCGCGGAGCCTCGCCGCGCAGGCCATGGGCAAGATCGATGCGACGACCAAGGCTGTGGTGCCGCCGATTCACGTGGCGACGACCTATGTCCGCGACGAGGATAACGGCTATTCCACCGGCTTCATCTACGGGCGGCCGGACAACGAGACGACGCGCGAGGCTGAAAGCGTGCTCGCCATGCTGGAAGAAGCCAAGGGGGGTGCGCTGTTGTTCGGCTCCGGCTCCGCGGCGGCGACGGCCGTGTTTCAGGCGCTCGCGCCCGGCGACCATGTCATCGCCTCCAAGGTGATGTACTGGGCGCTGCGCAACTGGCTGATGACCGAGGCGAAGCGCTGGGGGCTCGATGTCGAATTCGTCGAGACCGACGACCTCGCCGCGCTGAAGGCCGCCGTGAAGCCGGGCGTGACCAAGCTCATCTGGGCTGAGACGCCTTCCAACCCGCTCTGGACGATCACCGATATCGCTGCCGCCGCCGAGATCGCGCACAAGGCTGGCGCGAAGCTCGCGGTCGATTCGACCTGTGCATCGCCGGTTCATACCAAGCCGCTCACGCTCGGCGCCGACATCGTCATGCATTCGGCGACCAAGGTGCTGAACGGGCATTCCGACGTCATTGCCGGCGCGCTCTGTGCCCGGGACGACGATGAATTCTGGAACCGCGTCAAAACGGTGCGGAAAGGGCAGGGCGGTATCCTCGGGCCATTCGAGGCTTATCTGCTGATGCGCGGCATGCGCACGCTCCATGTCCGGCAGGAGCGCCAGTCGGCTTCGGCCATGGCGCTGGCGCAGCGGCTTTCGGCGCATCCGTTGGTGGCACGCGTGCTCTACCCGGGCCTGCCGCAGCATCCCGGCCACGACATCGCGGCGCGGCAGATGGAGAACGGCTTCGGCTTCATGCTCTCGGTTCAGGTCACCGGCGGCGAGGCGGCGGCGATCCGGACGGCGGCGCATGTCGAGCTCTACAAGCGCGCGACCTCGCTGGGCGGCGTCGAGAGCCTGATCGAGCATCGCGCCTCGATCGAAGGCGCCGGCTCGCCCTGCCCGGCGGATCTGCTCAGGCTCTCGACCGGTATCGAGGATGTCGAAGACCTCTTTGCCGATCTCGACCGGGCGCTGAAGGCGGGGCATGGCTGAGCGGCCGGCTGCTTAGATCATCGTGTGTCCTATCGGATGCGGTAACGGCGATCTATCTCATTGGTTTAGCATCGGATTTTTCCGAAGGTGGATTCCACTTTCCGGCCCGATGCTATAGCCGTCATGGTCGGGCGGGACCCGACCACCTCATCATTCAGAGGCTTTCAGTCATGAAATTCTCGCGTCGACGCGCTGTGCCGCCCGACGATGATAGCCTCAGCCCCAAATTCCTTTTGCCTTTTCCAGATAACGTGCCCGCTCCGCCAGGCCGTTGCGCCCGCCATTGATCAGCCTGGTCACGGCGGCAACGTCGTCGACATCAGCGGCGGTGTTGATGGCGCGTTCGCTCCAATAGGCGAAAGCGACAGCGAGCGAGGTTCCGGGCTCTTTCGCCCGCTCCGGTTCGGCTTCCAAATCGATCCCCAGGATCTTGCCGAAGCGGCGGTAATTGGCGCGGCCGGTGAGCTGGAAGATGCCGCGGCCGTGATAGCGGACGCCATCGCCCGCCTGGTTGTTGCCGAGGTCCTGTCGGCCTTCGTAGCGTACGAAATAGCTGGCACCGCCATATTCCTCGAGCGTGCGGAAGCCGTCGGTTTCATGCGCGGCCTGGGCGAGGAAATGGCAGATGCGCAGCCGCGTATCGACGTCATGCTCCCGCGCCAGCCCGTCGAAGCGCCGTGCGATGCCGTTGGCGATGGCAGGACTGCCCCCCGGTGCGAGGCGCAAAAGGCGTTCGCTCGTGACGGACAATCCCGTCGGCGGCGAGGCTCCGAAGATGGATGAGACGACGCCCCTGAACGACATGACTGGCCTTCCTTCAAAGAAGGCCATCTTCACGTCGCCACAGGCCGCGGGGATAAGTCTCCGGCTCGGGGCCGGAGCTTCAGCCGCCGACGGCGGTGTATTCGGTCTCGATCGAGGAGGCACGGACCTCGTGATCAAAGCCGTAGATGTGGATCGAGATCGCTTCACCCGGCCCGAAATTGCGCATCCGGTGAATGTTCGGTCCCGAGGGCAGCATGCAGGCGACATAGCCCGGCTGGCGCTGCTGCTCCTCGGTCGGTACGGCACGGCTTGAATCGATGGCGCGATACCAAGTCTCGGTGACGGTGCCGGAGACGACGCCGAAGCAGCACGAGCAATGATGGTCGTGGATCGAAGTGGCGGAGCCCTCGCCCCAGACCATCGCCCAGACGCTGACGTTCTCGTTGCCGGCGAGCAGGTTGCGGGCATAGGCGCCGGGCTTGCGTTCGAGCGGCAGGCGCTGGATCAAGTCCGGCATTGCGACCAGCTCGCGCAGGACTTCGCGGGCGGCGGCGAGATAGTCCCGCGAGAGCGTACCTTCATCGCTGCGCAGGCTGCGAAGAACCGCGCCTTGCCGCTCCACACTCAGAAAACCCCGCATGCCATTCCCTTTCATCAATCCACGGGAATGGTACTGGCGGAGCGCAGGTACTGGTTTGCAGAGATCGAGAAATTTTTTCTCTTATTGGAAATTGGTGCCAAGCATGGAAGGATTATGAGAAAATTTTTCCCTGTCCATGCTTCAGATAAGAAGTTGATACCGATTCTGCGAGGATCTGATGGCCAAGCTGGATGCTTTCGACCTGCGTATTCTGGCGCGGCTGCAGGAGGATGCGAGCTTGCCGCTCGCCGAGCTTGCCGAGGCGGTGGGACTTTCGCCCTCGCCCTGCTGGCGGCGCGTGCAGAAGCTGGACGAGGCTGGCTACATCAAGCGCCGCGTCGCATTGCTAGACCGGGACAAGCTCAAGGCAGGTGTTACCGTCTTCATCGCGGTCAGGACGGCGCGGCATTCTATGGAGTGGCTGGAGCGCTTCCATTCGGCCGTGCAGGACCTGCCGGAGATCGTCGATTTCTACCGGATGAGCGGTGAGATCGACTACCTGCTCAAGGCCTATGTCTCCGACATCGCTGCCTATGACGCGCTCTACAAGAAGCTGATCTCGCGCATCGATCTCAGCGATGTGACATCAATGTTCGCGATGGAGGAGCTTAAATCGACGACGATGATCCCGCTTGGTTTTGTCGAGACGTGAGCGCCGATGGCGGAAACAGGAAGGGAGCGGCGAACCGCTCCCTTCGTCTTCGGGCCGCTAAGGCAGTATCGGACCTCAGAAGCGATAGGTGACACCGGCGCCGATGAGCCAAGGGTCGATCTTGACCTTGCCGGCGACAAGCCCGTTGTTCACCTTCACCTTGGGTTCGAGGAAGATCTTCTTGACGTCGAAGTTGAAGCCCCAATGCTGGTCGATCATGTAGTCGAAGCCAGCCTGCAGTGCGAAGCCGAAGGAATCCTTCAGATCGAAATCGGTGAAGCCGCCCTTGGCCTTCTCGTTGAAGAAGACAGTGTAGTTTACGCCGACGCCGAGATAGGGCTTGAAGGCTCCGAGATCAGTGAAATGGTACTGCAGCATCAGGGTCGGCGGCAGCAGCCACGCAGAACCGATGCGCGCGCCGGCGAGGCTGCCCGCGCCCTTTACGTTATGTGGGGTGACGCCGAGGATCAGCTCCGCGGCGATGTTCTTGGTGAAGAAGTAGGTGATGTCGAGCTCGGGCACGACCGAGTTGGAAATGTCGACCTTGCCGCCGACGATCGGTGCGCCGCCAAGCCTCAGGCTCGCCTCCTCCTGCGGCATGACGAAGAGCGCGCGGCCGCGGATCATCCACGGGCTCCAGCTGCTCAGAGCCGGCACGAGGGGGGGCGCCTTGGTCGAGAGCAGGTCGGCCGCCTGTGCGCCGGTCAGCGCCGTGGCACCCAGCAGCGCCGCAGCGAGGGAAAGACGGATCGAACGAGACATCATGGCAGCAGCCCCCGGAGTTGCGAGCCCGCGAGGCGTGTTCCACCTCAAGACTCATACCTCCATCAGCGCCCGTTCCGTGCGATGCGAATTGATACGGATCAACTCGAATGGGGTGCGCCGTGGCCTGTCACTTTCCGGCCACAGTTTCCGGTTCAGCCCTTCGCGACCTTCTGGTAGTCCTTCACGTCGGAAAAGCGCACATCGGGAGCGCGCTCGGCATCGTATTTCAGCGTGAACTGGCTGGAAGCCATGAAGACCGGGTCGCCGTCGAGGTCGTCGGCCATGGCCGAGGGCTTCAGGCCGACGAATTTCGCCAGCGCCGCCTTGTCGTCCGAGGAGACCCAGCGCGCGATCGAGAACTGGCAAGGCTCGAAGTCGATGGGGAGGGAGTATTCCGCCTCCATGCGCTCCTTGAGCACGTCGAGCTGAAGCGCGCCGACGACGCCGACGATGGCAGGCGCGCCGTCATGCGGCAGGAAGAGCTGGACCACGCCTTCCTCGGCCATCTGCTGCAAGGCCTCGCGCAGCTTCTTCGCCTTCATCGCGTCCTTGAGCTTGACGCGGCGCAGGATTTCCGGGGCGAAGCTCGGCACGCCCTTGAAGACGATGTCCTCGCCCTCGGTCAGCGTATCGCCGATGCGCAAGGTGCCGTGGTTCGGCAGGCCGACGATGTCGCCGGCGAAAGCCTCCTCGGCGATCGAGCGGTCGCGCGCGAAGAAGAATTGCGGCGCGTTCAGCGGCATCGGCTTGCCGGTGCGGACGAGCTTCGCCTTCATGCCGCGCGTCAGCTTGCCCGAGCAGACGCGCATGAAGGCGATGCGGTCGCGGTGGTTAGGGTCCATGTTCGCCTGAATCTTGAAGACGAAGCCTGTCATCTTCGGCTCGCCCGCCTCGATCTCCCGCTTGTCGGCGACCTGGGCGCGCGGGCTCGGCGCGTAAAGGCCGAGCGCATCGATGAGATCGCGCACGCCATAGTCGCGCAGAGCCGCGCCCCAGTAGAGCGGCGTCAGATGCCCCTCTCGGAAGGCCTTGAGGTCGAAGGGCTTCAGGCCCTCGGTCGCAAGGAAGACCTCTTCGCGCCAAGTCTCGGCGTTGCCGTCGGGCAGCATCTCGTCGAAGAAAGGATCGTCCCAGCCGTTGACGCGCTTGTCCTCGGAGGTCTCGTCGCCCTTCTGGTTGCGGCGGAAGGTCGCATTCTTGAGGTCATAGGTGCCGACGAAGTCGCGGCCGCGCCCGACCGGCCAGGTCATCGGCGCGACGTCGAGTGCGAGCGTCGTCTCGATCTCGTTGATCAGGTCGAAGGGGTCGCGCGTCTCCCGGTCGACCTTGTTGATGAAGGTGACGATCGGGATGTCGCGGAGCCGACAGACCTCGAACAGCTTCTTGGTGCGGTCCTCGATGCCCTTGGCCGCGTCGATTACCATCACGGCCGAGTCGACCGCGGTCAGGGTGCGGTAGGTATCTTCCGAGAAGTCTTCGTGGCCGGGGGTGTCGAGCAGGTTGAAGACGTGGCCGCCATATTCGAAGGTCATCACCGAAGTGACGACCGAAATGCCGCGCTGGCGCTCGATCTTCATCCAGTCCGAAGAGGTCTGGCGGCGGCCCTGCTTGGCGCGCACCTCGCCGGCGAGCTGGATGGCGCCGCCGAAATAGAGCAGCTTCTCGGTCAGCGTCGTCTTGCCGGCGTCCGGGTGCGAGATGATGGCGAAGGTGCGCCGGCGCGCATGCGGGGCCTCGGACGCCGGGGCCTGAAGGGTCGAAAGATCGGTCATGGCCGGTGTGAAGACAGGATGAGCCGGGCGAAGTCAATCGGCATGCCGACTCAGTTCTTGAGCCGGTAGCCGGTCTTGAATATCCAGCCGACGATGCCGATGCAGAGCGCGAGGAAGAAGATCGTCATGCCGAGGCTGACCCCGAGGCTGACATCGGCGAGGCTGTAGAAGCTCCAGCGGAAGCCGCTGATCAGGTAGACGACCGGATTGAACAAGGTCACCTTCTGCCAGAAGGAGGGCAGCATCGCGATCGAATAGAAGGAGCCGCCGAGGAAGGCGAGCGGGGTCACGATCAGCAGCGGGATCACTTGCAGCTTCTCGAAGCCGTCGGCCCAGATGCCGATGATGAAGCCGAACAGGCTGAAAGTCGTCGCCGTCAGCACCAGGAAGAGCAGCATCATCGCCGGATGCTCGATGCGCAGCGGTACGAAGAAGGCGGCCGTCAGCAGGATGATCAATCCGAGCAGCATCGATTTCGACGCGGCGGCGCCGACATAGCCGATCACCGCCTCCCACCAGGCGACGGGGGCCGAGAGCAGTTCGTAGATCGTGCCGGTGAATTTCGGAAAATAGATAGCGAAGGAGGCGTTGGCGATGCTCTGCGTCAGCAACGACATCATGATCAGGCCCGGCACGATGAAGGCGCCATAAGGTACGCCGTCCACCGCCTGCATGCGTGAGCCGATGGCACCACCGAAGACGATGAAATAGAGCGCGGTCGAGAGCACCGGCGAGACGATGCTCTGCAAGGGCGTGCGCCAGGTGCGTGCCATCTCGAAGCGGTAGATTGCGGCGATGGCGCGGATGTTGAGGCGCATGCCGGTTTCGGCCTCCCGGTCGGTGATGAGGCTGGTCATGCGCGCTCCTTGTCGCCGGCATGCACCAGGCTGACGAAGATGTCCTCGAGCGAACTCTGGCTGGTGCTGAGATCGCGGAAGCGGATGCCCGCCTCGGCGAGGCCTTGCAGCAAGGTGGTGATGCCGGTGCGCTCGGCCTGGGTGTCGTAGGTGTAGACGATCTCGTCGCCGGCCTGGGAGAGGCTGAGGTCGAAGGCGGCGAGCGCAGCGGGCAGGGCCTCGATCGGCTGCTGGAGCTGGAGGCTGAGCTGCTTCTTGCCGAGCTTGCGCATCAGCTCGGTCTTCTCCTCCACGAGGATGATCTCGCCCTTGGAGATGACGCCTATGCGGTCCGCCATCTCTTCTGCCTCCTCGATATAGTGCGTGGTCAGGATGATGGTGACGCCGGTCTGCTTGAGCCTGCGGACCATCTGCCACATGTCCTGCCGAAGCTCGACATCGACGCCGGCGGTCGGTTCGTCGAGGAAGAGGATGCGCGGCTCGTGGGCGAGAGCCTTGGCGATCAGCACGCGCCGCTTCATGCCGCCGGAGAGGCGGCGGATCTGGGTGTCTTTCTTGTCCCAGAGCGAGAGGTCCTTGAGGAGCTGCTCGATCAGCGCCGGGTTCTTCGGCTTGCCGAACAGGCCGCGGCTGAAGCTGACCGTGCTCCACACCGTCTCGAAGGCGTCGGTAGTCAGTTCCTGCGGCACGAGGCCGATGGTCGAGCGGGCGGCGCGATAGTCGCGGATGATGTCGTAGCCATCGGCCAGCACGGTGCCGGAGCTCGGCCTGACCAGCCCGCAGATAATGCTGATCAGCGTCGTCTTGCCGGCACCGTTGGGGCCGAGCAGGGCGAAGATCTCGCCGCGCCTGATCTCCAGGTCGACGGATTTCAGCGCACTGAAGCCGGTGGAGTAGGTCTTGGAGAGCCCGGAGACCGAGATGATCGGGGATGTCGAGGTCATGAGCATGGGCGCCATATAGGCCTGTTCGATGACGGTTGCGATGGGTCGACGGATGCGAGGAGTACGAATTCCTGTCAGGGCGTGGCGGCATCGGCAACGAAAAAAGGCCGGGCAGTCGCCCGGCCTCGTCGCCACGCCTTTGAGCTGCAGCCTATTTCATGAAGAACCACAACAGGATGATGATAGGAATCGGAACGCCGACAAGCCACAGGATGATCGAACGCATTGGCAGCCCCTCAGTGGAAGGATGATGCGGCGGCAACGCTCGTCGGTGGGTGAAAGTTCCTATCCGCCGCGATTGGGGGGCACCAGATCTGCGGCGCTGGGGTGCCAGAGCGGTCGGTAGCCTTGCCTCAGCGCGGCCAGCGTCGCGGGCGGAGTGAGCACCGTGACGATACCTGTCGGGCGGCTAAGCGGGGCGGAGTAGCCTGCCGGGGACCAAAGCAAGGCCGAGTTTCCACGCAGCGCCAGAAACTCTTCCTCCGTCGAGAGCAGCATCGCCCCATCAGGCAAATCGGTGGCGGGCAGGTGATGCATGCGTTTTTCCCGGCCGGAGCGACGTTCGCCATCGAGGATGCGATCGATCTCGGGAAAGAGCGGTGTCCGCTCCAGGCCGAGCCCCCTCACAAGCGCCTCGCGATAGGCGAGGGCGTCGTGGCGGCGGCATTCCATGCAGGGGCGATGGCCGGCGGCGAAGGCGGTGACCTCGTCGCAGAAGAACAGATCGGTATAGCCGCGGCCCCAGACCTGGTGCCGGCGCCCCTTGAAGGAGAGGACGCAGCAGATCCATTGGCGGCTGGCCTGAATACGGCGCGGTAGCGCCCGCGTCCGCGGATCATGAAAGCGCCCGCCGCGATTGCCGAAAAGCGTGCCGCGTGCCGGGTCGGCAAAGAGCGAGCCGTCCGGTCCGACGCGATTGGGTAAGGGCATGCGACCTCCCGAGCGAGACGACACCCTAACATCGGCCGCGACAAGCGAAGGCAGTAGCGACCCGCGTCAGTCCCCATTGAAGCCGTAATCGGGAATGCCCTGCTCGTTGCCGTAGCATTTGTACGGCAGGAACTTGCCGGACATGCCGATCCTGACCTGTCCCTCTTGGGATTGGGCTCCCGCTCGAACGAGATGTCGAAGTCGATCGTCGACATGATCCCGTCGCCGAACTCCTCCCCGATCAGTGCCTTCCAGGCGGGGCCGTTGACCATGACCATCTCGTAGAAGCGGTAGAGCAGCGGGTCGGTCGGCGGCATCGGCGTGCCGGTGCCGCGATAGGGCACCTCGTTGAGCATGCGCTTCTCGTTCTCGGAGAGGCCGAACAGGGCGGCGGCCTTCTCCGGACGTCTCGGATGCCAGGCCGGAGCAAGGACCGGGCCGCTGGGCGGATGCCGCAAGGTTTCGCCGATTCCGGCAGGATCGTCTTAACGCTACGATGAAGTAAGGCCTGCGCACTAAGGCATTTGAAGTTTTTCCTGCGGCATCTGGGGGTAACGCGACGCAGGAAAGCCCGGCCGGCAATGAGTTCCTATATTCCCCTGATCCTGTTCACGGTGCTGACCAATGCGGCGGCGCAGCTGATGTTGAAGCGAGGCATGAGCGGCCTCGGCGGCTTCGACCTCGCCCGCGACGGCGTTGTCGTCACGGTGTTCCGCGTCGTCTTCAATCCTTTCGTCTTCGCCGGGCTTTGCACCTTCGTCATCAGCATGGCTTCGCATCTGATCGTGCTCTCCAAGGTGCAGATCAGCTATGCCTATCCATTCCTGAGCCTCGCCTATGTCGTCGTCGCGGCCTATGCCTATTTCATCTTCCACGAAGATATGAGCCCGAGCCGGATCGCCGGCATCGGCTTCATCGTCATCGGCACCGTTTTCATCGCACAAAGCTGAGGGAGATCATGGACCTGATCGTTCGCCTGTTCCTGCGCCTCGGCGCGCTGTTCGAGGTCCGGCCAACGGCCGCACTCAAGCCCGTTCCGGTGCCGGTGCGAACCCGGCCACCGCATCTGCCGCGCTGAGGGAGCAGCGGCATGAAACACATTATCATCGGTGGTGACGGCTTCGTCGGCTCGCATCTGGCGGCGGATCTCGCGGCGATGGGCGAGACCGTGCTCGTCGCCGACATCACCAAGAGCAACCACGCGCATTATGCGAGCGTGCCCTTTCACCAGATCGACGTGACCAGGGCGGAGAGCGTGGAAAGCATCCCGCTTTCGCCGGAAGATGTCGTCTACAACCTCTCGGCCAAGATGCTCTCGCCGATCGTGACGCGGGCGGAACGCCACGATTTCTTCTGGCCGGTCAATTATCACGGCACGCAGAACATCCTGCGCTGGATGGAGAAGAACGGCGCCGACCGGCTCGTCCATTTCACCACCGACATGATCTACGGCCATTCGGTGAGCGTGCCGCAGGACGAGACCCACCCTGCGCATCCGCTCGGCGAGTATGGCGAGAGCAAGCTCGCGACCGAGCGCCTCGCCGACGAATACCGGGCCAAGGGCTTCAAGATCCCGATCTTCCGGCCGCGCCTCATCATCGGACCCGGCCGGCTCGGCATCCTGGTCAAGCTGTTCAAGTTGATCGACCTCAACCTGCCGGTGCCGATGATCGGCGGGGGCAACAACCCCTATCAGTTCATCTCGGTCTTCGACTGTGCCAGCGCCTGCGTCGCAGCCTGGAAGGCAGGTTTCCCAAATGAGGCCTATAATCTGGGCTCCGACGATCCGCCGCCCGTGAAGAAGCTGCTCGGCGACCTCATCCGGCATGCCGGCTCGAAGTCGATCCTGCTACCGACGCCAGCCGCGCTGGTGAAGCTCACGCTCGATGCGCTCGACGCGGTGAACATGCCGATCATGGACCCGGAGCAGTACAAGATCGCTGACGAGATCTGTATTCTCGATACGTCCAAGGCGAAGCGCGAACTCGGCTGGCGGCCGCAACATCGCGACGAGGACATGTTGCTCGCCGCCTATACCGAATACCGCAAGGGCAAAGATGCCCTCAAACAGGCGCAGAGGAGCCTCGCCGCATGAGCATGCCCGCCTTCAGCCGGGAGGATGCGCCCGTGAGCGGCTCCCGCCCGCAACTCATCGGCGTCGAGGCCGCCAAGCAGCTCGACGCAGGCCAGGTGAAGGAACTCTTCGCCGCCCATATCAACCCCGGACAGCTGCATTTCCTGAAGCTGCTCGGCTTCGACAGGATCCTCGTCGATCGGGCCGAGGGTATGCACTACGTTACGAAGGACGGGCGCAGGATCCTCGATTTCTTCGGCGGCTTCTGCTCGGTCGCCTTCGGCCACAACCATCCGCGCATCGTGGCGGCCCGGCAGAAGTTCCAGGACGAGAACCGCCACGAGATCTGCATGGCCTTCATGTCGCAATACGCGGCCGCGCTGGCGAAGAACCTCGCCACCATCGCGCCGGGCGATCTCGACATGGTCTTCCTCGGTTCGACCGGCTCGGAGGCGATGGAGGCGGCGCTGAAGGTCGCCGAGCAGGCTCAGGGGCCGGGCAAGTCGAAGATCCTGCACGCGGCCAACTCCTTCCACGGCAAGACTAAGGGCGTGCTCTCGGTCACGGATTCGACACTTTACCAGTCGCAGTTCAAGCTGGTCGAGAACCGGGTCAAGGTGCCCTTCGGCAACATCGCCGCGGTGCGGCAGGCGCTGGAGGGTGATCCTTCCATTGGCATCGTCGTGATGGAGACCATCCAGGGAGGTGGCGGCATCGTCGAGGCGCCGGAAGGCTTCTGGCGCGAGCTGCGTGCGCTCTGCGACAAGCACGGCGTGCTCTGGGTCGCCGACGAGGTGCAGTGCGGGCTCGGGCGCACCGGTCAGTTCTTCGCCTTCGAGCGTGACGGCGTGGTGCCGGACGTGACGGCGCTCGCCAAGGCGCTCGGCGGTTCCAAGGCGGCGATGGGGGCGATGATCGCCCGCCGCGAGATTTACATGAAGGCCTATGGCAAGCCGAAGAGCGCGCTGATCCATGCCCAGGCCACTTTCGGTGGCATGGGCGAGGCCTGCGTTTCGGCGATCGAGGCCCTCAATGTCCTCTATGACGAGGACCTGATGGGGAATGCGAAGCGTCAGGGCGACTATCTGATCGCGCGGCTGAACGAGCTGCGCGTGAAATACCCGACGCTGCTCAAGGAGATCCGCGGGCGCGGGCTGATGATCGGCGTCGAGTTTCAGGACATCAGCGAGACCATGCCCTTTGGGGTGAAGCACATGGTCGCGCTGCTCGACGACAAGCTGAAGGGCTCGCTCTGCGGCTTCGTCGGGGCGCTGCTCCTGAAGGAGCACGACGTGCTCGTCGCCTTCACCGAGTACAACCGCAACGTCATCCGGCTCGAGCCGCCGCTGATCGTCACGCGGGAGCAATGCGACCAGTTCATCGCCGCGCTGGACGATGTCCTCTCCCGAGGTGTCACCGGTATCGTGACCGGCTATCTACGCAAGGTCGCGGCGGCGAAAGGTTGAGTGGCCGGGCGGGAAAAAAAGAGGCCGGCGTGAGCCGGCCTTTTTGAGTCTGGGTCTCGAAAGCGTCCGTGTCCTGGAAGCTCAATAATATCCGCAGACGCGGCGGTAGCCGATGACGTTGCCCCAACGGTCGAAACGCTCGACGAGGTCGCAGGAGCGGACCGGAGCAGGGGCGGCATAGTAGCCGTAGCCATAAGCCGGACGGGCAGCGCCGGCGATGAGGGCGCCCGCCGCGATCGCGCCGACCACGCCGGCGCCCCATCCGCGATGGCCGTAACCATAGCCATAGCCCCAGCGCGGACGGGCTTCGGCGCCCGAGGCCATCAGGGTCGCAGCCAGCGTCAGGGCAGCGAGGGCGGCGGCCGTCGCCTTGCGGAACGTCGTCATGATCGTCTCTTCCCTAAATCTGTCGAGAGCGAACGGTTCGCCCTCCATGCTCATTGGTCGCGGCATGGGACGGGGAGGTTCAAAGAGACCGATGATTTTTTCAGGCGGCTCAGCTGCCGGTCACGCGGCGCCAGAAATCGGAGGAAAAGCCGGGATCGATATGGGCGGCAAAGTCGCGCCATTGCGGAAAGGAGGCCTGAAAGGTCGCCGCCGACATGCGGGCATCCTTGTAGGGGTTCACGCGACCCCCGGCCTCGATCGCGATCCGGTCCAGCTCCGTCAGCAGCGTCTCGGTGCGGGAGCCGCGATTGGGAAAGTCGAGCGTCAGCGTCGCTCCTTCGAGCGGAAAGGACATCAATCCCGGGGAGCGCCTGGCACCGAAGAGCTTGAGCACGGTCAGAAAGGAGGCCTCGCCGGCCACGAGAGTCCGTCGCAGCATGTCCTCGATGGCGCGTCGTGCCTCGGCCATGGGGATGGCGCACTGGAACTGCCGCAAGCCCTGGGGGCCATAAGCCAGGTTCCAGTCGCGGATGCGATCGAGCGGATAGAAAAAGGGCCGGTAGGGCACGCGCCGTGGTGCGGCCCCGCGCGGCTGGCTGTGGCGGTAGAGCCAGTTGAAGGCTCTGAGTGTCGTGCGGTTGACCAGGGGGAAGGGCGGCCTGACCGGAAAGCGCAGGTTGCGGCCAGGGGAGGGCGGCAGGAAGCCGAAATCCGGGGCATGATTGGCCCGGAAGAAGACGCCCCGGCCGAAATGCCGGCCGCTCGCCTGCGCATCGATCCAGGCGACGGTGTAGTCATGCGTTGCGTCGGACGCGGCCGCCAACGCGAAGAAGCCGTCGAGATCGTCGAAATGCACGACTTCCTGGTCCATGGCGGCCGAGCGGATCGGCATGAGCTGCAGCGTCACCTGCGTGATGAGGCCGGTCAGCCCGAAGCCGCCGATCGTTGCGGCGAAGAGATCGGCATTGATATCGGGTGCGCAAAGCAGGCTCTGCCCGTTGGAGCGCATCAGTTCGAGGGCGCGGACATGGCAACCGAAGCTTCCGGCGCTGTGATGGTTCTTGCCGTGCACGTCGTTGGCGAGTGCGCCGCCTATCGTCACGAAGCTGGTTCCCGGCGTGACGGGTGGAAACCAGCCGGCCGGCACGACGATATCGAGCAGGCGGTCGAGCATGAGCCCCGGCTCGCAGGTCAGCAGGCCGGTTTCCCGGTCGAAGGCCAAAATCCGGCTGAATGCGCGGGTCTCGATCAATGTCCCGCTATTGTTCAGGCAGGAATCGCCGTAGGAGCGGCCATTGCCATAGGCCAGCGCCGGGCCGCGGCGGGTGCCACGCTGCCTGATCCAGTCGGCCGCGTCGACGACATCGCTGTCGCGCGCCGCGAGCCCACCCCAGGAGCGATATTCGCCGCGCGGAACGGTCACGGCAGGACCGTGGCCGCGACCATGATCAAGGTCACGATGAGGCCCATCACCTGGCTGCGCCAGTCACGGATCATGAAGACCAGCGGATCGTCGGGCATCAGGCCACGGCGGGCCAGGAACCAGATTCGCGCCATCTGGTAGAGGATGATCGGACAGACCAGCCAGATCAGCTTCGGCTGGCTGTAGAGCTGCTTCACATTGGCGCTGTCGACATAGAGCGCCATGATCAGGGCGCAGGTGCAGCCCGAGGCCATGCCGAGCTGCGAGAGGGCCTCGATGTCCTCGGCATGGTAGCCGCGCCCTGCCTTCTTCAGGCCGGACTGGTCCTGGGTCAGGCGCAGCTCCGCATAGCGCTTCACCAGCGCGAGGCTGAAGAACAGGAACATGGCGAAGGCGAGCAGCCAGGAGGAAAGGGGAATGGCGGCGGCGGCGTTGCCGGCAAGGATGCGCAGCGTATGCATTGCCGCGAGGCCGAGCACATCGACCAGGAGCTTGCGCTTGAGAACCAGCAGATAGGCCAGGGCCAGGAAAAGATAGGCCAGCAGCGTGAGCAGGAAATTCTGTGGCTGCGGCACGAGCAGGACGGTCGAGAAAGCGGC
>JARYGW010000079.1:0-17145 GCA_033792295.1 Allobosea sp.
CGATCGTCATGACCGGAAAGCCGAGATCGTCATGCCGAATCGTCTCGGCGATCGTGTTCGTGTTCGCCGCAATGGGGAGAGTCGCCTCTACGCCGCTGTCAGGAGCCGCGAGAGCAGATGGCTTGCGAGGTCGCTCGCCCCGGCTTCGGTCAGGCGGCGGACGAGATGAAGCAACGTGTTCTGGCTGGGCTGTTCGCGGGTCCGTTTCGCGCTCGCGTAGTTGTGCGCGCGGCCCAGGAATTGGCGGCTGAAGGCGCTCCGGTTTTTCACGAGGCCGCGCTCGCGAACCTGCTCATAGATGTCATCCAGCATAGGACAGTTTCTCAGATTACCGTGTATTTATACCATGCCCTCGTCAGAAAGTCGAAATTCGCTATCAGCGATTCCGCCCCGGAATCGCGAGAATATAAATATTGCGTAGCCGCAGCTACGAGCGTTAAATGTGCCTACATTGAGGATATTACTTCAATCGATACTAGGAATAATTATTTTATGGACATTTCAACAAAGGCAGAATGCCCGCCTTGCGTGAGCTATCTGCGTGAAGTCTACACTGGCCGCGACGGATTTCGCACGCTGCATCAGGCCAAGATCAGCGTCATGGTCCCGCATCAGAGTTTCGCCCACTTCGCGGCGGATTTCAGCGTGAACGCGGCCTATCCGCAGGTCCAGGCCCATAAGCAGGAGAGCTTCGGCTTCCTGCCGACCCTCTTCGAGGAAAGCGGATGGGTGTCTCGCCGCGACCCCAGCCGTCCTCCGCAGTGGGGTCTCTGGCGGCGGGCCGAGCATTCCGCGCACGAGATCACCCTGATGTATCTCGACCTGGACAACGCAGCCGCCGATCGGCCCTTCGTCACCCTCGACGAGATGGAAGCGATGCTGAAGGCCCTGGGGTTGTCGCACATCCTCTATACCTCGTTCAGCCACACCGCTGAGCGCCACAAGGTACGGGCCGTCCTGCCGGTCAGTCGCAGCATGGACTACGACACGGCGTTCCTGGTCTTCCTCTGGTTCAATGCTGTCTGCGGTGGCCAGCTTGATGAGGCGATCTACGACGACGGCGACTTCCTGTACGGCCCGCCGTTCGTTGGACAACAGAGCCAGTGGTTGGACGGCGGAAGCGTCGATGTCGATGCCGTCCTGGCCCTCGTCGAAGACCTGTCAGACGAAAGCCTGGAGCCAGCCCGTCGCCGTTGTGGCGCTGTCCAATCTCGCCGCGAACTCACCCCGACCGAGATCGCTGAGATGCGTGCTGCGATGCAGGACGACACCGTCCGCCACGGTGAGGTGACGATCACCAACCCGGCCGTTTTCAACCCGGATTGGCTCGCCGATCTACACGCCCTCTGCAACGCGGGTTCCCATCGCCAGACGTTGCTGACCATCCTGACGCGGGCCTTCGTCAAGTCGGAACACGGCCTGACTTTCGGCGAACTTCGGCATCTTCAGAACGAATTGGACGCGGAGTGGGGGTTCTACTGTCGCGTCAAATACGGGGACCATGAACTGGCGGCAGACGCTCGTTCGGTCCTCACCGTCCGCTCAACAAAGCCGCTCTCCTCTCCGACCTATCAGCGCCAGCAGTCCGTCAAGGCGGCGCTGGCCCGGAAGCGGCGCTCCTAATCTCTCTTCATAGAAATGAGTCCCACTATGACAACCACCCAGCAAGATACCTCCTCCGAATTCCAGGCCACCCTGAGGGCCTGGGACAACATGAAAAAGCCCACTGATGACGAAGTGGCCGCCCTTATTGCGTGTGCCGAGAAGGCACGGCACGCATCCGACTTGGCGGGTCCATGGGCAACGCTTGCCCGCCACCTCGTGGAGTTGGGCGGCTTCAGCAAGGACGCCGCCCAGAAGGAGGCGAGCCGGTGCCGGATCGTCGCAGCGCTTGGCCGGTATCCCGAGGGCTATGATGATTTCGTCGCCCTCTGGCTCGATGCGCGCGGCTATTCCATGAAGCATAGCGGCGAGTTTCTTGGCCCGCGTGGCGTGCCGGTTTGCCTTGATCATGTGCTCAACCAGATGAAGGTCTGGACCGAGGACAAGCGGGTTTTCAAAGGCGCGTACGAGGCTGCGCTGCGGCTCTGGACCGCTGATGAACGGCTCAAGATCATCGAACGGACGTATGGCGACCTCGTCTTCGATGCCGCTGCTGACCCCGACATGAACGAGTTGAAGCGCTGGATCGACCTCATCGTTCGCGAGGACGAGGACGCCGAAATCACCGAGCGCAACAAGCGCGGCGTCCTGGTCGCCGTTACCAACTTCATCCACCGGGTCAAGAACCACCTGGGTGCCATGGTGGGCATCGAGCATCCGTCCGGCGACGCCCGCTGGCATCACCACACCCACGTCATGCCCGTGCTCTATGGCGCGCAGGAGGACGGAAAGACCCTCGCGGTGAAGACCCTGCTTCGGGCCGTGTCCGATCTCGCCACGGGCATGGGCTTCGAGGTGCTCGAAGACAACTCCAAGCAGAACATGCTGAGCTACATGCCTGTCATGTCGTTCGATGAACTCGCTGGCTTGAAGAACGCCAACGTCGAGAAGCTGAAGGGCATCATGACCGAAGAAACGCGCTCAATGCGCGACGTTTATGAGCGGGCTGGGCCGAAGCGGGTGGTGACGACCTTCATCGGCTGCACGAACGAGGACTTGAACGGACTCGTCAGGGATAAGACCGGAAACCGTCGCTTCTTTCAGTTCGCGACGAAGCTTGTCGATGTAGCCGCGATGAGGTCGATTGATGCCCGCCGCATCTGGCGCAGTGTCGATGAGAACGCCGTGAGCCCGTGGTACGCCAACGCCGAGGACCTTCAGATCGTGAAGGCGATCCAGGCGGAGCAGCGGCACAAATCCTCGGTGCACGACTGGATCGAGAATTGCTCGACGCTCCCCACCGGAGGCGGCGGCTGGGTCACAACGAGCGAACTGTATCGGAGCTACTTCGCCTACATTGAGGAGTTCTACCGCTCCGAGGTGAACGGCGCGAACGTCGGCAAGTTTGGCCGCGAGTTGAACAGGCTTTTCGGCGCGAGGCATCCGCAGATCGAGCAGAACTACAACACCAAGACGAAGAGCAACCAGTACAGGATCGCGCGCCCAGGCGCAGTGAAGCGCTCGAAGCCGAAGCCCGCCGCATCCCTTCCTGTAGCGGCGAACACGAACACGATCGCCGAGACGATTCGGCATGACGATCTCGGCTTTCCGGTCATGACGATCGTGGAGACGCTGCCCGAAACCACGATGCCGACATCCCCGACGAAGCGGCCGGAAGCGCTCCTCAGGATGGACGAGATCGCCCGCAAGCGTTCGGCCTGATCGTCGGGGGATCGACGGCGGCGGCGGGGGATGCCTGGGACCATCTCCCGCCGCGAAAACCCCTGTAAAATAAGGGCTTTCGGGTATTCCGGGTATTTCGGGGGATATTTTAGAGAGAGTTCCAGGGGCGCCACCCACCCCGCCGCAGATGTAGGGCGAGGTCACCCCCGATCCCCCGATCCCCCGACGCACATCATGCGGGCTCGAAGAGATCGGCGGGTGAGCGGGCGGGCCGAGGTCGCGCAGCGGCCGAAGTTGCCCGGCCCGGTTGCCCGACGCGAGCGGGTGGGCGCGGTCTGCGCTCACCCCTCGTTGATCATGCCGATGATCATGGCCTCAACCGAGACGAGACCAACATCGTCGCCCCGACCTTGACCATCATGTTCTCGAAGACCGTGCTTCCCGGCCGGATTCGAGCCGCGCAAAAGCGGTCCTAAAAACCGGTCCTAACGTCGGTTTCGGGTAGTCCTAAAAACGGGAAATTATCTAGTAAAATCAATAACTTGGCGCGGTCTACGGGACCCCTCTGACCTCGTTTCGCATGTCAGGCGAAGCCGTTCTTTTGATTGCGGCTTTTCCGATCTGAGGTAGCGTTTTCGCTGTTTCGGAGCAGATCGGCCAGTTGAAGCGGCCGGAGAAGGTGAGCGAGGTCGCGATCGAGGATGCCGCGTTTTGGACTGGTTCCCTTCACGAAGCAGGATGTGAAGGGCGGCATTTTCCGATTCCGGCTCCAACTTCCAGATGATGTATTCGAGAGGCTGGTCGCGACCGGAACGGCTAGTGTGCGGCGGACAGTGACCTTCTCGCTCAGGACCCGCGATCCCATGGCTGCGCGAAGCCGGGCGCTGCGGGCTGCGGCCGATGTCAGCGACATGATCGTGGCGGTGCGAGCCGGGGCGACATCGCCCAGATGGCCTGATCCAACCGTGTATCAGCGGGACGGGATCGTTCTGCCGAGCAGTGGCCACAAGCCGGTGGCTCCGAAACGTGTCAGGAGTTCAGCGAAGCCGCAGAAGACCATGACCCTGCGCCGGACGTATGAGGAGGTCTATCTGCCTCGTCGCACCGATCGGAAGGGGCAGCCACCGCGACGGAGAGCCCGGCTCGACATGGAGAAGGCGATCGCGCTCTTCGTGGCCTCGGCCGGTGATCTCGCCATCACCAGCATCTCGCGGAAGGAGGCGGAGAAGTTCGTGCGCGGGTTGGAGATGGGCTCGATCGGCACGAAGAAGAAGCTCGTCATCGCGCTCTCGACGGTCTGCAATGCCGCCGTCGCGGCCGATCTGATCCCGGCGAATCCGTTCAGGGGGCTCGGCCCGGACAGGTCGGCGATCGCAGCCGCCCGGCGCAGCTACTCCCGGTTCGATCATGATCAACTGGCCCGGTTCTTCGCCAGGACCGAACGCGAAGATGGGGCGGTGCTGTGGCTTCCCAGGCTGCTCCTGCTCACCGGGGCTCGCCTGGAGGAAATGGCCCAGCTTCGCGCGTCCTGGTTCGTCCGGCGAGATGGTGTCGAGGTGATCGACCTGCACGACGCTCAGGTGAAGAGCGCCCACAATCGCCGGTACATCCCGTTGCATCGGGACCTTCTCGATCTCGGTATCCTCGATCTGGTTCGCCGTTCCCCCGATCGGCTGTTCCCTGAACTGAGGTACCGGCCGTCAGCGGAGCGCTGGAGCGGGGCGATCAGCATGAAGCTGAACAGGACGATCGACGAGGCTCTGGGGCGGGATCGGCGGCTGACGGTGCATTCGTTGCGCAAGACCTTCGAGCACGCCGCCTACGTGATCGGGGTTCCAAAACCCAGCATCAACGCGATCACCGGCCACAAACCGGGCGACGTGTCGGAAGAGCACTACCTGATGCTGAAGGACGACGTGGCGCTGCTGAAGCGGCATCTCGATCAGATCGACTTCCCATTCCTGAGGCAGGTCTGCGCGCCGATCGCGGCCTGAGAGGGGTCATTTTCGACTGAATGTCGTTCGTGAAGAGCGACGAGGGCGTGGTCCCCATGACCATGTTCAGCACGGTCTCGCTCATCGAGACCACGTTGCCCTACGCGGCCACGGTCTCCGCACCGTCCTCGACCGTCAGCGCGCGCTTCAGGCGCTGGACCGTGGCGGTGCCTGCACCGGTTCGGCGGGCCGTCTCGCGCACGCCCAGCCCCTGCATCAGCATGCTGCGGATGGCCTCGGTCTTCTCGATCGACATGGGCGGGCGGCCCAGCCGCTTCGTCTCCCGGACCCGATCGAGCCCGGCCAGGATGCGATCGCGGATCATGGCCCTCTCGAACTCGGCGAAGACGGAGATCATGCCGAACAACATCCTGCCTGATGGCGTCGAGGTATCGAGCCCCTGCACGTGCAGGTACAGACCGACCTCTCGGCTTTGAAGGTCTGCGAGGAAGGTGACGAGGTCCTGGAGCGACCTGCCCAACCTGCACACCGACCATGCTGCGACGAGATCGTACTCGCCTCGGGTGACGCCCTTCAGCAGCGCGTCGTAGCCCGGTCGCTTCTCCCGGCCCTTCGCGCCTGAGATGCCTTCGTCGGTATGGACGGCGACGATGGTCCAGCCCAGGCGCGCGGCGGCGTCCTGGAGCAGCCGCAGTTGGTTCTCGGTGGTCTGGTTGCCTCGATCTGTCGAGACTCTCGCATAGAGGGCGACGCGCTTCATGCCCTCGACGATCTCACGGATCGTCAAACGCGCAATCAAAAACAGATGGTTGCCGCCACGGTCACGCCCATGATCGGGCTGCTCCGTCAGCCCCGTGTTTGCAGGGAGTTGCGGCGTCGGCTTTGGGACGGTTCGAGGGAGGGTTTTTGGTACAGGGGTGTCGGGACGGTCGGAGCAAGGGTGTGGCGGCGACGTGCGACCGTCAAACGTTCAGAGGAGGGGCACCGGCTGCGGCTCGATGACCATAGTAGAGACGGGAATCGTCGAATTCGAGCAACTCCCGAAGGTTCATCGTAACGTCAACTCGAAACTCGTTGGTCACCGCGACTGGTCATGATCGGTCGAGCAATCGACTTGATTGGAGTGGCTGGTGGCTTTCGAACTTCAACCCCGATACGGCTGGGACGATCGACCATCCAGTGACACGTCCGGCATATACGCCTATTTCATCAATACCCCCGATGTCCTCCGCCCGATCTCGGTGCCCCCGAGCGACCCGCTCTACATCGGCATGACCGGCAGCAGCCTGGACGCGCGCTGCCATTTCGAGCACTCGCACAGCGGCTTCTCCACCTTGCGCCGGAGCCTCGGCGCGATCCTGAAAGACCGGCTTCGCCTTCGCGCGTTGCCGCGTGGGCCTGGGCCGTCACGCACGAACGTCCTCTGCTATCGATTCGACGAGGACGGCGAGAACCGCCTGACCGCATGGATGCGCGAGAACCTCAACTATTCGTACCGGGAGGTCACCGGCAACATCGCGGTGGTGGAGAAGGACGCGATCATATCGGCATGCCCGCCGTTGAACTTGAAGGGCTGGAAGAACGACCAGAGGGGCGAGATCAAGAGGCTGCGCGCGCTATGCGCTGCCGAAGCCAGTCTCGCCGGAACAACCTGATTCACATGTACCACCCGCTCCGTAATCAGCCCGCGATGTCCAGGGAAGCAAGTCGGTGAACGCGCAAAACTCCGACAACGTAGCGAAGTTGTCGCCATTGGTCCCGGCCACAGAGCAGCCCGCCTATCCCGGAAGCGCAGCGACGGTCGAACAGTTTATCGGTTTGGCTGATGAGTATCTGGCAGCGGCTCATGCACTGCTGTCGCAGGTCAGCCGCAAAAGATCACTGTCTTCTGCCCCGGCACGCCTTTGCGCGATCCATGCTGTCGAGATGTACCTGAACGCCTTTCTCCTCTTCCACGGCAGCGATCATAAGCAGGTACGTGGGTTCCGGCATGATCTCGCTCAGCGGGCGATTATGGCGACGGAGAAGGGCCTTCGCCTCCGGGTGAAGACGCAGGCCCATCTTCTGAAAATCCATGATCAGCGGGAGTATCTCGTTGTTCGATACGGCCCGGAGCAGGCAAGCGGCCTGTCGGAACTCAACCGCATGTTCGCCACACTGAACGAGATCAGCACGAAAGTCAGGACCGCGCTCCTGACGCAGCCTCATCCCCTCCGGTTGCAGCAGAAGACGCCGATTTCTCCCTGCGTGACTTCACCATCGTGACGGCAACGGTGCGAACGGGCCACTGGCCCAAGGCACCAGTGCCAGCTTGAAGGAGTCGCTCAGTGCCGCGCGTGCCCCTCGTCGTCGATCATCTCCACCTTGAAGCTCAGCATCTGGTCGAAGAGCGGCGTCTTTCGGAAATCCTCGTCGTCTAGCCAGCCGGAGGCACGCTTCTGCGTTCGGTCTTCCATGAGCCCCAGCCACGTCAGAGGTCGCAGAACGCGGGTGACCATGGCGAAACCTGGGAGATCGCGAGCAATCGGCTCGTCGATGGTCTCCATAATCGTGCAGGCGGGCGTGAGATGCTCGGCGCTCGACCATTCATGGGCCGTCACCGAGAGGCACCACAGAACCAGCCCGACATGATGCTGCGGCCAGAACGGCAGCGGGTTCCGGTCGAAGTTCTGAAGATTCATCTCCCAGAAGACCGCCTGGAATAGCTCGCCCAACAACGCGGGGGCGGCCTCTTCGGCAAGCATGGACTTCGCCACTCTGGTCGCCCTCAGCACTCCAGAGCGTTTCCGCAGCAGCCCACACACCTGCAAGGCGACCCGCGTGAACAGCACGCCATAGGCGTCCTGCTCGTTGATGACCTTGTTCATCGCGAGCGTCGTGGCCTTGTCGAAACCCGGCCATTCCGTACGGTCGAAGACGTGCCGGACATCTGCCCGCTTCAGGAAACCGGCGGGTGTCAGCACCAGCCCGCCTTGCTTCACGGCGAGGTCCAGCAACAGCCTCGCTGCAACAACCATGGGGGCGGCGAGCGCTGCCTCGACCGGCACACGGTAAGGCGTGAGCCGCAGCGCCTGCGGCATCTCGCCAGAGGGCTCCAGCAGAGATTTGACGGAGAGAGGCTCCAAGTGAGCCCAGGCGGGAGGGATCGAGGTCACATCCAAGACGATAGGCGAAGCGCTGTCCCGGCCTCAATGGCCGCATTGGTTTGAGCGCAGCCCAATCAGAGCACTACCGGCTGGGGCTCGATCATTATGTTGCCGACGATCGGCATCGTGGAGACTGCGACGGTCACCGGCTCGATCGCGATCTTGAGCGGCTGGTATCGTCCCTTTTGCGCCTCCATCTCGACAAGCGCGATCGACCACACGGCCTTGTACACCTCAACGCGTACGTCGGTGATCTCGATCGGGCGCAAGCCGACCATTCCGTGCCGTTGAAAGGCCGCCACGAACTCCTCATTGGTGATCGAGCCGAACTCCACAAGGCCGTTCAGCCTGTTCCCGTTTGACCAGAGCCAAAGGCCGAAGCTTTGCCACCATCGGCATTGGTCTCGCCGGTAGGCCAAGAGGTTATGGATGGACTTTCTCCAGTGCTGGAATTCGCCCCGGCCGCAATTCAAGCGCTCGATCGTCACTGCATGTAGGCGACGGGGTTGAAGCGCCTGGATGCGCCGAGTGACATGGAGAGTATACCGCCATGTGCAGGGGGAGCATGAAGTCGAAGAACACCTGCGTGCTGAAGAACATGGCCGTGGCATCAGATATTTAGCCGCCGCTCGGACCCGCAGCTAAATATGCGATGAAGCCTCCATTCCCCAACCTCCGAGAACGCCTCGACGCCCTTGTCGAAGAGCGTCGCCGAAGCCATCCTCACACTGTCCGGCAGCCGGGACTGCTTCGCAGCCGCCTGGATGATGACCGGTTCCTGCGCCTCCAGGACGAACGTCGCCGCTGGATCGCCGAGCACTGCAAGCATTCGTTCTGGGTGGACGACCTCACAGAGCACGGCAAAATCGTCGGCAAGCTCTATCGCTTTGCCGACCTCCGTGAGGCTGACTGGTTTCGCTTCGTATTCTGATCGAGCGGCTTCTGCCACTCGATCACTTCGATATTTTGACTAGGGCCGGTTTGCATCCGGCATCCACATGATCACGCGGCGTTGAGCACGCTGTACTTCGGCGGAGCGTCCGAGCCGCCGTGGATTTTGCAGGCGTTGACAAAGACCTGCTTTCCCGACTGGAGGTTGCGGTAGTGGCCCCGCCGCTCATGCGGGCGCTTCTCGCTGCCGGTGCCGACAGCGCGGGAGCGCGTCGTCGCGACCAGCTTCGGAAGGTTGACCTTGATGATCCTGGTCGCGGGCAGCGGCTTCGGATCATCTCCGTCAGGCTTGACGCTGTTCGCCGCGATCAGAGGCATCGCATCCGCGATTTCCTCTTCCTCGATCGAAGCCCGGCGAGTGCCCAGAAGCAAAGCCGCGTACAGCACCTCCGTGTATTTGCTGCGAAGATCGAGGCGGTACTCGTGCTCCCAGGACGGCGACAGCCTGACCATCGGGTCGAAGTTCATTTCGACACCCAGCCCCGGATGCAGAACGAACTGGAACGGGGTTTTCGTCCACCTGCTTTTTGCGGGATGGTCGATCGCCTGCTGGAAGTAGGTGTCGCCCCAGATGGACTCGCCATCATCGCGAAGGTGGACGAGGTTCACGGTCTCGTACCGGTTGAAGGTTTCCCGATAGCGGAACAGGAACGCGCATTCCCGGAACGGCAGGCGCATCCGATTTTCCGACACCAGATCACTCGCCTGGGCCCAAAGATCATTGCAGACCTCGGTGCCGATAAAGGACGAATGGGCAGGGTCGAAGATGAAGCCGAAGTCGAACGAGGGCATGGCCCAATCATACCGACGATAGATCGGCTCAACGGGGGCCGCCTTGATCTTTCGATCGAGGGCGGCGGCGATCTTCAAGACCTTGCCGCGAGCAATTTCTTGCACGAAGTCGGAAAAATTCTGCGTCTCCATTGAGGCTCCTGATGTGGTTTCGACACTACAGATGCTGCCTCAAGTCTGGATTCCGGCAATCAAAATCCTCTTGGCGAGTTTTGGCATGGTGCAAGGAACGCCAAGAAAAACTGTCAAATCTGAAGCGCCAGACTCCCCTCGCTTTATCCGGTGACCGGAAAACCGGAGCCGCAGCGGCGTCAGTCCAGCGACCGCCCCCGGAATGAGAGCACGAAGGAGAAGGCATCGTTCTGGTCGAAGAAGTGCAGGATGATCAGGGCCTCGCCTTCGGCTTCCTCGTCCGGCACCAGCAGCTTCAGGTATCCCTTCTGACGCGCATGTTCCGCGAGCCATTCATCGATCAGTCTCGCGAACGGGGCGTAATGCGCCGCGTGAAAGGCCAGCGCAGAGATCGGCTCGATACCGACCTTGTTCGAGGCCAGGAAAGCGCGGGCTCGCTGGAGCAGACGCTCTGGCACCTGCCCATGGGAAAGACGCGCGGTCTCGGGCGCTTCCGACCGGCGGCGGCGCGTGACCTCCTCACAGGCCAGTGCGATCCGCTCCGGGATGATGACAGGCCGTCCATCGTCATGGCGAAAGCCGCGCTCGTACAACTGGACAGTGACACCCGACACGCCCAGCGCTTTCGCCGCTGCGCGCTGCGACAGACCGAGGCTGTTCCGCCATGCCTTGAAATCCGCTGCGTCCATGTATTTCACGCCCCCTTCTATGATCGCGTGTGTAGCTCAGCGACAAGCGTATGTCAAACTGAGTGTTCATTTGACTATCATACTCAGTTATGCATTCTTCTGCCGCAGCGAAGGCCGCCCCGGCCAGCGTTAGCAAGGAGCATCCGCATGGAAACCGTCACAGAATTCAGCACCGCCACGAGCCTGCCCCCGGTTATCTCCAAGACAAAGGTGAAGACCACCCGCGCCGAGAAAGCCGTCGCGGGGACCTCTTCCCACCCCCTGTTGAAGGAGGCCGTCCGCGAAATTCGGGAGCTTCCGCACAAGACGGCTGAGATCGAGGAAAAGCGCCGTCAGGTGTCGTTCGTCGCGCTCGGCAGGCTGCACGAATTGCGCGCGGCAGCCATGAGCGATACCTCGCTCATGGAGATGCTGGAGCAAGAGTCTCGCATCCCACGGCGCAAGAACACATCCGATCACCTGTATGTGGTCAAGGCCGTTCTCAGGATCGCAGGCAGCGATCTGAAGGCTCAAACGGCGTCCGATTGGGCCAAGGTCCTCCGTGGACTCGAACAAGCGGACGTTCCGGTTAAGGCTGCCCAGGTCGTCGAATGGCTCAGCACGCCCGATGAGGAAACAGACCTCACCGGACACGCGAAGGCATTCGCCATCGTCGAACGCGCCGCGAAGGATGGCCCGCCGAATGTCGCCGCCGAAGCCCGTGCCGCCAAGCAGACCGAGCGGAAGCAGAAGGCGTGGGCCGACTACGTGACGCTGAAGCTGGCCACTCCGTTGGCCGAGGTCACGTTCGCCGAGCCTCTCGCAGTCGCGGAGGGCTATGTCCTGCAACTCGCGCGGGTCGAGGGACAGCAGGCCAAGGTCCTCGATATCGTCTTGACCGACCAGGACGAAATCCAGCGTCTCGTCAGGAAGCACAGCCTCGCGGCATGAGCACGGAAACATCCGGTCACCGGATGTTCGCCGGAACTCCAATGCCACCGCGCTCCAGGACATAGATCGGGCGCGGCGGCACCATCGCCAAGGCGGTCTCGATTTATGAACCGGCCGCCTTCGCAGACGGTAACGAAACCCAGGCCAACAGGAGCGCGATCAGTATGTCGGCCTGACTACTGCCGCACCGAGGCGATCTGGTCGAAGATTTCCTCCGCCAGAGTGAAACGGCGTGTGGCTTCCATCTTCCGATGAGTCGGATGTCGATCGGGGTGGAGTGCAGCGCGGTAGGCGCGGCGGGCCGCCGCGACGAGCCATTCCGGCGCGGCAGGGCTGAGTCCGACCCGGCCAAAGAGAGCAGCGTTAGCGTCATACTCCGACGCAGCAGCCGCGCGAAGCCGCTGGAGTTCGGCCCGCAGTGTTTCCGTTTCCGCTTCAGCCTGGGCAACCATGCTCTCAAGCGCCGCGACATAGTGATGGTCAATGATGTTGCGATCCCGCTTGAGCGGAGTGGCGTGGCGTTCTATCAAAACCGAGAGACCCCACAGGATCGCGATGGCGGCGACGATCAGCATGAGGTAGCCGAACAGGGTCGCCCAGGGCAGCGACATCGCCCAGCCAAGGGCCGCGAGGACCAAAAGGGTCCGCATGGGTCAAGCCGCCTCTCGGCCATGGATTTCCTGCTCCAGGTGATCCAAGAGCGCATCCAGATCAGTATCGTCGCCCTCGTCGTCGGCCGCTTCGCGTTGCCGGTCCCAGGCGAAAGCCGTGGTGTGATCGACCAATCGGTGCAGCGCCTGCATCTCAGCCGAGGGATGCGCTACGGACTGGTAGAAGATGCCGTACTGGTCCAGCTTGCGTTGAACCCAGGCGGCCGTTTCCGGGCTCACGCGCCTGTTACGACGTGCCCGGAGGTCCTCACAAACCCAATGCGTCTGATCGCCGCTCGTCAGGCGCAGCAGTTCGAGAACGGCCGGTTCGCCCGGTTTCACGACCTCGTAAATCAGTCTTTCCCCGAGGAACGTGAACGATTTTCGTTGGGCGGCGCAGTTTCTGAGGCGGCGACCCAGGTCATCCAGTTCTCGTCCGAGACGAAGATTCATGTCGGGATCGCTCGCCGGTATCGGCCGATCGAAAGGAAGCCGAACCTGCCGCCCAAGCCAACCTTCCGCCCATTCGGTCATTTTGCAGCCTCGGGTGCCAACCGCTAATTGGTCGAGGCTCTCCCGGATCAGTGCGGGCGTCGCGTCGCACAGGTCCACGATCATCCGGGCGAAGTTGTTCAGAGCGGCCACTTCGCCCCGACGAACCCGTTCCAGAACGGCGCGATGAACCAGCACGTCGTCGAGGCTGGCGACGACCGTAACGTGCTCGGGACGAATTTGCCCAGGAAACTGGCCAAGGACTTTCGCCCGCTTTCGGTGCTCCGGCTTGGAAAACAGTTCGAAGGCCAGCCGGTAGGTTTCCGCGCCGTAGAGAGGGCCGCTTCCGAACCTCGCGAACAGCCCCAAGAGCCCATCGGGGCATTCGCCGAACAGAACTTCGAGAACACGCTTCGGCTTCAGAAGCACCAGAGCGCGGGCGACCCGCGCGAGCGGATCGAGGCCGGGATCGGCCAGAGCATCGGGAGCGTGCATCCCAAGCCGGTCAAGAAAATCATCTGGATGATCGAGGTCGATCTCGGCAGCAAAGGCGAAGAATGCTTGGCGGCTCAGGTTACTCGCGTAGAGCAATCGCAGCAGGAAATGGGGCGAAGACGCTTCCAGACGAGCCGCAACGTTTAAGGAGTAGCCACGAAACTCGCGTGGCAGGCGCGGTTGATGCTCGATCGGTCCCAATGATGATTGCTCCACGCTCGTTTCTGCGATCAAGCTTCACATCAATCCGAGAATTGTCGAACGAATTCTCAGCGCCCCGCGCCGACATCATCTCCCGGTCTTTAATCTTATCTCATCCATTCCCGAGCTTCGTCCAACGACGCTTTCCGCCAGCCTTGGCCGCTCATAGCCAAGGCGCGCTTCTGGCCGACGATAACGACCATCCATCGCCCACTAGGGCGCTAACGCAACGCCCGCCCCCAAACACTGCGGCGCGGTCTTTCCCATTCCGAACTTCGCCGCGATCAAATCCGCCGTTCGAAATCTGGAGTACCAGTTTTCCGCCAAACGCGCTTTGCGCGGCCTTGTACAGTGCGCACCTTGCGCCACCCGCAAGGGTTGACCTTCTGACGTGAACGCGACCTGCCGATGGCATGGTCGGGACGAGGACATGGCCCAACGCCTCCGGCGGGGACGAACAAGGCAGGAGGGTCAAATGGAGATAAGGCGGATGTCGCCGATGAATTCTTCAAACGAAACAAGGTTGGGGCGCACCGATTCGGGATAGCTGTCGTGCAACGCGGTCGGCACCACAAGCTGCACACCAGCGTCACGCATTTCGCGGTACTGCCCTTCGGATACACCTTCCTGAAGCGTCAGCAGATGCTTGGTCGGTATCCGGTCTGCTTCATTGAGGACCTGTCGCCAGCGGTCCTTGCACGTCGTCTTGGCCGCAAGCATGCGAAGGCGGTTCACCGGAAAATTGGTATCCTCATATGCCGTTTTGGAAGGAAAAATGAAGTCAGGAATCTTGCCGTTTTCGATCCGCGGGCGGTGCTGAAACTCCTGAAGATGACGCAAGCCTTCCTCGATAAAAATTTCCCGCGCATGCAGTTCAAGTGAATTGCCCGAACGGGACTTGCGGCTCTGAAGGATAGCGTGCGCCTGTCCGATGAAGGCTTCAATCGAAGGGAATCCTTCCCGGATTCTCGGAAGGAAAAACGCCTCCTCGACGCTCTGAAAAACTTCGAATTCACAGGTCCGGCGGCGCAACAGGCGGGCGTCGGGATTAAGGGCTGTTGCGCTCCTTAGTTCGACGGACTTACGGATAATTTCCTCGCCGGTCGGGAATTTTTCCAGCCATCCAAGCGGGATTTCATTTTCGGTCAGACGGCAGTTCGTACGCGGCGCAGGCGTGAACAGCGTTGGTGACTGGCGTCCGATCCCGGCTATCCAGATTACAAGCTGTCCGGGTTCGACAGGCCCCAGACGTTCCTCGATCAGGTCTTCTTCCGTCGCGTGACGTGATACCCAGACATGGCATTCATAGGCGCGGCCATCGTCTCCCATCAAGAAGGCGAAGATGGTCAGCGCGCCAGTGCTGTCAGGATCAAGCAGCGCGGATTCGCGCCCGCCGAAATTCGTCAGTCGCGCTTCGTCGCGCGTGCCCTCCTGGCGGCGTTTCCCGTTGTAATAGACTGCCCTGACACGTCTGTGATCGGCATGCGAATCCACATAAACATCGAATGTCGTGTCCGGGTTTTTGATTTCGGCAGTATCAAGCTGCGGGAATATCCTGAACAGGAAACTCTTCGGGATATATGGTCCGGCCTGATGCGCATTGCTGGCGAGCGTATCGTTTGCCGAGAGACGCTTGACATACCAGATGGATTTCTGCGGACGGTCGAATTCATCCATCCAGTCTGCAAGATCAACCAGCGCCATCCGGTCCCCCCATTATTTCTGCGTTCTTCTCATCGCTTTCGATCCACTTCGTCGCAGCAGCAATCACCTTATCAAGGCCGATTGATCCGCGACCCCGGAAGGCGCATTCCCAGATGACAAGCTGACGCCAACCGGAGGCTTGCAGTGCATCGACAACAACGCGATCCCGTTTCCTGTTGGCCTCGATTTTCGCTGTCCAGAAGTCTGTCCGCGTACCGGGCAGGCGAAACAGGTGGCAGGAATGCCCATGCCAGAAACAGCCATTCACGAAAATCGCGGCGCGGTAGCGCGGCAATGCGAGGTCGGGTTTTCCGGGAATATCTTTTGGATGCAGCCGGTAGCGATATCCGAGAGCATGGAGCCGCCTACGGATAGTCATTTCAGGCCGGGTATCCTTTCCCCGGATACCGGCCATCATGCGGCTGCGCGTCAGCGGATCAACGATATCAGGCAACGGCGACCTTTTCCTCCTCCTCCGCAGGAGCGCGAACGGCCTGCAATAGGAATGGCTGCATGTGACGCGCGACCGCTTCGACCACCGGCACAACAACCGCGTTGCCGAACTGCCGGTAGGCTTGCGTATCAGAAACAGGGATTAGCATCGGCTGACGACCTTCTGCATCGAAGCCCATCAGGCGCGCACATTCGCGGGGGGTCAGGCGGCGAGGGATATTGCCCCGACGCTCGATCAGAATTTCCGATCCGTCCTTGTAATAGCGAGCGGACAGGGTCCGGGCGATGCCATTCGCACCGAAAAGGCCGAAACCGAAACCGTTGCCTTTCTGCCTGTGCTTCTCGGCATAACCTTGGAGGTAATTCCACAGATGCTCCGAGAGCACATACTTCGACGCCGCGCTGCCATCCTTCTCCGTATAGGGCTTTTCCTGAGCGTCGCCAGTTTTATGCAGGATGGTCCCGAGTTTTGGTCCGTCTACCGGATCGGGAGCGGCGAAGCTGTCGAAGGAAAACGCATTCTTTTCGCGGAAACCGACGATGAAAATGCGCTCCCGGTGCTGTGGCACCCATGAGCGCGCATCGAGCACACGCTTATCGATATGGTAGCCGAGTTCATTGGTGAGGATGTCGCAGATAACGCGGAACGTGTTGCCGCGATCATGATTGACGAGATTCTTAACGTTCTCCAGCACGAAAGCCTTCGGTTTATGGTCGCGAATGATCCGCGCCACGTCAAAAAAGAGCGTGCCTTGAGCTTCACAAGCAAAGCCGTGCGGGCGGCTGAGGGCGTTTTTTTTCGAGACCCCGGCGATTGAAAAGGGCTGGCAGGGAAATCCGGCCAGCAGCAGATCATGCGGCGGAATATCTTCGGATTTTATCTGGCGGATATCACCGCAAATGTCGTGGTCATCATTGGGGAAGTTCGCCCGGTAGGTCTTCTGAGAATACTGATCCCATTCGGATGTGAAGACACATCTGCCTCCGATTGGCTCAAATCCCCGTCTGAGACCGCCGATTCCTGCAAACAGGTCTATGAACGTGAAGTCCGTTTTCCGTTCCGTGCGTCGCTGATCGACGATGGACTGGAGCAGATTGATGACTGGTTTGCGGGGCGAAGTCTCGCCACTCTCCCAGCGGTAAACGGTGCGTTCGTCGAAGGCCATTTCCCTGGCAACTTCCTGGATCGACAGGCCAGCCTGCTGGCGAAGCTCGGAAAAAGGGGTCATGGGCATCCTTTCGGCGACGCAGAATCGCTGGGCATTTTTAT
>JARYGW010000007.1:0-23096 GCA_033792295.1 Allobosea sp.
GCCAAATATCGAAGCGGTTGTGGACGAGCTTGGAGGAGCCGGCGGCCAAGGTTACATGCTCGGGCGGGCCTTCTCCGCCATCCAGCCACCAGCCGTCGATGCCTCGTTCGACGAGATGATGGTGGGCGTTCCACCACCACTCGCGCGCCTCGGGCTGCGAGAAGTCGATGAAGGACTGCCCTTCCTTGAAGCTCACGCCGTCCCGGTCGGGAGCACGCGTGTCGGGATAGCGATGATCGAGGAGAAAGCCGCGCTGCCTGGCTTCTTCGTGGAGCGGCGCCCCGGGATGAACGACCGGGTACTCGTGGCTGAACACCCGGAAGCCGAGCTCATGCAGCCCGCCAATAACGTATCCGGGATCGGCGAAGAGCGTCGGCTCGAAATCCAAGGATCCGACCGCGGCATTCCAGCCCAGGCCCGAGCCATAGGTGGAAAGAAAGATGATCGCGTCGCACAGGATGTTCTTGTCCCGGAACTCCCTTCCTAAAGCGAGGATGTCCTCGGGCGTGTCAAAAAAGCGTGTCGATTGCAGGTAGCCGAGCGACCACAGCGGCGGCATCGTGGCGGGACCCAGCACGCCGGCCAGGTCCCCCAGAATTGTTCGCATGTCGCCGACGAAGACGTAGATGTCGTACGGTCCGCCGGCGCCGGAGTAGTCGAGGACCGTGCCGCCCTCGTTGGCGTCGCCATGCTCGATCCGGCTGACGGCGCTGTTGTCGAAGAAAACCCCATATCCCGCCTGTGACAACAGGAACGGAACCGCTAAATCGGCGCCCTGCCCCCGGTTCGCCTGGAAGTTCCAGAAGCGGCGCGAGGTACCGAGGCGGTCAAACTGCTGGCCGCCTTCGCCAAGACCGTAAAGGTGTTGCTCGCCGATCATCTCCATGCGCAGCCGCGTGTCCGGGGAGGTCGCGACCGAGGACGAAACGAAGCGCAGGAGAACGCGTCCCTCGGCGTTGCGCAGTACGATATTGCCGGCCTCGTCGACGGCAATGATTGAATTTCCGCCACCTGCCAGCGATGAAGCCGCGGACGGCGCAGCACGCGGCACACTATGGACGTCGATCAAATAAGATGTGCAGTGGCCCTGCGGCCTGACGCCGACCTGGATCTTGGCGATACGAGGCGCGAACGCGGTTATCCGCAGGTCCACCTCGTTGGTCTTAAGCTCAAATGGGCGGAAAGCGTCGAACATGGCCGTCGATGCCTCTGTAGCTTGCCTGAAGGGCGCACGAGCGAACCGTCGCACACGTCTCTGGTGGATCGTCGGGGAGCCGTGATGCGTTCTGCCTTGAGACATTCGCTGCGAGACCGCGTGCGGACGTCCTTGATCGTGTTGGGCCGTCGAAACCGCGAAGCCGACCAGTCCCGCGCCGAACTCAGCGAACCGAAGGCCCCCTGGCCGTTTGTCTACTCCGTAGTCTGTTGATGTGCAGGCCAGCTTCCGCCTTGGGGTCTCGGCTGAGCGGCGCCGCTGCCGGAACGAATTCGCTCCTGCGCGCGCGATTTGAGGATGGGCCTCAAGCGCTCGACGAGATCGTCACGGGAAGATCGGACGTGGCTGGCTGCGATACGATGCGCCAGCGCGTCGTCGCCGCGTTGGAATGCGGCGATCAGCATGTGATGTTCCTCAGTGATCGCCGTCATGCGGGCCTGCGTCAGGCCGCATTCCAGCGTCAGTGCACGCGTCAGAATGATGTGGCGGTTGATCACGTCGACGGCCTCGTCGTTGCGAGCGGCAGTATTGATGAAGTCATGGAAGCGGCGGTTCAGGACCAATGCGGCACTCGCATCCTCTCTTGCCATCGCCGCGTCATGCTCCGTTTGGATCGCCTTGAGCATGGCGATCTGGTGCGGTGACGCTCCCAGAGCGAACTTCGCCGCCAGGAAAGACTCTAGAGCCTCACGCACGTCGAAGACGTTGATCAACACCTGCTCGTCGATAGGCCGCACGCGCGCACCCCGGTTCGCTTCGAGCACGACGAGCCCCTCGCCCTGGAGAACCTGCAACGCCTCGCGCACCGGAGCCGGGCTCACGCCGTAGTGCTCCGCCAGATCGCGCACCTTGAGCCGGGCATCGGGACGCCAGACGCCCTCGATGATCTCGGCCCGGAGACGGCCGGTGACGCGCTGGTACTGGCTGAATTCGGCGGGCAGCGTTTCCATAAAAATGATATACCAAAATCGAAAATGTTATGTCAACGACTGGAATCATCGATCATGAACTGCTAAGCCTTGTGGGAGTTGATCTTGGTCGGCGGTCGAACAACCGTCGCGCGGAGAGGGAATCCGAGGCACCCGATTCACGTCCCGTACCGAATGAAGACCCGTACCGAGACGTGCCCCTCATCAAGGGCTGTCGGAAGTTTTGCGGAGCCTGATCACGAATGCGAGCATCAACGGCCGGCGCGGCCAGCGGAACGGACGATAGTCTATGAAGATCACGAGTATCCGGCCCATCAAGATCTGGATCGACAATCGCCCGCAGCTCCTCGTCAGGATCGATACGGATGCCGGGGTACATGGCTGGGGCGAGTCGGGATTGACGAGCCGTGAGGATGCGGTGGCCGCCGCGGTCTCGCATTATGCCGCCTGGCTCGTCGGGCGCGACCCGATGAACATAGCGGCGCTCTGGCAGGAGATGTATCGTAGCCAATATTTCGAAGGCGGCCGCGTGCTCACGGCGGCGATTTCGGCGATCGACATCGCGCTGCACGATATTAAGGGCAAGGCGCTGGGCGTGCCGGTCTGGCAGCTGCTCGGAGGTAAGCAGCGCGACTACATCGATACCTTCGCGACCGTGCGCTCACAGGACATCGACGAGATACTGGTGTTGACGACGACGCTGCTCCGCGCTGGCTGGAGCTGCATTCGGCTGCCCCGCAAGGAGGCGGTGCCAGCCCCCGATGGCGGGCATCCGGTGTTCGAACCACGGGAGTCGTTGGCGATCACCGCTGAATGGGTGACGCGAGTACGTGCGGAGATCGGTCCTGGCCCTTTACTCGGCCTCGACTATCATCACCGGCTTACGGTGGCCGAGGCGGCCTCGTTCTGCCAGCGTCTGGCGCCGGGTGCGCTGGACTGGATCGAGGAGCCGATCCGGGACGAGACGCCCGCCGCCTACGAGGCCTTGCGCAGGATGACCCCGATCCCATTCGCGATTGGAGAGGAATTCGCATCGAAATGGCAGTTTCTGCCCTACGTCGAGCGCGACATCACCCAATATGCCCGCATCGACGTCTGTAACGTCGGCGGCTTCACTGAGGCCATGAAGGTCGCCGGATGGTGCGAGGCTCATTACGTCGACGTGATGCCGCACAACCCGCTCGGCCCGATATGCACTGCCGCGACAATCCACATGTCGGCTGCCATCGCAAACCTGGCCTGGGCCGAATGTTGGGAAACGCCCGGCGAGACCTTACCTCGCGAGGACCCGTCGGTCTTCATCGATCGTCCGATGCTCGTGGGGCATCGCTACCCCGTGCCGAACCGACCGGGGCTCGGCATCGACGTGGACGAAACCCAGCTCGAGGCCGTCACGCGCGACGGCTTCTTCGAGTTTCCGCATCTGCGCCGTCGCGACGGCTCGCACACCAACTGGTAGCCCGTCATGACGACCGTCGACTGCGTCCTTCGTTGGGAGGCCACGCTGGGGGAAGTGCCGGTCTGGTCGCCCCGCGACGGCCTGCTCTATTGGGTCGATATCCGCGCCCCGGCTCTCCACGCGTTCGATCGCAGGACCGGCGCAAACCGGAGCTGGACTATGCCCGAGGCGATCGGCGCGGTGGCAATCCATTCGGGCGGCGGGCTGTTGCTGGCGCTCGCTTCGGGACTTGCGCGCTTCGATCCGGCTGAAGGTACGCTGACGCCGATCCAACCAATCGAGGCGGACAATCCTGGCAGCCGCCTGAACGACGGCCGCTGCGACCGGCAGGGGCGCTTCTGGGTCGGCTCCATGACACGCGGCAAGACCGGTGCCGGGTCGCTGTATTGCTATCACGCGGACGGCACGCTCGATCGCCTATTCGGCGCCATCACCATCCCCAACGGACTCGCCGTGAGCCCAGACGGCCGCTGGCTGCATTTTTGCGACTCGCCTACGGGAAGGCTGACACGCCACGCCCTCGATCCGGACACCGGTGCGATCGGCCCTTCGCAGCCCTTCGTGACCTGCGAGCCGCCAGGCGACCCGGACGGCGCCGTCTTCGACGCCGAGGGCTACCTCTGGGTCGCTCATTTCGGCGGAGCGCGGGTTACGCGCTATGCGCCGGACGGTCGGACAGACCGGGTCATCCCCCTCCCGGTCCCCTGCCCCACCGCATGTACGTTCGGCGGCCGCGATCTCGACACCCTGTTTGTGACGACCGCCAGGATCGGCCTCGACGAGCAGGCACTGAAAGAGGCCCCACTATCCGGCTCGCTCTTCGCGATCTCCACTGGAGCGCGTGGCCTACCCGAGCCGGAATTCGCGCAAGGAGCACGATAATGCCCGTCGTCTTGATAACCGGTGCCGCCGGTAACCTCGGAAGCAAGCTTCGCTCCCATATGGAGGCCCTGGGTTGGACTTTGAAACTGGTCGATCGCGACGACCAAGGAGATCCCACGATAGTCGCGGCAGACCTTTCGGCCTGGGATGACGGGTGGGCGTCGCTCTTCAAGGGCGTCGATGCCGTCGTGCATCTCGCGGGCAACCCGAGCCCAAGAGGATCTTGGGCGTCGATCCAGCGCCTGAACCTAGACTTGACGCAGAACGTCTATGAGGCCGCGAGCCGAGCCGGCGTGGCCCGCTTCGTCTTCGCAAGTTCGAACTGGGTCGTGGCCGGCTATCGCGACGAGGACGAGCCGCTGACGCCGGATCTCGACCCCGCCCCAGTCAACGCCTACGGCGCCTCAAAGCTGTTCGGCGAGCGCCTCGGCCGGAGTTATCACGAGCGTTGGGGTCTTTCGGTGGTCTGCCTGCGCATTGGTTTCTGCCAGCGCGGCGAGAACCGGCCGGGCCCGCAGATGGAGATGGGATTATGGGGCCAGGCGATGTGGCTTTCGGACCGCGACTTCTGCCACGGGATCGAGCGCGCCGTTCTCGCCGACGGGGTGGGCTTTTCGGTGCTCAATCTCATGAGCGACAATCCCGGCATGCGCTGGGACCTTGCCGAGACGCGTCGGCTTCTCGCTTACGCCCCCCAGGACGGCGCGACACCTCTGTCTCCGGACTAGATCTAGACGCTGCCAACGTTGCGGGTCATCGTTGTGCCGCGCTTGGCGGCCTATCCCGCATCCGATAAGGCTGAGATCATCCACTTGGCCGAAGCCTCGCACCTGCCGGCAAGGCGCACAGTAGGCAAACTCAGCATCCCCAGGCGACCTACTATAGCTGGTATGATCGCTATCCCTCCAGGGTCGAGGCGCTCACCGATCATCGCTCACGGCCCGACCGCGTCTCGAACCGAATCCCCGACCAAATCCGGGCCGAGATCGTCGAGCTGGCGCTGCGCGAGACGGAGCTCAGCCCACGCAAGCTGGCAGTGCGCTTCACCGACGAGAAGAGGCTACTTCGTCTCGGGGGATTCGGTGTCCGGTCACGAGCGCGGTGCGTGACTGCACCCATTCCGGTTCGGACGCGCTTTCAGCATTCGCGGTTTACGATGTCGAATGCGCCCTTGAGGCTCATTGGCTATTCAACTCGCTGTGCGGCTGCCGCGGCTACTAGGGGCTTCGAGAGAAGCCGGTCGGGGATGCCGGCTTGGCCGCACAACCAGAATCCACCATCCGCTAGGCGACGCCGCCGCGCGTCCAGCTCAGCAGATTATAGCCGTTGCGCACCGTCAGCGCAGGGGGGCGTCGGGAGCATTCGCGTCCCCGGCGATGACATTGATCACGTGGCGCAAACCCATCGCGTCGCTGAGCAAACTGCGGTGTTGTGACGGGCGCTGAATTGTCTGGATATCGGCACCCGTGACGCTATGATCAGCGGCGGCTGAAGTTTACATTTTCCTTTCACACAGCAACCCAAGCGGTAGTCGAAAAAGCCTTTATAATTCAGTAGTTAGGTAGCTCTACTGGAGGTTCGAGTCCTCTCCTGGGCACCACTCTTTTTCGCTTTTGCGTCAAAGAGTTGGGCGCCGGCAACGAGTTGGGTGGCGTCCGCTTTCCTGCTACAGTTCTGCGCTATAGCTGTTGCAATGTTTCGCTCACAGCCAAGCCGAAATCCTGCTATCTCAATGTACACCGTGCCTCATAGGGCGGCCAGCGTGGCAGGACCGCGCGTGCCGATGACAAGCGCCGGAGCGCAAAGGCGGGCCTGCCGCGAGGCCGGCGACAGGCCATGGTGGTCTAACGCGATCCGTCTCCCGAGAATATAGCCTCCGCGGTTCAGCGCAGCGGCGGGGCGTAGAGAACGCCGCCCATGCTCCAGAGCTGGTTCAGGCCGCGCGGAATGCCGAGCTTCGAGCCCGCGCCGAGGTTACGTTCGTAGATCTCGGCGTAATTTCCGGTTGCCTTGACGGCGCGGATCGCCCAGTCGGCATCGAGTCCGAGCCCCTTGCCGAAGCCCCCTTCCGCGCCAGTAAAGCGCCGCACGTCGGGCTTCTGGGATTTCAGGGCCTCATCGGTGTTTGCGCTCGAGATGCCGATCTCCTCGGCATTGACGAGCGCGAAATTCACCCATTTCACCACGGTGAACCAAGGGAAATCGTCGCTGCGCACCACCGGTCCCAGCGGCTCCTTCGAGATCACGTCCGGCAGAACGATCGCCTCGGCCGGCTTGGCCAACCGGAGCCGCTCGCCATGCAGGGCCGACTGGTCGCGGGTCAGCACGTCGCACTGCCCCCCTTCGAAAGCGGCGAAGGCCTCGGCCGCGCTCGGATAGACCTTCTCCTCATAGGTCATGGAATTGGCCTTGAAGAAGTCGGCGAGGTTGAGCTGCGTCGTGGTGCCGGCCTCGACGCAGACCTTGGCCTTGTCGAGCGACAGGGCCGTATCGACGTTGAGCGAACGCTTCGCCAGGAAGCCCTGGCCATCGTGATAGGTGATGCCGGCGAAGGCCAGACCCAGATCGGCCTCCCGACCCAGCGTCCAGGTCGAGTTGCGCGCCAGCAGGTCGACCTTGCCACCCTTCAGCGCATCGAAGCGCTGGCTCGCGGAGAGCGGCGTGAAAGCGACCTTGCCCGCATCGCCGAGCACGGCCGCCGCGACGGCGCGGCAGAAGTCGACGTCGAAGCCGTGCCAGTTGCCCTGGGCATCCTTGTCCGAGAAGCCGAGCACGCCTTCGCTGACGCCACACTGGAGCGTGCCGCGCTGTTTCACCGTATCGAGTGTTCCGGCATGGGCCTGAACGGTCAGACTGCAGAGAGCGGCCAGACCGAGACCATAGCGACGAATCCATGAGGGCTTCGACATATCTGTCTGTTCCTTTCGAAGATCGACGGAATCGGCGGAGCCGGTCACAGCGTCGCCTTGTGGCGGATGATGACCTTGGTCCCGACGGGCACACGCTCGTAAAGATCGGCGATGTCGCCATTGGCAAGGCGGAAGCAGCCGGAAGAGATCGCCTGGCCGATCGTCTCTGGCTGGTTGGTGCCGTGGATGCGGAAAACGGTCGAGCCGAGATAGAGCGCGCGCGCGCCCATCGGATTGCCGGGACCGCCCGCCATGAAGCGCGGAAGATAGGGCTGCCGCTGCAGCATCTCCGGCGGCGGGCGCCAGTCGGGCCACTCGGCCTTGCGGCTGACCTTGACCTGACCAGACCAGGTGAAGCCCTCGCGCCCGACACCGATGCCATAACGCAGGGCGCGGCCGTTGCCCTGCACCACATAGAGGAAGCGCTCGGCCGAATGGATCACCACCGTACCCGGCGGCTCGTTCGAGCGGAAGAGCACCATCTGGCGGGCATAGGGCCCCTCGGTGATGCTGACTTCCTCGGTGGAGACGCGACCCGGCTCGTCGCCGATGTCCATCGTCTCCTGAATGGCAGCCGGCGGTCGCGGCTGCGCCGTGGTGGCTCCCGGCAAGGCGAGGAATGGCGCGAGGCCGAGGCCGGACAGAAGAAGGCCACGCAAGGCGCTGCGGATGGTGATGCTCATCTCATCGCCTCCGTTCAGCCGCAGCGGCTGTAGATGAAGGTACCGTAGCGGGCATGCGCATCGGGATCGACGAAGCGCATCACGATTTCCTTCGGCTTCACCGACAGCAGTTCGCGGTCCTGTGGATCCCCGGCGGGCGCCTCGAAGCCGAGATAGGTCTTGCCGCCGGCACCGGCCTTCAGCCGAAGCTCATAAGGCTTCGGATCGTCGGCGACATGCATCATCACGCCGTCGCCGGGCCCTTGCGTGATCGTATAGGGCTGCTTGCACTGCGCCCGCGCCTCCGCCTCGGTGCGCTTGCGATCCTTCTCCGTGTGGAAGGATGCGATACCCCAGCGCCCGACCAGCGCATCGCGCGAAATCCCGACCGGGGCAGGCGCCCGCGCTGCCGTGCCTCCCGATGACGAGGACAACAGCCCCTCACCGCCCCCACAACCCGCGAGGGCCAGCGGCAGGACGAGACTGCAAGCCATTGCGGCAAGGGCCGAGCGCTGCGTGCGGCACGGTTCAACAACGAGCCGTATCATCTTTCCTCCAGGTGGATTGCGTGATGCGTGAAGCCTTTTGGGGCGGACGAAACAGAGAAGTCGGTTTCCAAGTCGAACATCATTGCTTGGAACACAGGAGAGGCAAACCTGAACGACTTACGACTAGCTCGTCAATGGGTGAGCACAGTACCCACATTTTCTGAATAGGAAGACACAAATTCGAACCTCTGCTTCCGCGTCACCAGCCAATGCTGCGATCGGCATGCGCCGGCTTTCCGGTTTCAGTGGCGGCGGCCGACGATTCGATCCGTTTGCGAGCAATGCTGCTGCAACGAATGCTGCCTTGGGTGCGCGGGCTGCAGATCGATGTGAAGAGCCTGCCATGCCGCCGCCCTCCCACACTCCGTCCCAGGACTGCGCCTCGCTGCATCGAGGACAAGGTCCATTGCCCATGCTGAGCCACTGAGCGCCACGTCATGCGCATTCTCCTGATCGAGGACGAACCGGAATTGGCTGCTGCGCTGCGCACGGCCCTGGGGCAGCGCGACATGCTCGTCGATCACGTCGCGACTCTGGCGGAGGGCGAAGAGGCGATCATCGCAGACGTTCATGGCGCCGTACTGCTCGACCGCAACCTCTCCGACGGCGACGGGCTCCGCCTGCTCCCGCATATCCGCGCCCGGAAAGCGGCTGTTCCGGTCATCGTTCTGACCGCGCGTGGCGAAACGGACGATCGCATCGAAGGGCTCGACGCCGGCGCCGACGACTATCTGCCGAAGCCCTTCGCGATCGACGAACTCCTGGCGCGATTGCGCGCGGTTCTGCGCCGGTCGATCGAGCCCGCGCCGGAATTCCTGCGCATCGGCCCTTTCGCGTTCGACTGGCAGAACCGCAGCGCCAGCGTCTCCGGGCGGAGCCTCGGCCTGGCGCGTCGGGAGCTGCTGGCGCTCGAGGGCCTGCTTCGCCGACAAGGCCGTGTCGTTCAGCGCTCCACCCTGGAGGAAACGGTCTACGGCTTCGATGACGAAATCCAGTCGAACGCCCTCGACATGCATATCTCGCGGCTGCGCCGGAAGCTGAAGGACGCCGGTGCGCAGCTCGAAATTCACGGTGTTCGGGGCATCGGCTATCTGCTGAAGCCCGCGAGATGATGTCGCGGGCCCCGCGCATACATTCGCTGAAATGGCGGCTGGTCCGGCGGCTTCTCGCCCTCCAGGCAGCGGTGCTCTCGCTTTTGGTCGTGGCGGTCATCGCCGCGCTCTATGGCAGCGGCCATCTCCTCAATTTCGAGTCCGAGGACGTCACGCTCGATGCGCTGAAGGGCGCGGTCCTGCGCGATGCCGGTGGCGACCTCACGATCAGCCCGACGCCTGCCATGGCGCGGCTGCGTATGACGGTGCCGGATCTCTGGTTCATCGTCCGGGACCGTCAGGGGCGGCAGCGCGTCGAAGGCTCGCCGCCGTCCCGCTTCGCGCGGATCGGCTCCGCGCTCGACGAGATCGGCAATGCGCGCATGGGGTGGAATCTCAGGGACCCGCCACGCCCGACCGCCCTGATGCGATGGATCGAGAGTCCCGCCGGCGAAATCCAGGTTCTGACCGGCCCCGGAGGGGAGGCACCGCTGAGCTGGCTGGTCCAGGGGGTGCTCGTCGTTTTCGCGAGCTTCGTGCTGCCCGCGCTCTTCATCATGGCGCTCGCCACCTTCATCGCGACGCCGCTGGTCGTCGGCCGCGCCTTCGCCGGGCTCGATGCCGTCGCGGCCGAGGCGGAACGCATCGATATCGAGCGACAGGGGACGCGCCTGCCAACCGCGCTGACGCCCGTCGAAGTGACCCCGCTCGTGAACGCCGTCAACCGCGCCTTGCAGCGGCTCGACGATGGGCATTCCCGACGCCGGCGTTTCCTCGCCGACGCCGCCCACGAACTGCGAACGCCGATCGCGATCCTGCAGACGCGCCTCGAAACGCTGCCGGACACGGACCAGCGCGGCAGGCTGCTCGAGGACAATGCGCGACTCGCCGTCATGGCCGAGCAATTGCTCGATCTGCAGCGGCTGGAGGGAGGCCGCGGCGTCTTCGTGTCGCTGGACCTGGTCGCGATAGGCCAGCAGGTGGCGATCGATCTCGCACCACTCGCGATCGCCGCCGGCTACGAGCTCGCCTTCGAGACCGAAGCTGAATGCGTCTGCGCCATCGGCGACGCGGCGGGCCTCGAACGGGCGCTGGCCAATCTCGTCCAGAATGCCATCCAGCACGGCGGCCGACGCGGAACGATCACCATCGCGGTCGGAAAGGGACGGACCGTCGATATCATGGATGAGGGTCCCGGCATTGCTTTCGCCGAGCGCGAGCGGATTTTCGAGCCTTTCACCCGCCTCGCCCATCGAGATCGAGGGGCCGGTCTCGGGCTCCACCTCGTTCGCGAAATCACCCTGCTCCATGGCGGCGAGATTGCCGTTCTGGATCGGGTGGGCGGAGCCTGCTTTCGCCTGACCTTGCCGGAACCGACCGGCCGAATGGAGCCGGGCACCCAGGCATAATGCTGAGATAATCGAGCAAGGCGAGTTCTGCCGCCGCCCGCGCTTTCCAAATGGGACGGACGACACGCGGCGGAGGTCGCGCGGAATGATGGTCGATCGGCTCAAGGCCCTGCCGCTGCTTGGCATGCTGGCCATCGGACTGGCTGCTTGCGCCAATCCGTCCAATCCGCCTTCGAACGCGCCTCTGACGACACCCATCAGGGCGGCTGCGCACCCTGGAGCGCGCGTACAGACGGGAACGACAGCGGTCATCCTGGCGCTCTCGGGCGGCGGGGCACGCTCGGCCGCATTCGGATACGGCGTCCTCTCGGAGCTTGCCGAGCGGCAGGCTCCCGAGGGAAATGGCCGAACGCTCGCCGACGATATTGCCGTCGTGTCGGGGGTCTCCGGCGGCGGCATGCTGGCCGCCTATGTCGCCCTGCACGGGCCTTCGGCGATCCCGGCCTTCAGGCGCGATTTTCTCGATCGGGATCCCGAAACGTCGCTGCGCACCGCCATCACGCCAGCCAATCTGCTGCGCGCCTATCGCGGCGGCGTCAACGATCTCGACGGCCTCGCCGGATGGCTCGACGACCATCTCTATCATGGCGCAACGCTCGGCGATCTGCAGTCGTCGGGAGGACCTCGCCTGCTGCTCCACGCGACCGATCTCTACAACCGCGCACCGTTCTCCTTCGATCCCGCCAGCTTCAAGGCGATCTGCAGCGATTTCAGTGCCTTTCCGCTGTCCCATGCCGTCGCGGCTTCGGCCGCCGTGCCGGTCCTGTTCGCGCCGGTCGTCCTGGAAAACTACAACCCGGCATGCCCTTTCAAGGCGAAGGGGCCGGTCGCGCGTCCTGGCGCGGCCCAGACGGAAGCCGACCTCCGGGATGCGCGAGCCCGCTATGCCACGGCGCCCGATCTGCGTTACCTCAAGCTGCTGGATGGCGGGCTGGTCGACAATCTGGCAACCCGGCACCTGACCGGCTCCATGCGCGAGCCGGCGCCCTCGCCTCTTTCCGCGGAACAGGCGCGAAAGGTGACGCGTGTCATGGTGATCGTGGCCGATGCCTCCATGCGGATCGGCGGCGACATGTCCAGGACGGCGGACGGGCCTGGAATTTCGGATGTCGTCACGGCCTCGGTCGATGCGATGATCGACAATGCGAGCCGCGCCAGCCTCGACGCGCTGGAACAGGAGACCAGGCGGTGGCGAAATCGCGTCGTTCGCTGGCGCTGCCATGTTGCAGCGGCGCGAGACTGCGACAAGCTCGAGGTCGAGTTCGTCAGACTGTCCCTGGCCGATATCCGGGACCCCGGCACAGCTGCCCGCATTCTCCAGGCCCACAACAAGCTGTCATTGACGGCCGGAGAGGTCGACCTGCTGTCCAGACTCGGACGGCAACTTTTGGCGGCCAGCCTCCGCCATCGCCGCAGCATTGCCCGATGATGGCGACAGGGCATCCACTGCCCGGCGGGCGTGCCCTTCCGCGCTACGCCGAAGGAATTGAACTCCGGCGCGAGGCAATATCGAGAGCGGCAACGGGTGGGACTAGAACGCCGCCGCCGCTCGCGATGGAGGCAACCTCGAACGCGAAGAGTGGCGGGATGCGAGCTCGTCCGACTCCAGCGGCGCCCAGGCAGTCATGGTACGCTTCCCCGGTGTCGGAGCTGTCCTGCGGACCGAAGGCGAAGCGCACCGTACGATTGATCGCGACGGGGAGCGCGTCCGTTCCTTCTTCAGGCCGCCGACGATGTAGGCGGAGACGCCGGCCTCGACCGTCGCTTCGATCGAGGCCGAATCCGACTGGTCGACGAACATGGTGATCGGGCGGCGGACATGCCGACTGACGAGAAACATGTCGGCCAGCGCGTCGCGGCTCGGATCCTCGAGGTCGATCACCACGACGTCGGGATCGTGGGTCTCGATGGCGGCAACGAGCCCCACGTCGCGGAGAGGCGGATGAGCTGCTGACAGCCCGTTTCCCGCAGGCCTTCCTCGATGATCGCAGCCCTGACCTGGTTCACGTCGACGATGAAAATCCGCAGATCGGGCACCATGCCTTGCAGACGTTCCCGTGGAATGATCAGGCGTCACTCGATCAGGAATCGTACCATTGCGGCTCGCTTGTCCGCATGAGCTGGGCGCACCGAAACGGGCAATCGCCTTTTCAAGCGCCCGGGCAGTCTTGGTCAATGAAAGAGCATATCGCCCTCGTCAATAAGTGACCGTTGCCTGAATCGTGTCGGCGTATGGCCCTGGCGAGGGCGTGGCTTGAGCCGGGACGCGTCCGTAGACATAGCTCGTCTGTGCCAGACCAGAGCCTATGCCCGTCACCGTATCGAGCCCGAGCGTGCTGCCAAAGGGCTGGCTTCGCGCGGTATCCCGGTACAGCCCGTAGGTGATTGCCTCCGCCCCCTTCGTCATGTGCCTCAGCGTCGGATTCGTCGCGCCGGACAAACCGCCGTTCAGGCCGATCTGGTAGGCGGTTCCATTGGTGCAGGTCGGTGCCAGGGTCGTGAAGGCATCCTGCGGCGCATTCAGCACACCGACGGACCCGAAATTGAGATCGCTCGTGGTGACCCGGCAGGTCGCCGGCACATTCGCGCTGACCGTGAAGCTCGTCGACTGGACCACGGTGAGGAGGTCGCATCCGAGGAGGAATGACAGGAGCCCGTAGCGGATCCGTGCATCGGTGCCTGAGAAACTGCTTGTGTAGGGAACGGGCGCGGCGGTGGCCTGGCCGCCATAGACACGGCCATAGATCGTGACGCTCCGGCTGCCCGTGCCGAATGCGGACAAGGTCAGGTTGAAACCGAACCCCGAGGCCCCACCCGCAGGCCAGGCTCCCGATCCCCAGGGCACGCTGGCCGCGGCGTCGGAGAACAGACCATAGCTCAACTGATTGGCGCCATTCGTCAAAGTCCGATTCGCCGCGCTGGTCCCGCCTCCGGTCCCGGGCCCGAGCTCGATGCAAATCCCGATCGGCAGGAGCGCCAGCCCCGAGCACGAGACTGTCGCAGTGGCCGTTCCATTCACCTGTGCGTTGGCTGTGACATCGACATCGCCGAAAGCCAGAGGGGTGATGCTCAGCGAGCAGGATTGAGCGGTCGCCGGTGCGCTTGCCAGCAGGCTTCCCGCTACGGCCAGGACGGCCCATAGGCAGAGCGCCAGAAAGCGGGAACCTATTGGCATGGCACCGGCCCGATCGAGACTTGCGTGTTGGCGCGCGGCGCAAAGGGGAAACGCGCCGTGCAGCTCCCTGTCTCCAGTTTGACGACGACTTCATTGTCGGCAGCGAGGTTCTCGATGAACGCACGGCCATCATAGCCGACGATGAATTCCGGCGCAGACGCGTTGGCACCTCTTAGGCCCGCCTGAAGGGCGCCGGTCGCCCCGACGCGAATTGGCCGCCCAGCCTTATCCTGAAGGATGACGATCGCCGCGTTGCCGGTCGATCTGACGCCGAAATCGACGACCACGCCGGCACGATCGGATGGCGCTCTCAGCTCGACCGTGGTTTCCGACATGGCATCGACCGGGAGACCGCGCGGGTCGATCGAAATCTTGTTCGGCTGATAGGACCGCAGCGTCGGGATGAGGGCGTTGCCGGATGCGTTCGTGCGGGCGACCACCCGGTTCTCGAAGAGCACATCCACATCGGGCGCGCCGACTTTCGCCACGGCGAAAGCATCGTCGATCCGATTGGCGGCAAAGACGCTGCCGCCGGCCATGGCGACCGAACCGTCGAGCTGCACCGTGCCCGAGAAGCCCGACTCGGTTTGCGCGACACCCGCCTCGACGAGCCCGGAGCTTCCACGATAGGCGATCGAGGCTGAGCGCCGCTTCTGCCCGGCCTGCCCCTCCACATCGCGGATGCGCCAGCCCACGCTGCCGACCTCCTGATCGACGGGCTTGTTGACGTCGGCAGCGAGGGACCAGCTCGATCCCGTCCGATTGGCGCCTGCCGACGAGGTGATGTTGGTCCCGAACGGGAACGACAGGCCGGCGAAGACGCCTGCGGAGCCGCGATCGGCCAGGTCCGTATAGAAGGTCGCGTAGAAGGAGCCTCCACCCCAGAGCGGGCGTGTATAGCTCGCATTGACGATCCGGTTGGTGGGGCCGAGAACCGGCTTCACATGCGCGAAGCCGAGGCTGACAGCCCCTCCCAGCGCCGGGATCGGCAGGCTGACGGAAACCCTGTCGAGCGCACGCGGCGGCAGGAGCAGCCGCTCCCAGTTGTTGCCGGTCAGCGCAGCGGAAGCCGCGGAGGCGACATAATCGCCGGAGACACTGGCCAGGCCGGCGAAGGGGGCTCCCGAGACCGAGGCGAGGTCCCTGTACGATCCGAAGGTTCGCTGGGATGCGGCCATGAGGGAGACGCCCCAGAGCTGCGTCTCGAACGAGACATAGGACTGGCCGCCGAGCAGGCCATCCCGCCAGCTCCCCGACCCGGCCGCCGTGAGCACGCCATATTGACCGAGCCCGAAAACCCCACCGAGACTGCCCATGCCGAGGCCTTGCGCGCCCTCGGCATGGGCGACGACCGTCATCGTGTCGGTCACGCCGTAGCGCCCGCTCGCCGACCCGGCGATGCCCTCATCATAGATGCTGGAGCGCAGTCCGTATTGCAGGCGCGGCATGCCGAGCTCCGCCGAAAAGTCGAAGAGGCCGGGCCGCAGCAGATTGCTGGAGACCACGAAGGGAAGACTCGTCTCGCTCTGGCGGCCCGACGCGTCGCGCACGACGACACTGGCATTCCCGTTGCCGGAGAGGACCGGGATGTTGGTGATGCGGAACGGTCCGCTGCCGACGTCCTGCGAGATCGCCTTCGTTCCGTTGACGAAGACGTCGACCGTCGAGGGAACGGCTGCCGAACCGGTGACGCTGGGAAGCGGCAGCGTGATCAGGTCGGGGCGCAATCCGAAATTACGCTGGAATTGCAGGCCACCGAGGCGAACGGGCCGCGTCCAAGCCAGACCGCTCGAGATCAGATCCCCCGCACGATAAGTCACCAGACTGCCGGGGTCCGAATAGGTCCAGGTGGTTTCGAGGCGCAACGCCTCCGTGCCACCGCCAACGAGCGACTGATCGCTGAGGATGCCGGTCTGCGAGAGCACGCCGACCGGGCTGAACAGTCTTGCATCGACGGTTGCCGAAAGGGTCGGGTAGCGCCAGAAGTTGCGCAGTTGCCTGTCCTCCGACGTCCCGAAGAGCGTATAGTTGAGCACGGCGCCAGTGCTGCTGCGCTCCGGGCTCGGCACAGATGCGCTGGCTGGCTGCGCATCGTAGGTCTTGGGCAGGCGCCCCCCCGGCGGCAGCTTGATGTCGATCCGTTGCGCGGCTTCGTCATAGCTGAAGCTCAGGCCAGGGATTGCGCCGAGCGCGACCTCGTCCTCGACCTTGAAGCCGGTCGGAACCCTGACGCCGAGTTCCTCGAGTTCCTTGCGGACAGCCAGGATCTCGCCACGCTGGTTCTGCCGGAACGAGCCGATCAGGCCGATCGCCTGACCGTCGAGGAGAACGTCCAGATGCAGGCTGCGCCCCGGAATATCTTCGCTCCGGGCAGGCGCAGCCGCCCAGCATGGCGACCCCAGCGCCAGCATCAGCGCCATGAGCCTACCGGCCCGCCGACATTGGCAGCGTTGCATTGAACGGACCCGCCTCCGTCATCCCGGAAATCGTGAAGCGAGCTCCCGATTTCGACGCTGTCTGTGCAGGGAGAACCCACTGCATCGCGGAGCGTCCGAGGGAATAGCCGAGCAGGCCCTTGGTGGTGGCGACGACCTTTCCGGCGCCATCGCGAACCGTCACGGCCGCGAGCCGGACCCGGCGGTCGCCGCTGTTCGCCGCGCCGATCGTCAGGCTCTTTCCGTACCGGCTTGCCGACCATGTCACCGCTGCCGGCGATGCCGAGCGATCCGTGAAAAAGACGGGAACGACATGGCGCATGACCAGCGCTACCATTCCCTGCGTTCGGTTCGGCTTAGGCAACTCGTCGACGACCAGCCGAAAGGCCGCCTCTCCGCCGGCAGGGCCGCCGGCCACCCGGACCACGCGCACCGTGTAGTCCTGGCGGGAACGCAACTGGACGACGGGCGGGCTGGCGACGACCTCGTCCGTCGGCTCCAGCCGCTCCGCCCCGTCGCGCTGGCTCCAGCGAAAGACACGGACCTGAGCCGTGATCGGCTCGACATCGGTGTTGCGCAAGGTGATCGTCGCCGTGTTTCCCGGCGCCGGAAGATCCAGCAACACGGGGGCCACCTGCAGGGACGCCGCATTCGCCGTCCCCGCGACCAAGCCCACGAAGGCCATGCCTATTGCCGCGCTTCTCATGCCGCCTTCCTCCCGTTGTCGACAAAGCGGGAGCGATCGGCGCTGTGTAAGCAGCGCCGTCGAGCCTCCCGGTTGCCTCTGAGTCGATCATCGGCGGGCTAGTGACGCTGCCCGTCGTTCGTCAGTAGGTGACCGTCACCGTGATGGTGTCGGTGTACAGCGCCGGAGCCGGAGTGGTCTGGGCCGGAACCCGGCCGTAGACGGTGTAATTCTGGGCCGCCCCGTTCCCGACGCCCGCGACGGTATCGGTTCCTGCCGTCGAACCCCAGTTCTGCGTGCGACCGCTGTCGCGGAAGAGCGAGTAATTGATCAGCCCGCCAGAGCCCGCCATCTGGCGGGTCGTGACCGAACCTCCGTTCACGCCCTGGTTGAGGCCGATCGTGTAGGGAGTCGACGTCGTGCACTGCACGCTGATATTACTCGTCGAATCAATATTAGTAGACAGAACGCCAGTGTTACCGAAGTTTAGATCCGAAGCACTGATTACAGCGCAGTTCGCTTGTATATTGATCTGAACCTGGAAATTTCCGACCGCGGTCGCGGATTCCGCCTTAATCGGGACGCATGTAGAAATGATGATGGCAGAAATAACGTATACTCTTGCCATAGATTAGCTTCCTGTACTTGGGTTCCAAGTCAAGCCTCTACGTAAGAGAGATTACGCCCCTATAGTTAACAAGGAGTTAAGTTTACAACCATTACGTGCCGAGCCGGGTAAGCTGCCATGCCCGCCGCTGGGAGCCGCAATCCTAGCCTCCGCGACATGGCCCGAGCCGATCGACTTCCGCATCAAGCGCGGCCTCGGGCCGGAGATTTACGAGCGCAGCACGCCGTTTACGATCGGCAAGGCGATCGAGCACATCGAAGGCAATGAGCTGACGGTCATCGCTTGCGGCCTGCCCGCGCATCCCTCGCTCGAGGCGACGCGAAAGCTCAATGCAGAAGGCCGCTCTGTCGGGGTCATCGACGTGGCAACAGTCAAGCCGCTCGACGGCAAGGCCGTTCTGCGCGCCGCCCGCCGCAGCAGGATCCTGATGACCGCCGATGAGCACAATATTCCGGGCGGCCTCGGATCGGCGGTTGCGGAATCTGTCGCCGATGAAGGCTGCGGCGTGCAGCTCGTGCGCCATGGAATCCACGACGAATGCAGCCTGATCGCTCCGCCGACCCATCTCTATGCACATCACAAGCTCGACGCCGCCGGCATTGAAGAGATCGCCCGCTCGGCGTTGGCCAAAATCTAGTCTGGCACGCCGCGGGGGCAATCTCTGCCCGCACGAGACCTGCGCTCGGCCCCGAAAGCCGATAGCCGCTATCTACCGGCGAATGATTTCAGGTCGGCTCACCGCTCCCCGTTTCGACGGGCTTCGTACCCTGTCGAGCAGTCGGCTTGCCGGCCCTACCCACAGCGTCTCCAAGCGAGGCCGCGAGGAGCGCCTGGGTCGGATCGGCACCCTTGAAACCGGCCTGGGCGAGGATCTCGTCGAGAATGGGCTTCTGTGCCGTGAAGCTCAGCAACTGGCTGGAGAGGTCGCCAACAGGGTTGCCGTTCGCCTCGCCCGTACCGCGGCCGGGGTTTCCCATGAGCCCGCCGGTGCTGAAGATGCGGATATCGGAAATCTTCTCGATCGGCTTCATCGCCTGAGCGAGCGCCTGCGGAACGATCTCGACGCGCGCCTTCGCCAGCTCGAACTCGATGATGCTCGCGGCGAGTGCGTTGCGCGCTTCGTTCTTGGCGCGCTCGGCGCGTGCCTCGGCCTCGCCAAGTTCGATCACGCCGGTGGCGCGGATCTTGGCGGCTTCGGCCTGTGCATCGGCCTGGATCTTCATCGCGGCGGCGAGATTCTCGGCCGCCTGACGTTCGGCTTCCGCCTTGACCGTGATCGCCGTCGCCTCCTGCTCGGCCTCCTTGCGCGCGGCGATCACCGCGATGCGCTTGGCGCGCTCGGCGATCTCGACCTCGCGCGCGGTCGCCACCTGCTCCTCGGCCGTGATGGCGCTCGCCTTGGCTTCGTCGGCCTTGGCGCGGGCAGCCTGCTCCTCCTCGGTCTTCTGGGCAACGGCGATGGCAGCCTCGATCCGCACCGTCTCGGTGATCTTGCGGGCTTCGGCCTCGCGCTCCGCAATGCCGCGCTCGGCCGCGATGCGGGCGGATTCACGAGCCTGACGCGCCTCGGAGTCGCGCTCGGCGATGCCGCGCTCGGCATCGAGACGCGCAGTCTCCTCCGAGAGGCGCGCCAACTGCTCGGCCTTGGCGGCTTCGGCCCGCGTCTCGGCGGTCTTGTTGGCAATGTCGCGCTCCTGCGTCAGCTCGGCGTCGCGCTGCTCGCGCTCGATGGTGAGCCGCCTCAGCGTGGCCTCGCGATCCTTGGTCGCGATCTCGACCTCGTTGTCGCGGACGATCTGGTTGCGCTCGCGCTTGCGCTCCTCGGTGATCTTGGTCAGAGCGGTCAGGCCCTCGGCGTCGAAGGTGTTGTTCGGGTTGAAGTGCTTGATATCGGTCTGGTCGAGCCGAGTCAGCGAGACCGATTCCAGCTCGAGGCCATTGGATTGCAGGTCATGCGCGACCGCGGCCTGGACCGATTTCACGAACTCGGCGCGCTGCTCCTGCAGGTCGCGCAGCGACATGGTCGCCGCCACCGAGCGCAGGCCGTCGACGAACTTGGCCTCGACCAAGGTCTTGAGCGCATCGGCATCGTTGGTGCGGTCGCCCAGCGTCTGCGCGGCGAGCGCGATGTTCTCGGAATCGGGCTTCACCCGGACGTAGAACTCGGCGGTGATATCCGCCCGCATCCGGTCTTTGGTGATGAGCGACTCGTTCTCCGCGCGCTTGACCTCAAGCCGGAGCGTGCTGAGCGAGACCCAGGAATAGGAGTGGAAGATCGGCAGGATCACCGAGCCGCCGTCGAGCACGACCTTCTTGCCGCCGAGCCCGGTGCGGACATAGGCCTTGTCCCGCGTCGCCCGGGTATAGAGCGACGTCATGATGATGCCGATGACGACGATCGCCGTGACGATCACGCCGGCAATGATGCCCAGATTGACGAAGTCCATGGTCAGCCCCTGTCGGTGTCAGCGTTGTCGAGTTCCTGCGGCGCCGGAATGGCCTGGAAGAGGCCATCCGAGCCATCCACGATCACGACGACGGCGCCGGTTTCGATGAGATGGCCCGGCGCCGCCTGTGCGCGCAGGATGTGAATGTTGTCATGCCGGTCCTTCACCCTCACGGAACCGGGATGTCCCCGGTCGAGCGGGCCGATGGTGACTGTGCCCACGAGGCCGATGAACTCGGCCTGGCTGAGGGCGGCGGTCTCGTCGCGCGGAATGACCCGGGCGATGGCGCGGCTCAGCCAGCGCGTGACGGGAACGGCGGGCAGCAGAGCCAATGGCGCCGCGGCGACGGCCGGCAAAGGCCGCAGCAGGCCGGCCGCCAGTCCCTGGATGGCAAAGCCGAAGACCGCGAAGGCCGACAGCATGATGACCGCGAGCACCAGGATCGGAACGCCGCCGGCATTGAACCAGGACATCCAGCCGCCGAGCAGGCCGGCCTCGTGGTCGGCCGGCCCGTGATGGCCCAGGCCGTCGTCGAGAAGGCCGGAGGCCGAGGCTCCGAGCAGGACCGATACGAGTTCGACCAGCCCGAGCCCGGCCACGACCATGAGCGCCACCCAGAAAGGCCCCGTGCCCGGCTGGATGATGGAATCCATCAGCGCTGCCCCGCCCGGAAGGCCTTGAGGCGCGCCTCGATCGCATCCTCGCGCTGCATCTTGCCGAGTTCCTCGACTTCGGCCGCGCCCTGCACAGGCTTCGCCGGAACGCCGGTCACCCTTTCGACCGCGGCGAGCGCGGCGGCGAGCCTCTGGTCGTTGCGCTGGGATGGCGTCGCGGCAGCGGGTGCCGCACGTTCGGCACGCCGCGCATCCTCGAGCCGTTTCATCGCATCGGCGCGAGCCGAAGCGATGCTGCGCAGTGTCGCCTCCGTTTCGGCGATCTCCCCGCCATTCTCGGCGATCGCCTTGGCGAGGGCGGTGCGCTGCGCTTCGAGGTCGATCTGCACGCCGGTCGCGGCCCGCGCCAGATCCTCGCGCCCCTTGTCGAGCCCCGTCCGGATCTTCTCGTCGAGATCGCGGATCTCGGCGTCGAGATCCTCGGCCTTGGCCTTCAGGCGATGGCCGGCGGCAACGGCGACGCCCAGCGCCGCGCGGGCTTCCTCGGCAATCTTCTCGATCTCGCGCACCGCCTGCTGCGCGACGGCGACGGGATTGGCCCCCTCCGCCGCATCGACCGCATTGTTGACGACCCCGGCGATGACGCGCCCGAGGCGGGCCAGAATACCTTCATTGGACATCGTGGTCTCCTTCTGGGGATGGAGGCCGGCCTGGACGCCGACGAGGATGTTGATCGACGGTCCGCTGAAGCAAAGACGGGCTTCGGCAAAATCGTCCCAACCACTGCGATAGCCGTCCACCGAATAGGGGACGACGACGCGTCCGCTGAGGGTGGCAATGCTGAGGCTGTCCGGGCCCTTCACCGAGAACAGCTTGGAATCGAGGGGAATGTCATCGATCGGAGCAGCGGCCGCGCGCCGACTATGGTCGCGCAACGCGAGTGTCGCCATGCGCGAAGGCAAGCCCGTCCGAGCCCGGATCTCCTCATAGGCTTCCTCGTGAAGCGCGACGAGATTGGCGCCCTTGGTTCCGTCGAGGATCGCCATGGCCTGACGGTAGGCAAGGAGCGTCGCATGGAGCGCCTCGCGCTCTTCCGAAGACGGCGACAGGATGAGCGCCATCGTGGTTTGTGGCTTCCCGATCACGCCCTATATATAAAGCACTTCATTAGTGCTTTCAAGGAGCGACGCTCATTTCCGACTGGGTTGGGGGCGAGAAGCTTCCGCGGGGGTTCAGGATTCGGAATTCAACCGCCATCATGACGGCGATCAGATCACCAGCTCCGAGACGGGCAGGCGAACGCGTCTAACGCTCGAGCTCGTGGATGGAATACCGACCCGGAAGACGTTGACGAGCTTGCGCCCGGCGGGCGGCGGATAGCGCTCGGCAAGGATGGCGTTGCTGACCGTCCAGTCGGCGAGCACGGAGATCGGGCAAGCGCTGAGTCCATGAGCTGCCATGGCGAGCCAGGCTCGATAGAAGGCGCGCCCGGTCTCCAGCAGATCCTCGCCGATCGGCCGGTGAAACAGTGCGATCGCGCCCGTTTCCGTCTTCGCCCGCTCGCTCGTCAGCCGCTCGGCCAGACCGAGGCGGTTCAGCAGTGGGAAGAGCGGACCCAGCACGAGCGAAGCCCCGGCCGCCTCGACACGGTCGAGCGCCATCGCCTCGGCGTTGAGCCCGTCCCGGTGATAGCGAAGATCTCTCGGTGACAGCCGCATCCAGGCGAGGAGTTCACGCCGATGCGCGTCCTGACAGAGGAAATGGAACCCGGCGCGATCCCCCAGCTCCGCAATCTCCGAAACCTTGGGACCGGGCGGGATGATCGCGAGATCCGGCGAGCCCGCAAGCTTCCCGAGCGCCTCATGCAATGCGGCATCGGCCGGCGGGAACCGGCCGCGCCAGCTATGACGGCCAGCAACAGCGACAGCAAGCCGATCCGCCATTCCTCCTGCGGCAAGCGTCAGCCGCGCGATGGGCAGGTAGCCCGGAACATCGCCGGGGCCATCG
>JARYGW010000007.1:23106-39518 GCA_033792295.1 Allobosea sp.
GCGTTCAATCCGCGCGATCTGCAGACCCCGCCGGCCGAGCGCCAGCGACATTCCCTCGATCGCAGCGCCGTGCGAAAGCCGGACGTCGTGTCCCGATGGATCGGCCACCGGCAGGCGGCGCGTCACATCTTCCAGCAGGAGCAGCGCGTCGTCGCCGAGCAGGCGCCACCGTGTCGGCTGGGTATTATGGGCGCTCGGCGCCAGCCGCGCCTCGGCGAGCAGCTCTTCGAGCACAGCGCGGTCGAGCATGGTCCTCAGTCCTGCAGGCTCTTGGCGAAGAGATGCAGCCGGTGCAGCGGCTTGGCGCCCGCCTTCTCGGCCTGCCGGAGGCTCGGTCCGTTGACATCGGCGATCCAGGTGCCCCCGAGCTCGGTGTAGCCGGCGGCCTTCAGCGCGCTCGCGACCTTGTAGAGCATGGCGCCGTTGAGCCCGCGATTATGGAAAGCGCGGCTGACCGATTGATAGACGATGACGGCGCGCCGGTTAGTCCAGCGGTGCCAGAGGAAACGGAAGGGAAAGCTGGGTCCGATGCGCCCGCCAACCGCCTTCACCAGCGGATTGAGATCGGGGATCGCGATGATCGCCCCGACCGGCTCGCCCTTGTGGTGCACCACGGTCGAGATGCGCTTGTCGATCACCCACATCATGTCGCCGGCCTGAAAGCGGTATTCTTCTGCGGTGGGGGCTACGAACATCGGGTTGGCGTCGAAGCCGTCATTGAGGATGAGCCGAGAATCTTCGAGGCGTTCCGTGAAATGGCGGCGGTCGATCGGCATCCAACGATAATCGGGATCGGCCAGAATCGCCTGCTGTTTGGGGCCAAGCAATCCCTGCGGATCGATATCGGCAAGACCGATCCGGAAAGTCGTCATCGGGAAGGTCGCGGCGTAGCCATTGGCCTCGAGGAGGCGCGCGATATGAGGCGGGCTCCAGATCATGTCGGTGAAGGGCGCGTTTTCGAAGCCGCCGGTGACGACGCCGGCCTGCTGCATCGCCGTGAGATTGAAGTTGCCGACGATCTCGGCCATGCCGCGTTCGCGCGCCCAATTTTCCGCAGCACCGAGCAGGGCCGCAGCGATCTCGGGATCATCGGCGCAGTCGAAATAGCCGAACTGGGCGCGGGTCGTGTCGTGGCGGAGATTGGACGCGTCGTGGATCGTAGCGACGATGCGCCCGAGCGGCCGCCCGTCGCGCAGGGCGGTGAACAGCTCGAAGCGGCCATGTCCCTGTACGGCCAAGGGGTTGCCTGCGGGATCGAGCATCCGGTCGAAATCGGACCACATCGGCGGGACGTAGGGACTGCCGGCCGGATAGACGTTTGCGCTGACGGCGAAGGCCGCCTTCCGGTCGTTTCTGACGATCGCGATCATGCCGGAACCTCGCTCGGTGCGGTCGCCAGCAATCGACGCACCAGTGCCAGCGCCGTCTCGGTCGCAGGATCGGCCGAGACCACCGGAACGGTCACCAGCAGCAGGTCCAGCGGCTCCTCGTCCAACACCAGCAAATGGCTGGCGGAGTGGCTCGCCATCAGCGCCGCAAGCCGTTCCGCGGCCGGGTCGGTCGGCGGCCAGGGCCAGTTCCGACCAGAGGCGTGGAGGACGCTGATCCCGTGCAAGGCCGGCCGCAGGATCGACGGGTCGTAATCGGCAAGCCCAGCCTCGCCGAGCCGGCGGGCGCTGCTGAACAGTGGATGCCGGGCGAGCTCCGCGATCAGCGCTCCCCGGGTCTGTGCATGCGAGCGCGCCAGCGAGCCGAGGACACCCGGCGCGGCAGCGTCGAAGGAACTCGACAGGGCGTCCGCCGCGAGCGCAATCGCCAGCACGCCCGCGAGCACAACGGCGCAGAGCCTGACGCCATGGGCGAAATCGGCTCCGGGCGTGACATGCGCCGCCGCCAGACCGAGTAACAGAGCCGCAGCGACGCGCGTGCAGAGCAAGGTGCAGCCCTGTCGTCGCGTCGGTGCCGCCCCGCCCGTCACGAGCACGATCGAGACCAGCAACAACGCGCCGACGCTACCCAGCCGGACCGGCATATCGGGCATGAGTGCGCGGAAATCGCTGAGCGCGAATGGCAGGACGAGGAAGGCACAGAGGCCGAGCCGCCAGACGCTCGTATTCTCGGCCGCGGTCAGCGATGTCGGGTCGCGCCGGAACAGCAGCAGCCCGCAGAACGCGATCGCCAGGAACTGGAAGATGGCCAGCGCCAGATCATAACCCCGGCCCTGCCCCGCGAGGCCGAAAAAGCTCGCCAGCACCAGCACCGAAGAGCCGGCGAGAACGGCGATCTTCCCGACGTAGGGCGCATGCCGACGCAACATGCCTTCGGTGACGATGAGCGCGCCCAACGGAAACAGCGCCGCGCAGGCGAGCGCCAGCCGATCGAGCAGAGTGCTGCCGCTCCACCAGCTCAGCCCCCGCAACAGGAAAAGCGCAGCGACCAGACCCATCGCGACGAGAAAACGCGTGGTCAGCGCCCCGCGCGGATCGCGCCGGCGCAAGGTCAGCATGGCGACGGCGAGGCCGAGCGCACCGCAGATATCGACGATCGAATCGGCGACCAGCGCCGGATTGGCGAAACCGCCATTCATGCGCCAGCCACCATCTTGGCGAGCGCCCGCGCCACGAAGGGCTTGAGCAGCGCCGCAATCGGCGCAGGCAAAGGCCGCTCCACCGCCGGCCGATAGGGATTGAAGAACCAGCCGCGGCAATCCGTGCCGGTCGGTTTGCCCAGCACCAACGCGATCGCCTCATAGGCCATCATCATGCCGGTGCTGATCACCATCGGCGCAAAGGACATGCGGCTGCGCCGGCCGGCCGCGACCTCACCCGCAATCGTGAGGTCGACATGATGGCGCGAGCGCGAATGCAGCATGACATGCGTGACCTCGCACAGCATCGCCGCGCATTTGTCATCCTCGCCGAGCGTCTGCCAGTCCTTGCCGATGGTCGGGAAGCCGAGCCTCTCCTCAGGGCGCGGATCCTCCGGCCGCACCACGGTCACCGAAGGCAGCGGCGCCATATAGGCGTCGATCACGGCCGCGCCCGCCGTCTTGGCCGTGCGGTAGAGGTGCAGGCCCGCGGCGATGTCGTCCATGCCGTTGACGATCACCTTGCAGCGCGACGCGATCTGGGGCAGGCGCTCCGCCCACTCAGGCCCGAGCACCTCGATCTCGATCTGCGGGTTGATCGCGCGTGCCGCCTCAGCGGCGGCTTCCGCCTTGGGCCGACCGACAGTGCCGGCGTTGGCGAAGACCTGCCGATTCAGGTTTGAGACCTCGAAGACGTCGATATCGGCGATGACGAAACGGCCGATCCCGGCCCGCACCAGCGCCATGAAGGCAGCCCCGCCCATGCCGCCGACGCCGCAGACGAAGATTTCTGCCTGCCGCAGCCGTGCCTGCTCGGCTTCCGTGACGAAGCCGATATTGCGGGTGGTGAAGAGCTCGTAGCTGAAAGCGGGAATCATGGCTTCGACCTCGCGGCGCGAGGACGCAATGTGCCGAAACGGCGGCCGTCGTCGAGCCAGTGGACCAGAGGCAGCACCAGTCTCTGCAGCAGCAGGAAGGCGGAGGCGCCGATCAGCCCCGGCAGCGAGGCCCGCGGCACCTGGCCGAGGAGGTAGCGCCGCGCCGCCGCGAGGTCCATGCGGCCGAGCTGGAGCACGTCGTCGCCGCGCTCATAGTCCAGCGTCTCGCGGCAGAAATCGTTGTAGCGCGCCTCGCGATGCTGCGTCGCCTGCTCGAAGCTCTTCTTCAGATCGTCCGAGCCGCCGGTATAGGCGTCGGTGATGAGCGAGCGCGCCTCGTCGAAGCCGGCCTCCGGCCCGACGCCGAAGACGTGGCGGTGCCCGCGCATGATCTGCCGGGCGAGCGAAAGATGCGCGAAGCTCTGGCGGCTGCTCGCATCCGGCGAAGGATAGACATCGGAGAAGGTCTCGCAGACCATGCCGACCACGCCCGGCACCTGGGTGACGTTCGAGATCCAGCGCGGCCTCAAGCCACCACGAACGAACAGCACCAGCACGGTCAACCCATAGAGCACCCAGGAGAGGCCGCGGCCGCGCACCTCCGGATCGACCATGACGAGGCCGAGATGCGTGACCGGTTCCGGCTCGCCATTGAACTCGAGCTGCATCTGCGCCAGCGCGTTGAAGGCGACCGGTCGACCGGTCGCCGTCTCGCTGATCAAGGTGACGATGCTCTGGCTGAGACGCTCGCGCTCGCCGGAGAAGACGCCATAGGTCAGAGCCCCTTGCGCCAGCGTCCGACCCGCCACGGTGCGCAGCTGCTCGACCAGCGCCGCCAGTTCGGCGTCGTCCAGCACCGTACCCGGCCGCTCGATGATCCGCGTCGTGAGCCCCGGCGCGGTCGCGAGCGTGAGGTCGAGCATCGGCCGCCTCAGCGCCTTCAGCCAGAAGCCGAGCATCGCCTCACGCCACCGCCGCGGCGGAAGCCTGGCTGCGCTCCCTGACCAGCCGCGCGATGCCGGCGAAGTCGAGCTTGCCGGAGCCGAGCACCGGCACGGCCGACACCACCATAACCTCGGCCGGGATCATCAGGTCGGAGGCACCCTTGCTCTTGGCGAAGGCCTGGAAGGCGGCGCGCGTCGCGTCCTTCTGTTGCGTCACCAGCACCAGCCGCTCGCCCTTGCGGGCATCCGGGAGACTGGCGACGCCGGAGAGCACGCCCGGCCAGCACTCGGCGGCGAGCGCCTCGACCGCGGCGAGCGAGACCATCTCACCGGCGATCTTGGCGAAGCGCTTGGCCCGGCCCTTGATGGTGACGAAGCCGTCCTTGTCGATCACGACGATGTCGCCGGTATCGTGCCAGCCCTCGGGCGGCGGTTCGAGCACGCCGGGATTCTCCGACTTGAGATAGCCCAGCATGATGTTGGGGCCGCGCACATGGAGACGACCGCCCTCCTCGAGGCCCGGCATCGGCTCGAGCCTGGCCTCCATGCCCGGCATGATCCGGCCGACCGTGCCGAAGCGGTTGAACATCGGCGTGTTCAACGCCAACACCGGCGCGGTCTCGGTCACGCCATAGCCTTCGAGGATGCGCAAGCCGAACTTCTCCGCATAGGTCCGCCGGGTCGTATCCTTTACCGGCTCGGCCCCGGCCACGATGTAGCGCAGCGAGCGCAAATCATAGGGATGCGCCGCACGGGCATAGCCGGTGAGGAAGGTATCGGTGCCGAACAGGATCGTCGCATTCGAGCCATAGACCAACTCCGGCACCATCCGGTAGTGCAGAGGCGAGGGGTAGAGAAAGACCGGCACGCCCGAGACCAGCGGCAGGATAAGCCCCGCCGTCAAGCCGAAGGAGTGGAAGACCGGCAGCACGTTGAAGACCTTGTCGCGCCGGCCGAAATCGATCCGCGCCGCCGCCTGCGCCGCATTGGCCAGCATGTTGGCATGGCTGAGCACGACGCCCTTGGGGGCGCCCTCAGATCCCGAGGTGAACAGGATCGCGGCCCGGTCCGAACCCCTCACCTTTTCGATCGGCTGGCCATAGCGCCAGAGCGCCTTGAGCTTGTCACCGGTCGAGACCGTAGCGCGGACATCCTCAAGATAGACGACCTCGACCTCGGCCGACAGCGCCTCGATCAGCGGGCCCATCCGGCCCTTCTCGACGAAGGCGCGCGAGGTGACGATGGTCCGGACCTGCGCGGCCTTGCAGGCGGCGGCGATGTTGCCGGCACCGGCGGTGAAGTTGATCATCGCCGGCACACGCGCCGCGGACATCAGGCCGAGCAGCGTCACCGCTGCGCCATTGGCATTGGGTAGCATCACGCCGATCGCCTCGCCCTTGGCCGCCAGCGGCATGAGCTTGCGGCCGAGCACCTCGGCACCGATCAGGAGGCGCTTGTAGCTGAGCGTCCCGGTGATCGGATCCTCGACCGCCACGCGGTTCTTGCCGTTGAGCTTCGCCGCTTCCGCCACCGCCTCGAAGACGCCGCGGTCGATATCCGTGGTGCGGAAGATCAGATCCGACATGATCTGGTAGAGTGCCGCGCCCGCAGCCTGGCGCCGAGGCTTGCCCTTCAGCTCCTCGGGCACGGTGAGCGCAACCGGCTCCAGCACGGTGACGCTCACCTTGGGAAACCAGCGCCGACGCACCTGCTCGCGGGTCAATCGCGAGAAGATCGTCGCTTCCAGCCCCTCGATCCGGACCGGCACGATCTGCGCGCCCGACTTCTCGGCGATCATGCCGACGCCGTCATAGACCTTCATCAGGCTGCCGGTGACGGTAAGCCGCCCTTCCGGGAAGATCACCAGGGTTTCGCCCTCCTTCACCGCATTGATCAGCGAACGCGTCGCCAGCGGACGCGACGGGTCGAGCGGCATGGCGCGGGTCAGCTTCAGGAACGGCTTCACCCACCAGCGCTGGGCGATGCCATGGTCGATCGCGAAGACCGGCTCCTTGTCGAGGATCGAGAGTGCCAGCGCCGCATCGAGAAAGGAGACATGGTTCAGCGCGATGATGGCGTTGTCGCCGGCCTTGGCAATGTTCTCCCGGCCCTTGACCTCGACCCGATAGAAGGCACGGAACAGGATCGAGAGGAAGTCGCTCAGCGGATTGGTCGGCAGCACCCGGAAGATCCAGACCGAAGCGACGATGGTCAGAGCGCCGATCAGCAGGAAGAGATGGCTCAGTGTCAGGCCCGCCGCCTGCAGCAGCGCGACCACGACCGCACCGGCGACCATGAAGGCAGCCGACAGCACATTGACGGCCGCCACGATACGGGCGCGCTTCTCGGCCGGCGCCCAGGCCTGCGTTGCAGCGAAGGAGGGCACGACGAAGACGCCGCCGGCGATGGCGAGGCCCGCAAGGTCGATGCCGACACGCCAGGCGGAGGGGCTCGCGAAGAAGGCGCCGATATCCTGCGCCGGCTGATGCGCGACGATGCCCGAGACAGCCCAACCGAGGTCGAGCGCGAACAGGCCGATCACCACACCGGCGACCGGTACCGGCAGCAGCACGATGCGGCCGCTCGCCAGGAAGGAGCCAATGCCGGAACCGACCGCGATGGCGATGGCGAAGACGCCCAGATAGGTCGAGACGACCATCTCCGTGCCACCCATGCCGTTCTTCACCAGCGAAGGCAGCAGCGACATCACCACAGCGCCGATCAGCCAGAAGAGCGAGACCATGACGCCGGTGCGCCAGAGTCGGGCGTCATCCCAGAGATCCTTCAGCAGATGCCCGGTCGAGCGCAGGATATTGCGATCGATGGCGAGATCGGGCGCCGCCGGGCCGGTCTTCGGAATGAACAAGGTCGAGACCCAGCAGGCGAGCGCGAAGACCAAGATCAGCAGGCTGAGCTGAGCGGCGTCGCCGCCTTCGCGCGCCGTCAGCCCGCCGGCGACGGTGCCGAGCAGGATCGCGATGAAGGTCGCACCTTCGATCAGCGCATTGCCGGCCGGCAATTCCTCGCGCTTCAGATGATCGGGCAAGATGCCGTATTTGATCGGCCCGAACAGCGCCGCTATCACGCCGAACAGGAAAAGCGCTCCGAACAGCACCGGCACCGAATGCAGCGTGAAGCCGAGGACTGCGACAGCCGCCGCGCCCATCTCGGCAAGCTTCAGCCGCTGTGCCATCACGGCCTTGTCGAACCGATCGGCCATCTGCCCGCCGATGCCGGAGAGCAGGAAGAAAGGCGCGATGAAGAGTCCGCCCGCCAGTGTCACCAGCGCTTCGCCATGCGAGCCGGCGAGCTTGTAGAGGATGATGAAGACCAGCGCGTTCTTGAGAAAGTTGTCGTTGAAGGCGGAAAAGAACTGCGCCCAGAACAGCGGAGCGAAGCGCCGCTTCAGCATCAATGTATCGAACATGACGGGCCCATGAGGAAAGGATGATGAGGTTGCATCGGCCGGCCTAAAGCAGCTCTTGCCTGTGCCGACCCACCTCGATTCGCGGTTAAGCGGCGATTACCCTGCGCGTCGCCTCACAGAGCCGGCTTGCCGGCATCCATCAGCAGCCGCTCGGTGCGGGCATCCTCGATGCGGTTCACGAGCTTGGCCGCCTCATGCATGTCGCGCACCGTCTTGGTCATGGTGATGCAGGACTGCACCAGCATGACGCAACCCATCGTGAGATAGCCCTTGGCCCACCAGTCGAGAGGCAGGAACAGGACGCCGGCGGCCACCATGGCGGCGGCAGCGAAGAAGGAGGCGTAGGTGAAGCTCACCCAGGCGCCGCTGTGCGGCTGTGCATTCTGGTTCATGATGACGATCTCCCCTGTTGAAATGCAATGTCCGTTCGTTCAGTTCGCCGGGGCGGCAGCACGACTGCGAAGCCGCTCCAGCACATCGTCGGCGGTGGTCCGCAACTGCGGGCCGAAGCCCTTGGCGGCGAGCTTTTCGGTGACGGAGGCCGCGGCTGCACCGTCGAGCTCGTCGAGGGCGAGTTCGGCAGCCTCGGCCTCGACCTGGCGCTCGCGCAGGCGCCTCAGCGTCTGCTCGGCTTCGGCCAGGGTCGATTCATGCGCGGGACCGGCCTCGATGCGGCCTTGTCGCATCTGGCGCACCGCCTCCAAGGCACGGGCGAGGCGCCGGCCGCGGTCCAATTCGGCGATGCGCGCCTGGGCCTGGCCGACATGACGGCGCAGGCGGACGATCTCGGCAGCGAACAGCGCCTGCGCGCCCGCAGCGGCGCCGCGGTCGGCCTCCAGGGCCGCGATCGCCTCGGCGCCCTCGCGCGCCAGGCTGTCATCACCGGCCACGAGCGCGGCAGCGACCCGGTTCTCCAGATCGGCGATGCCGGCATTGCTGGCGGTGAGCCGCCCACTCTCCTGTCGATCCTGCGCGATCGCAACCGCTAGTGCCTTCTTGGCACGCTCGAAGGCGCCGGTGGCATCGCGCATCTGCTGGTCGAGGATGAGGAGCGCATTGCGATCGGCGAAGCGCTCCTCGGCGATGGCGGCGTTGCCGCGGACGAAGGTGAGAAACATCTTGAGCATTGTCGCTCCCCTGCTATGAACGATGTTCACGAAGCAAGGCGTAACTCAACTTTGAACGGCGTTCAAGATAAGATTTGAACATCGTTCACAAGATGCGAAAGCGAACCATGAGCACGACGGCCGCGCGCCGCGAACGACAGCGGGCCCAATTGATCGACGCGGCCGAGCGGGCCATCGCCGAGAAGGGCCTGGCCGGCCTGAAGGCGCGCGAGCTGGCTCAGGAGGTCGGCTGCGCACTCGGCGCGATCTACAATCTCGTCCAGGACATGGACGAACTCATCCTGCGCGTCGGCTCGCGGACGTTGGCTCGTCTCGACGCGGCACTGAGTGCAGCCGCGCCACAGGCGCCGTCGACGCCGGATCAAGCGACGGACGTCCTCGTCGCCGTCGCCCTCGGCTATTGCGCCTTCGCGCGCGATAATCTGCAGCTCTGGCGCGTTCTGTTCGAACACCGGATGGCGGAGGGAGCGACAGTGCCGGAATGGGCGGTGACGGAACAGATGACGATGTTCCGTCACATTCTGCAGCCGCTCGGCGTCCTGATGCCCGATCCGGACGAGCCGGAGCGCATATTGATGAGCAGGACCTTGTTCTCCGCCGTTCATGGCGTTGTCGCGATCGGCCTGGAGGAGAAACTGATCGCCGTCCCGCGCCGCGAGCTCGACCATCAGGTCGAGAAGCTGGTCCGCCTGGTTTGCCGCGGCCTATCCAAAACCGTGGCCGCCTGAAGTCCGCAAAGACGGGCGGACACGGCTATGAAACGCTGTCCGGGGACGCCAGGAAGGTAGCGACGGCTCCCGGCTCCGTCTGGTCGCCCATGCGGCCGAGGGGCGTCGTCGCCCCAGGCGCGTTCAATGCCTTATCGGCCGCACGCTCAACCGCAAGCTCAGTCCTGATTGACCAGAGGGACAGCACGTCGACGTAATGCCGGTGCCGCGCAGGTCCAGCGCCCGGCTACGCGCCAGCTTGCGGATTGCGGCTTGGGTCGTGCTGTTGACGCTGAACTGCGGCGCCCCCACCACCCCTGTGCTCGAACCGGTCAGGATGATCGGCGCCCTGCCGCCATCAGCGGCAGGGCCTTCTGCGATGATTGGCGAGGAGAGGGATCAAGCCGCGAGAATGACCTTCATCGCCTTCTCACGGGCAGCGTTTCCGAAGACCTCGTAGGCGTCGATGATCTCGTCGAGCTTGAAACGGTGGGTGATCAACTTCGACGGATCGATCTTTCCGGCCGCCAGCGTCTTCAGCAGCATCGGCGTGGTGTTGGTGCAGACCAGCCCCATCGCGATGTTAATGTTCTTGATCCAGAGTTCCTCGATATGGAGCTGGACCGGTTTGCCGTGCACACCGACATTGGCGATGTTGCCGCCGGCCGAGACGATCTTCTGGCAGATGTCGAACGTCGCCGGGACACCGACGGCCTCGATCGCGACGTCGACGCCCTGGCCTCCGGTCAGTTCGAGAATCTTGGCGACGGCATCCTCGGTGCCGACCTGAATCGTGTCGGTGGCACCGAACTGCCGGGCGAGCGCCAGCCGGGCCGGATCCATGTCGATCATGACGATGCGGCCGGGCGAATAGAACTGCGCGGTCAGCAATACCGACATGCCGACCGGCCCGGCGCCGACGATCGCGATGGCGTCGCCCGGCTTGACGCGGCCGGACTGCACGCCGATCTCGAGCCCGGTCGGCATGATGTCGGACAGCATCACCAGCGCTTCCTCGTCCGCTCCGGCCGGGATGGGGTAGAGCGAATTGTCACCATGCGGGATGCGCACGTATTCGGCCTGCGTGCCATCGATCTTGTGACCCAGAATCCAGCCGCCATCCGAGCAATGGGCATAGAGCTGGCGCTTGCAGTTCGGGCAGGCGCCGCAGGAGGTGACGCAGGAGATCAGGACGGGATCGCCCTTCTTGAAGTTGCGGACCGCTGCGCCGACTTCCTCGACGATGCCGACGCCCTCGTGGCCGAGCGTGGTGCCTGGGACCACGGCGGGCACGTCCCCTTTCAGGATATGCAGATCGGTTCCGCAGATCGTGGTCTTGGTGACGCGCACGATCACATCGGTAGGCTTCTGGATCGCAGGCTTTGTCTTTTCGATCCAGTCCTTCTTGCCGGGACCGGCATAAACGAGCGCTTTCATGGACGTTTCCTCCGTCTCGATCACGGTGGCCTTGTTTACCGTCGGCAGAGCGCCGGCGTGTGTCCGATTTTCGGACACACGCCGGCTTGCTCAGGCAGATGTCCGGCCGATCGTGACCTGGCCGAAATCAGGCGCGCTCAGGGACCTTCAGCCCGAGCCAATCCTTGTAAAAGGCGTCGATATCGGGCTCGAAGTCATGGATGACCGGGTACCAGGGCGTCGGCGCCTCGACGTCCAGGAGATCACCGGAGAGCGGGCAGAAATATTCGCGGATGACCTGCCATTCCGGTGTGGGCGCCATCAGGCGCGGATAGAGTTCTTCCATCTGCGCCGCGGTGTTGCGAACCCGGATGCGGGCATGCAGCTTCCAGTTCTGATCCCATTCGCAGAAATCGTAGCCGGCTTCCGAGCGGATCATCCACTTCCTGTCGCTCAACCGCTGGACGATGAAGAGCTTCGGGCCCAGCGGCAGGATGATCGGGTCCTTCCAGCTCACCTGCTCCTGCAGGATCTCCAGATAGATCTGGAAGCGTTCCTTGTCCTTCGGCGTCGACAGCATCGTGTGCAGGGTGTCGCGGTCGATCTTGCCGTCCACCAGGTCTCTGATCTTGGCTTTCGTATAGGCCATGAGGTCCTCCCTTGGATTGGCCTGAATGGGAGCCCGCGCCTGGATCAGGCGCGGGCAAGGCTTCTTATTCTTCGACGAACTGGACGGTCCGGACGTCCGGCAGCTCCGAGATGTCCATGGAATATTCGCGTCCATAGGAGGGGATCGGCAGGTCGGCCTCCATCAGCTTCCAGTCTTCGGGGAGGTTCCAGAAGCTGCGGAACTGCTGCTCGAAGCGTGGCCCGAGCTTGAAGGAGGCCGCGAACATCTGCTGGACCTGGAGGCCGGCATCCTTGGCCAGGATGCGCTCGCGCTCCGCGGCCATCCATTCCGAAGTGGAAACGGATTCGGCGATGCGGGCCTTGCGGATCGCCCGGCGCTTCGTCTCGGTCGCGGCGGCGTCGACGCCCTTCAGGCCGTCCCTGGCTTCGGACAGGATGACTCCGTAGACGCTTTCGGCGAAACGGGGCAGGAGATAGCCCCCGTTCACGTCGTCTGCCACCTTCTGCGGCTCGCGATCGAGCGGATCGCCGAAGCCCGGCCCGCCCCGCATGTAGTTCAAGTACAGATCATAGTCCTTGAACATCGCCTCGGTCGTGATGGCCTGCTTGTCGCGCTTGATGCGCGCATCCGGCAGCAGGCCGTCATAGACCGGGCTTTGCGGGTCGGTGTCGCCGCCATGGGGGATCGCGCCGCCATTGGCGATGATCTCCTTCAGGCGGGTGTCGTGGGCCTCGAAACGATAGCCGGATGCCGCCGGATATCCACCCATCAGGCCCCAGTCGGACGAGATATGGCCGTTGCCCATGAAGAACATGGTCCAGTCCTTGGCGTTCCAGACCATACGCAGGCTCTCGAAGCCGCAGCCGCCCCGATACTTGCCGGCGCCCCCCGAAGAGGCCTTGATCTGGCGACCGAGATAGACGAGCGGCTCCGCCAGCTCCCAGATCTCCATGTCGCCCATGTCGCCTTCCGGGTTCCACACCGCGGCGGCATGGCTGATGCCGTCCGCATGCGCCGTGGCGCCGACCCCGTTGGCCGCGCACTCGAACGAGTTCACGGCATGGATTTCGTCATACTGATTGAATCCGCCGCCCTGAAGCCAGTTCGAGGTATTGGCGTTGCCGGCATTGACCTCCTCGAGATAGCCGCGGCCGAAATAGGCACGAGAGAGGCCGCGCCAGAGCGCCGTCCAGGACGAGACGAGGAAGTGCCATGAATAGCTGAAGGCTACTCTTCGGTCGTCGGGATTCATCCAGGTGCCCTTGGGCAGGCGGAATTCCGTCCCGTAGGCCGCCCCGTCATTGATCATCTCGGTCGGGATGAGGCTCTGCGTCATCATCACCCAGATGCCCGAGGTGAAACTCACCTGATGAGCGTTGTAGGTGTGCCAGCCCCAGCGCGACGCCCCCTCGAAATCGAGCCGCCAGGTTCCGTCGCTGCGGATCGTGATCTCGGAGGGCGTGTGCATGATCGTGTCGACCTTGGCGAAGTCGGACGGCACGCGCACGTCTTCATGGGCATAGGGCACGTCGACGAATCCGACCTGCCGGTACTTGCCGGGAATGGTCATGGCCTTGATGCGGGCCTGGAGTCCCACCCGGCCATGCTCCACCGCCTCATAGGCGAATTTCCAGTAGGCCTCGATCCCCTCGTCGGCGATCACCTCCTCGACCAGCTTGCGGATCATGTGGCAGCCGGCGACGCGGGTGCGCTCGTCGAGCATCCAGTAGCGAGTCGTGCGCACCATGCGCTGGCTCTCGTGCAGCCAGTCGCGATAGAGCGTGTCGTTCTCGCCGATCTTGCGGCAGGTGATGGAATAGCCGTCGCCGAAGCGCTGCACCTGCCCGGTGGACATCGAGCCGGGCCCGACCGACCCGGTGTCGATGACGTGCGTCACGCCGCCGACCCAGCCGATCAATTCGCCCTCATGGAAGATCGGCACGATCGTATGGATGTCGCAGGGGTGAACGTTCCCGATCAGAGAGTCGTTGTTGCAGAAGATGTCCTTGTCACGGATGGTCGGATTATCCTCCCAGCCGTTCTCGATCATGTACTTGATCGCAGCGCCCATCGTGCCGACGTGGATGATGATGCCCGTCGAAGTCAGGATGGAATCGCCCGCCGCGTTGTAGAGGGTGAAACAGAGCTCGCCCTCCTGCTCGACGATCGGGCTCGCGGCGATCTTCTTGGCTGTCTCGCGGGCGTCGACGACGCCGGCGCGAAGCCGCGAGAAGAGCTTGTTATACTTGATCGGGTCGCTATCGCGCAGCTCCATGCTCTGGAGGCCGGCATAGTGCCTGGTCCGTTTCGTTGCCTCCATGAGGCGGTCGCGGTGTTGTTTCAGGGTCTCGCCCCCGCGGACGATGCCGCGGGTCCTGACCGGCGCGTGGATATTCATCGTGTCGTTCCTCCCTGAATTTTCACACTTCCTTGAGGTGGAAGAGGCGGTGTCCGTCGAGCCAGGTCTCGAAGCCGCCGGGAACGACGAAGGTCGTGGCGTCGGATTCGATGATGGCGGGACCCGTGATGCGGTTGCCGGGCTGGAGCGCTTCCATCCGGTAGAGCTGGGCATCGACCCATTTCTTGTGTCGATAGAACTTGCGCGTACCAAGCTTCGCGGATTCCGGCGGGTTCGGGCCCACTTCCTGTTCCTTCGGGATCTTCGGCTTCGGAATCGGCACCGTGCCGCGCATGATGGCGCCCGTGACCGAATAGCCGAGCTCCGGAGAGCGCGCCGAGGCGGCGTAGACGCGGCCATAGGTGTCGTTGAAGGCGGCGACCAGCCTGTCCCAATCCTCGGCCGAATGGGCCTCCATGATCGGGCTCTCGATCTCGAGATCGTTGAGCTGCCCGCGGTACTGCATGCGGAAGCCCGGCTGCAGCTTGACCCGATCGGCCGCATAGCCGTTGATCTCGAACTCCTCGAGCACACGCTCCTTGAGTTCCTCCCAGGCGGACTGAAGGGTCTGTGCCTGATTGACCTTCAGATCGTCCGAGGCATCGGTCGCAATGTTGATGTCGAGCGACTTGTCGTAGCGGTATTCGAAATCCGCCGCCGCGCAGCCGAAGGCCGAGAAGCCCGCGGCCCAGGCTGGCACGATCACGTCCTCGAAGCCCAGCCCCTCGGTGTAACCATAGGTGTGGACCGGCCCCGCGCCGCCATAGCTGAAGCAGACGAAGCTGCTCGGGCTGTAGCCCTTGCCCGAGATCATCGAGCGCAGATAGTCGCGCAGGTCGCTGTCCAGCAGCTCGATGACGCCGGCCGCGGCGTCCTCGACCGACAGGCCGAGCGGATCGGCGACCTGCTCCTTCATCGCGTTCCAGGCGCGCTGACGATCGAGCTTCACCTGGCCGCCGAGGAAGTTGTCAGGGTTCAGATAGCCGAGGATGACGTGGCAGTCAGAGACCGTGACCGTCTCGATGCCCGAGGCTTCCCAGCAGACGCCGACCCGATAACCGGCCGAATCCGGGCCGAGCTTGATGGCCTTGGTATAGGGATCGAGCCGGATGAAGCTGCCCGCTCCCGCGCCCACAGAGTCCATCGCGACCAGCGGCAGCGAGAGGACGAGCCGCGCCATGTCGGGGTCGTTCTTGATGGTGAGCTCGTTCTGCGTGATCAGCGCCACGTCGAACGAGGTGCCGCCGATGTCCGAGCAGGCGATATTCGAATAACCGAGGACCTCGCCCAGATATTTCGCGCCGATCACCCCGCCGATGGGGCCGGACACGATCGTGCGGGCCAGTTCCTTCGCCTTCCAGGAGATCGTGCCGCCATGCGTCGCCATCACCCGGAAATCGAATTTCGAGCCGTTCTCCTTGAAGGCCGAGGTGATCTTCTGCAGCGTCTGGCGCGAAGGCTCGGCCGCATAGGCTTCGAGGATCGTCGTGTTGGTGCGGTGCGTCTCCTTGCGGACGGGGTAGTAGTCCGTCGAGGCGAAGACGGGGATGCTCTTCCCGGACTTCTTGATCTCTTCCTGGACGACGTCGCGCACCCGACGCTCATGCGCGGGATTGCGGTACGAGTGGAGGAGGGAAATGACGATCCCTTCGACATCGGCCTCGATCAGATCGCGGGCCGCCGAGCGGGCGGTTTCCTCGCGCAGAGGGATGACCACCGTGCCGGACATGTCGATCCGCTCCATCACGCCGCGGGTCAGTTGGCGCGGAACGAGCGGCTCGTCGTAATAATGCGTGTTGAGGTGGATCCGGTCCTCATAGGCGAAGCCGAGATAGGCCTGGATCGCCCGGCCCATGCGGTGGAAGTCTTCCATGCCCGCATTGACGATCAGGCCGCAGCGCAGTCCCTTGCGCTGCACGACGCGGTTCAGCATCGCGGTGCCGGAATAGACGCCGGTCTGGATCTCCCCGAGCGCGTCGTCGAGGGTCAGGCCCCAATGTCCAAGGCCTTCCTTCGACGACTCGATCAGGCCGAGTGCTTCGTTCTGCGGTGTCGATTGCGCCTTGCCGACGACGAAGTCGCCGTCGCTATCCACGAAGAACGTATCCGTCATGGTACCGCCCGCGTCGATGCCCAGCACCTGAACGCGGCGATCGGTTCGTTTGTCGAGTAGCACGTTTCCATCCCTCCCTGGCCGCCATCCTCGTGGCGTCCGGAAAGGATGCTCCCGGCCAATCGATGGTGGTGTCCGGTTTTCGGACCCTGGGATCGGACGTGTTGCAGACGCAATGATGCGC
>JARYGW010000080.1:0-17125 GCA_033792295.1 Allobosea sp.
GGCTGCAAGGCGCACGGGCTTCGATCCTGGCGGCGGCGACGATCGGCGCCGCCGCGATCCGGGCCGATCTCGCCTCCGTCCTGAGCGGGCTCCTGGCCGGCAATGCGGTCTATTGCACCCTGGCCTGGATGCTCTCCCGCCGCATCCTGCCGCTTTCCGCGCGCTGGAACCGCGACCTCGCCTGGCACCACCTGACCTATGGTGGGACCTCGGCGGGAGCCGGCGCCGCGAGCCTGATGACGCCGCTCGGGCTCAAGGCGATCCTGCTTGGCGCGCTCGGACCCGCGGCGGCCGGGCCGATGCTGGCGCTCGACCTGTTGCAGCGTCCCTTCATCATGATCGTCGCCGCGCTTCAGGCGATCCGCTATCCGGAGCTGGTGGCCCTGTTCGACCGCAAGGGCGATTGCGAGACGTTCCGGGCGGAACTTGGCCGTTATTACGCCGTGTTGACGGGCTTCTCCCTGATCGCCGGCGCCGGCGTCATCGCCTCGCTCGGCCTGGCGGCCGCGCTCGTGATCCCGGCCGGGCTGCTGGCTTCGTTCCTGCGGACGGCGCCGTTCTTCATGCTGATGGCGCTGCTGCGCGCGCTGATCAGCGCACTGCTGCCGACGCCGGCGCATCTGCAGCGCCGCCTGCCCGCCATCGCCGGGCTGGCCACGCTCGACTGCATCCTGGCCTGTGCCGGCGCGCTCGCGGCGGCGCGGCTCTTCCCCGGCGCGGATACGGCGATCGCGGCAGGGGCGGCTGCCGGCGCGGCGGCCACGATGGGGCTGGGTCTGATCTTCCTGCGCTGGCGATCCTTCGCGATGCCATGGCGGCCGGTGCTGCCGCCGGCTGCGGCGCTGCTGCTCGCCTGGCTGATCTCCCGCTGGCTCACCGGCGATCCGCTGATGTCGGCCGGGCTGGCGCTCGCGGTCGCGGCTGTCCTCAGCGCTCGACCTCTGCTTACCCTCGTCCGTTGGATCGCACGCTGAGGCCGCATGAACCCAACCCCCCGCACGAAACCCGCCGTCATCATCGCCGCGATCGCCACCAGCGGCCGCCGCGAGGTCCTGAGCGACACGCTCGCGCGGATCGACCGACAGGAACGCCGCCCGGACCGCATCCTGATCTGCCCGGCAACCGCCGACGACGTCGACTGGGACCATGCGGCCGGCCTGACGGTGCCGGCCGAGCGCGTGGATGGTCCGCGGGGATCGAGCGCCCAACGCAACGCCATCCTCGATGCGGCCGGCGATGCGGATCTGATCGTCTTCTTCGACGATGATTATCTCCCGGCCGACCGGTTCATTGCCGAGACCGAGCGGCTCTTCCAGCAGGACCCGGATATCGTCGCGGCGACGGGCCGTATCCTGGCCGACGGCATCCACGGCGCCGAAATCACCCTGGCGGAAGCCCTCGCCATCCTGGCGAGGGACCGGCCGCGCCAGGAGGACGGCGTTTCCTCCGCCGCGATCGTGCATGGCTGTAACATGGCATTCCGCATGGCGGCCATCAGGCGCGCCGGGGCGCGCTTCGACGAGAACCTGCCGCTGTATGGCTGGCAGGAGGACGTCGATTTCGCCGGCCAGCTCGCGGGGCAGGGCAGGATCGTCCGGTCTGGCGCGCTGCGCGGGGTGCATCGCGGCGTCAAGCGCGGCCGCACCTCGGGCCTGCGCTTCGGTTATTCCCAGGTCGCGAACCCGATCTACGTCGTCCGCAAGGGCACGATGCGCTGGCCGCGGGCCGTCCGCTTCGTGGTCGGCAACATCGCTGCCAATCTGCTCGGCAGCTTGCGGCCGCAGGGCCTGATCGACCGGCGCGGCCGGCTGAAGGGCAATCTGCTCGCGCTGTGGGACCTGGCCCGCGGGCGGCTCGCTCCGCAACGCATCCTGACATTGGGCTAAGGGCGGGCCTCGTGCGCGCGGTGATCATCAGCGATTTCGGTTCTGTTAACGGCGGTGCCGCCAAGGTCGCCATCGAGAGCGCGCGTGGGCTGGCTGAGGCGGGTGTCGAGATCGTCTTTGCTTGTGCCATCGGCCCCGTATCTGAACGGCTCGACCATCCGCGGATCAGCGTGGAACACTTCGCCGGCGAGGAGGTCTGGCAGGTCGGGAGCAAGCTCGCGGCCGCCAGGCAGGGCATCTGGAATGCCCGGGCCTACACCTTTCTGAGCGAGCTTCTCGCCCGCCAGCCGCGTGGCGAGGCGCTGGTGCACCTCCATCAATGGACCAAGGTCTTCAGCCCGGCTGCCATCGCCGCCGCCGGAGAAAGCGGGCTGCCTGTCGCCCTGACTGTTCACGACTATTTCTCGTTCTGTCCAGTCGGTGGCTATTTCGACTTCAAGGCGAACGCGCTCTGTCAGCGCAGGCCGATGTCGATCGGCTGCATGGCCTGCAACTGCGACCGGTCCTCCTACCCGCACAAGCTCGTTCGGGTCGCGCGGCAGTTCAGATCGAACAGGGCGATGAGCAAGCTCGAGGCTCCCCTTTTCATTCATGTCAGCGACTTCGCCTGCCGGTTTGCCACCCCCTTCCTGCCAGAGCAGGCCAGGCATGTCGTGATCGAGAACATGATCGACGAGCCGAAACATTCCCCCGTTGATGCGGCGCGCAATCGTCATGCTCTGTTTCTTGGGCGCTTCACCCAGGAGAAGGGCGTCGATGAGTTGGCGAAGGCGGCCCGTGCAGCGGACATGCCCATCCGCTTCGTTGGGGAGGGGCCGCTCACTGGCGACATCGCCCGGCTCAACCCGAAGGCCGAGATCCGTGGTTGGGTGCCACCCGAGCGCGTTTTCGATGAGATTGCTCAGGCGCGCTGCCTGGTGTCGCCTTCGCTCTGGTACGAACCCGGTCCATTGGTCGTGGCCGAGGCGCGCTCCATCGGCGTGCCGGTGATCGTGACGCGAAGCACCGGAGCGGCCGGCTGGGTCGCCGACGGAGAGGACGGCTTCCTTGTCGATAGCGGGGATGCCGTAGGGCTTGCCAACGCGCTTGTTCGGTTGAAGGACGATGAGCGTGCCGGAACGATGGGAGCTGCGGCCTATCGCAGCTACCGGGCTGCCCCGCTGACGACGGCGCGGCATGTCGAGCGCACAGTCGAGTGCTATCGTTCCCTCATGTCCTAGAAGCGGGTGAGTGCGCGGTTCCGAGCCGTTCTGAACAAAGCTTTTGGGACCCCGTGCGGTGGTTTCTCTGAAAGCGGGGGAACGTTGCGTGCAGGCGATCAGGGATCGTCAACAAAGCTGAGCTGTCAAGGCCGGGAATTGGTTTACAGGATTACTTTCCTCTACCAGGAATGTTCTTGTTGTGTTCCTGATGGAGAAATCCCACCGGCGGCAATGGCATGGTGGTCGAGCAGGACTGCGTGATCTCGGGGAACCTGATCGAGAACGTTGCCGGTGTCGGTGTGCAGGCCGGAATCAATGACGGCGCACGAGATCTCGTCGTCACCGGGAATCTGGTTCGTGGTGCGAAGATGGGCATCGGTGTCTCGAACCATGCGGTGTGGTCAAGCGTGCGATCCGTGGCGATCTCCGGAAACATCGTGCGGAGCGCGAGCGGTGTCGTGCCGACGGTCTTTACCGGGGCGGGCCTGGACCGGGTCGGTGCGGTCGAATGCGGCAATGACCTCGCCACCGCCGTGGGCAGCGTGACGTTCGGCCATAATCGCTATCTTTGAGGGCGCGCGCCTGAAGCCAACAAAAAACCGGGGCGGTGACGCCCCGGTGAAAGGTAGCCGCTGAAGCGCGGCCGGGAGGAAGCCATGGCCGGCTCGTGGAGCCGACCGAGCCCTCAATAGGAGTAGTACATCGCGAACTCGACCGGGTGCGGCGTCATCTCGAAGCGCGCCACGTCCTGCATCTTGAGCTCGATATAGCTCTCGATGAAGTCGTCGTTGAAGACGCCGCCGGCCTTGAGATAGGCGTTGTCCTTCTTGAGCGACTCCAGCGCCTCGCGCAGCGAACCGCAGACCGTCGGGATCTTCTTCAGCTCGCGCGGCGGCAGGTCGTAGAGGTCCTTGTCCATGGCCGGACCCGGATCGATCTTGTTGATGATGCCGTCGAGGCCGGCCATCAGCATGGCGGCGAAGGCGAGATAGGGGTTCGCCATCGGATCGGGGAAGCGGACCTCGACGCGCTTGGCCTTCGGCGAGGTCGTCCACGGGATACGGCAGGAGGCCGAGCGGTTGCGCGCCGAATAGGCGAGCAGCACCGGAGCCTCATAGCCCGGGACGAGGCGCTTGTAGGAGTTGGTCGAGGGGTTGGTGAAGGCGTTCAAAGCCTTGGCGTGCTTGATGACGCCCCCGATGAACCACAGGCATTCCTGCGACAGGTCGGCGTATTTGTTGCCGGCCATGACCGGCTTGCCGCCCTTCCAGATCGACAGGTGGACATGCATGCCCGAGCCGTTGTCGCCAAAGATCGGCTTCGGCATGAAGGTCGCGGTCTTGCCGTAGCTCTGGGCCACGTTGTGGATGCAGTACTTATAGATCTGCATCTGGTCGGCCATGTGCGTCAGCGTGTCGAACTTCATGCCGAGTTCGTGCTGGGCCGAGGCGACCTCGTGGTGATGCTTCTCGACGGTGACGCCCATGGCCTGCATGGCCGCCAGCATCTCGCCGCGCATGTCCTGTGCAGAATCCTGCGGCGGGACCGGGAAATAGCCGCCCTTGGTGGCGATGCGGTGGCCGAGGTTTCCGCCCTCGTATTCGGTCATGCCGTTGATCGGCAGCTCGACGTTGTCGAGCTTGAAGCCGGTGTTGTACGGGTCGGCCGCGATCTTGACGTCGTCGAAGACGAAGAACTCGGCCTCGGGGCCGACATAGACCGTGTCGCCGATGCCGGTGGACTTCAGATAGGCCTCGGCCTTCTTGGCGATGCCGCGCGGGTCGCGAGCATAGGGCTCGCCGGTGGCCGGCTCGAGCACGTCGCAGTTGATGACCATGGTCGGGGCCGAGAAGAACGGATCCATCGTCGCGGTCGTCGGATCCGGCATCAGCAGCATGTCGGATTCGTTGATGGCCTTCCAGCCGGCGATCGAGGAGCCGTCGAACATCGTGCCCTCGGCGAAGATGTCCTCGTCGATCATGCCGACGTCGAAGGTCACGTGCTGCCACTTGCCGCGCGGATCGGTGAAGCGGAAGTCGACATATTTGACGTCGTTCTCTTTGATCGCCTTCAGGACATCCTTGGCGCTTTTCATTTCAGCATTCCTCTTGCCAGCAGTTTCTCAAACTCGCGCGCTGCGGGTGGGTCCAAATCACCCGGCAGCTCTCGATTCATGTGATGCGGGAAAACGTCAGATCGCGTCCGCGCCTGTCTCGCCCGTGCGGATGCGGATCGCACCCTCGATGCTCGATACAAAAATCTTGCCATCGCCGATCCGGCCGGTCTGGGCCGCCTTGACGATCGCCTCGATGGCGCGCTCGACCATGTCGTCGGCCAGCACGATCTCGATTTTCACCTTCGGCAGGAAGTCGACGACGTATTCGGCGCCGCGATAAAGCTCGGTATGGCCCTTCTGGCGGCCAAAGCCCTTCGCTTCGAGAACCGTGATGCCCTGAAGCCCGACGTCCTGGAGCGCTTCCTTCACCTCGTCCAGCTTGAAGGGCTTGATGATCGCCTCGATCTTCTTCATGCGCCGACCGGCCTCCTTTGCGCCCTAGGGTCCGGCCGGAGCCGGGTCGTGCCTGCTATGATCGCGGGAGCCCGAGGCTCTCTGGCATCTGCAGACATCCTGACTGCTCATAGCATCGGCGCCCGCACCCCGCCATGTGGCAGCCTGCTGTTGCGGGCCTGATCATGAGGCAAAAAACAGCATAAAAAAACATCATCAGCCTATTTATTGGACAAACCCTGCAGCAAGCCGTGTTGTCGAAAGGCGCAGGCTGCCATCATGATGGGGCATGCCCGGCTCGACCATTCCCTTGACGCCCGAGAGCGATCTCGCCCTGCTGACCACGGAGCAGATGGGCGATGCGGACCGCATCGCAATCGCCAGCGGGATTCCGGGCATCGACCTGATGGAGCGGGCGGGTGCAGCGGTCGCCGCGGCGGCGATGCGTCATGCGGCTCCGGGTGCGCGGGCCGCGGTCCTCTGCGGGCCCGGCAACAATGGCGGCGACGGCTTCGTCGCGGCGCGCATCCTGCGCGAGCGCGGGTATCAGGTGGAGCTTGCCCTGTTCGGCGAGGCAAAGGCGCTGAGCGGTGACGCCGCTACCGCCGCCGAGCGCTGGGGCGGGGCGGTCGGCCCCCTTTCGGCCGTCGCGGCCGAGCATGCCGATATCGTCATCGACGCATTGTTCGGCGCGGGATTGAGCAGGCCGCTCGCCGGAGAGGCGGCCCTGGCTGTCGAAGCGATGAATGCTTCCGGCAGGCCGGTGATCGCCGTCGATGTTCCCAGCGGGCTTTCCGGGGATACGGGGCAGGCCGAAGGCCCGGTCGTCCGTGCAGCCGAGACGGTGACGTTCTTTCGCCTGAAGCCTGGCCACCTGCTGCAGCCCGGGCGCGATCTCTGTGGACAGGTCACCCTCGTGGATATCGGAATTCCTGCCGGCGCGGCTCTCGGCACGATCGCACCGAAGGCCTTTGCCAACCGAGCGAGCCTGTGGAACGACTAACGGCCCCGTCATGGCAGCGGCACCCACAAATTCGAGCGCGGCGCGGTTGCGGTTCTGGCAGGGGGAGTCGCAGGCGTCGGCGCTCCACGGTTGAGCGCGCGAGCCGCCTTGCGGATCGGGGCCGGCCTTGCCACCATCTTCTGCGCTCCTGCGGCCCTGATCGCCCATGCTTCGCGCGGACCCGACGCCCTGATGCAGCGTTCGCTTGCGGACGAAGCCGAGCTCGCGCAGGTGCTGGGCGACCGGCGCTGGGCTGCGGTTCTGGCCGGCCCGGCGCTCGGACTCGATGGACGCGCCCGCCAACTCGTCGCGACGCTCGTCGCCGGCGACAAGCCGCTCGTGCTCGATGCCGATGCGCTCACCATCCTGGCCGAAGAGCCGGCCCTGCTGTCGGGATTGCGGGCGCGCAGCGCTGCCTCGGTCCTGACCCCGCATGAAGGCGAGTTCCGACGCCTTTTCGGCCGCCACGCATCGATCGACCAGGAGCGCTCCAAGCTGGAACGTGCTCGCAAGGCCGCGGCGTTCAGCGGCGCCGTCGTCGTCTACAAGGGCTCCGATACGGTGATCGCGAGTCCGGATGGGTGGGCGGCGATCAATACGACCGGCTCGCCGGCGCTGGCGACGGCTGGCGCGGGGGACGTATTGGCGGGTCTGGTCTCCGGGCTCGTCGCACAGGGCATGCCGGCCTTCGAGGCGGCTTGCGCCGCGGTATGGCTGCACGGCCTGGCCGGCGAGCGGCTGGGCTTCGGCCTGATCGCTGACGATCTGCCGGAAGCGGTACCCCCACTCCTGCATGAGCTTCCGCCTCCAACCAGCTCGCGATAAAGAAAACCGCCCTCCTAGGGAGGGCGGTTCCGGATCGACGTGTCAGCTGCCGGAATAGGTCACGGCCGGCGCCGCCTTAAGCTGATCCTTGGTCATGGAGATCTTGCCATGATCCGGATACATCGCCGGCGCCTTGGGAGCCGAGGCCGCCGGCGGGGAGGCCATGCCGCCACCCGCGCTACCGGCGCCGCCCGAAGGCGCCGAAGCCGGCGGCGTGATCGGCTGGTCGCTCCAATTTACCTGCTCGAAGGGGATGGCGACATCCTTGGAGCCGATGCCGAGGAAGCCACCGACGCCGACCGTCACCATCTCGACCTTGCCGGTCTTGTCGACGATGACTTCGGTCACATCCCCGACCTTCTTGTCGTCGGGGCCGTAGATGTCGACACCGATGAGCTTGCTGGTCCGCCACTTGCCCTGGCCGGCGAGATTGGTGTCCGGCACCTTGGCCGGCTGCGTCGCCGGGGCCGGGCTGCTCGCGGCAGGCGGCGAGGACGAGGGTGGATTGGGCACGCTCGTCTGGGCGAGGGCGGTCGCTGTCAGCAAGGCAAAACCAACAGAGGTCAATGCAACCTGACGCTTGAGCATCTTTACCTCCTATTTGAAGTCCGCACTGCGGAACTCTCATGAAATCGACAGTTGAAACGAACGTCTGTCTGCTGCCGGCCAGGAAAATCCCGGTCGAAACTCCGCGAGAAATCCCGCCGCACGGTGCGGCGTGGAAAATCTGGCGTGTTCGATCTGCCGACTTGCTTGCATCGCGATGACGTGATCGGATGCTGCGCTGGTTACAACGCCTGGAAACCAGTGCTGTTCCCTCGACGACGGAGCTATCTCATGTCCACTGCTGTGACCGTCCTGCTGACGGATGCTGAACTGGCTGCGCTCGACCGCTACATCGCGGCGTATCGGCCTGGGCATTCCCGCGCGGAGGTCACGGCTGAGATCGTGGCGCGCTGGGCCGAGGCGCAGCGGCCCGGCAGCCATCCCGCTCCCGACGAGGGGCTGCGGCCCGACGAGCTCAACGCCAGCAACGATTCCTGAGATGCACCGGGAGGGAGGGCGGCCGGATCAGTCTTCCGGCTCGTCGCGCCTTAGTTCGAAGGCCAGCATCGCATCGGCGATGGCCTGCAGTTCCTTGTCCTTCTCGGAGCTGTCGGGCATGGCATTGAGTTCGGCCACGCGCTGCTGCGCCCGCTCATAGTCTTCCTCGGTATGGACTACGATCGGGGTCTTCACGGCCTTTTCCTCCGCTGTCCGCCCGGATGGGCCGGCTGCTCAGCTTTCCATTGTCGAACGGCTTCGACGAGGGCCTGCAATTCATGCTCCTCATCATCGCCGCGTGTCGAGTCCTTCAGGCTCGCGATCCGATTCCTGGCGCGTTCGTAATCCTCCGCGTTTTCGATCCTGAAGAAGGGGCGGGTCGCCTCGCCGGCGCTCGCGCCATGCTCGACCTTGGCTCGCATCGGTCATCTCCTGCCAATTGCGGTAACAGGAATACCCGTGACACCGCCCGCTGTTCCCGCCGATTAAGCTTTCGGCAAGAGCGGGCGCGCATGGATGGAGGCGACGTGGCGAGCAGGCGGAGGAACGCCATCGTGAACAGGCTTCTCATGGCGGCCCTGCTGGCGGGTGCCGGGCTGGCGCCGCAAGGCGCCGACGCCTTCTGGCAGCGCTCGCAGTTTTCCCGCTGCTCCGACGCGACGAGCGAGGCCGAGCGTCTGCAGCTTCGCTGCTGGGAGCTCAACGCTTATGTCGATCCCGGCTGGCCCGCCCTCGGCGTCGGGGGAGGTGCCTATCTTCTGCAGGAACATCCGGTTCCCCGCGGCCGATTTCCGGGCAAGGGCGGCGTGACGCGCCGGCTCGGCTGATCGAGATCGATCCGGCCCGGTTCAGTTGGGCATTACCAAAAGAAAAAAGGGCTGCGTGGAACGCAGCCCAAGTCTAGGGAGGAAACGCCCAAGGAGGGCGACGCAACATCTCTGCTGCGCTGCATCCTAAATAGGAGTCCTTCCCGCCCCCCGCAAGGGGAAATGGGAAGCATTGCTGACTTATTTTGCGCCGGAGAAATATCACCAAAGAATCAAGCGCTTGCTCTGAAAATTCAGTTGAGCTGCCTGTTTCTTGGGCTGTGCTTCGCGATCCCCGAATGGGCCCTGCAGCAAGGAAAGCGAGGCGCGGGATCAAACCCGCGCCCCAGCGGCAATTCTTTTTGCGCGAGCGAGACGATCAGCCCAGCGACATCGTCAGCGGCGGCTTGACCTCGGGCGGCAGCGGCGAGGTGTAACCCTCCTTGCCGAGGCGGGCCTTGTGGTCGGCCTTGGCGGCAGCCATCAGGGCCGGATCGCCCAGCACGGCGGCGCCGGTCGCCGCCATCGCCTTGGCGACGTGGACCATCGCCTTGTGAGCGGCCGGCTGCTTGCCCTGCGCCACGACCTGCCAGGTGTGGAAGGGCGTGCCGAGCGCGACGGTCGGTGCGTGGGCCTGCACGGTCGGAACCGCCCAGCTCACATCGCCGATATCGGTCGAGCCGATGGCCGGATTGCGCTTGGCGTCGCGCGGCACGAGGAAATCGGCCAGCGGCGTGCCGGTATCCTGCAGCCCGACCGTCCGCCAGATCGCGGCGATGTCCTGCGGCGAAAGCGTCTTGCGGATCTCCTCGGCAAAGGCCTTGTCGGCGTCGTCGAAATGCGGCGGGCCGAGCTCCTCCATCACCTTGTGCATCGCCTCTTCGAGCGGCGTGTTGGCGAGGAGGTCGGAGACGGCGCTGACGATGCGCATCTCCATCTTGGTCTCCGTCATCAGCGCGGCGCCCTCGGCGATCTTCTTCACGCGCTGGACGAGTTCGAGCATGCCGCGCAGGTCGCGGGCGCGGATCGAGTAGCGCACGCGGGCATGGGCCTGCACGACGTTGGGCGCGATGCCGCCGGTGTCGAGCAGCGCGTAGTGCACGCGCGCATCGGACGGCATGTGCTCGCGCATGTAGTTGACGCCGACATTCATCAACTCGACGGCGTCGAGCGCCGAGCGGCCGAGATGGGGCGCGGCAGCGGCATGCGAGGCGCGACCGGTGAAGACGAAATCGGCGCGGGTATTGGCCAGGGCGAGAGCGGGCGCCACCTCCCAGAAACTCGACGGGTGCCAGGAAATCGCGACATCGGCATCGTCGAAGGCGCCGGCGCGGACCATGAAGGCCTTGGCGGCGCCGCCTTCCTCGGCCGGGCAGCCGTAATAACGCACGCGGCCGGGAATCTTGTTCTCGGCCAGCCAATCCTTCATCGCGACCGCGGCGAGCATGGCGGCGGAGCCGAGCAGGTTATGGCCGCAGCCATGGCCGTGCCCTCCGGTCTCGATCTCCTTGTGCTCGGCGACGCCGGCTTCCTGCGACAGGCCGGGCAGGGCGTCGTATTCACCGAGGAAGGCGATGACCGGGCCGCCTTCGCCCGCCTCGCCGATCACGGCGGTGGGGATGTCGGCGACGTTCTCGGTGATGCGGAAGCCCTGGTGCTTCAGCTCGGCGACATGCTCGGCGACCGAGCGCTTCTCGGTGTAGCAGACCTCGGGCATGCCCCAGACCCGGTCGCTCAGAGCGATCAGGCGCTCCTTGTTCGCATCGACGTGCCGCCAGAGATCGTTTCGATTGTCCATGATCTAATGCCTTGTCGGACCGCGGCGCGCCGCCATCGGCACGTCATGGCGATCTATCCCCTTGGGAGGCATCGACCCATCGGAAACGGTGGTTACCTCTGACTCGACGCCACGCGGCTGCATATGAGCAAGCCTCTGGGCCTGCGTCCAGAAGCCGGGCGCATGGCGGAGTGGCGTCTCAGGCCTTTGCAGGCAGGAGTGGCTGCGCGGCGAAGTCGCTCAGGATCGGGCAATCGGGCCGATGGTCGCCATGGCAATGCGCGGCCAGATGCCGGAGCGTATCGGCCATCGCCTGGAGCTCGGCCGCCTTGGCCTCGAGGTCGCGGATATGGGCCATGGCGAGCGCCTTCACATCGGCGCTGGCACGGCCGCGGTCGCGCCAGAGCGCCAGCAATTCGCGCGTCTCCTCCAGCGAGAAGCCAAGATCCCGCGCACGCCGGACGAAGCGCAGCGTATGCACGTCGTCATCGGCATAGACCCGGTATTGTGCGGCGGTCCGGGCGGGCGGGGTGATCAGCCCGATGCTCTCGTAATAGCGGATCATCTTGGCGCTGACGCCCGAACGGGCGGAGGCTTCACCGATATTCATCTGAAACTCTAGGCCTCGACCTTGAAGCGCCGCAGCCGCAGCGCGTTGGTCAGCACGCTCACGCTCGACAGCGCCATGGCGAGCCCGGCGAAGACTGGCGAGAGCAGCACACCCCAGAGCGGATAGAGCAGGCCGGCCGCCACTGGGATCAGGATGGCGTTGTAGCCGAAGGCCCAGCCGAGATTCTGACGGATGTTGGCGATCGTCGCCTTGGAGAGAGCGATGGCGCGCGGTACGCCCATCACGTCGCCGGACATCAGCACGACATCGGCGCTCTCGATGGCGATATCGGTGCCGGTGCCGATGGCGATGCCGACATCGGCCTGCGCGAGGGCGGGGGCATCGTTGATGCCGTCCCCGACGAAGGCGACCTTGCGGTCGCCCTTCTGCAGGGCCTTCACCACTTCGGCCTTGTCCGTCGGCAGCACCTCGGCCCGCACCTCGTCGATGCCGAGCTGGCGGGCGACGGCGGCGGCGGTGCGCTTGTCGTCGCCGGTCACCATCGCGACCTTCAGGCCGAGGCGATGCAGAGCTGCGATCGCAGCCGGAGTCGTCTCCTTGATCGCATCGGCGACAGCGATGACGGCGGCGAGCTTGCCGTCGATGGCCGCGTAGAGCGGGGTCTTGCCGGCCTCGGCCAGCGCCTGTGCCCGGCCAGAGAAGCCGGAGATGTCGATGCCGGCCTGGTCCAGCAGCCGATGGCCGCCAATGGCGATCTGCTTGCCCTCGACCGTGGCGGTCACGCCGCGACCGGCATCGCTGGTGAAATCGGCCGGTTCGGCGAGCGCGAGGCCACGCTCCTTCGCCGCCGCGACGATGGCGAGCGCCAGAGGATGCTCCGACCTGTTCTCGGCCGAAGCGATCAGGCGCAGAACCGCATTCTCATCGAAGCCGTTCGCCGGCTCGATATCGGTCAGCTCCGGCTTGCCCTTGGTCAGCGTGCCGGTCTTGTCGAGCGCGACGACCTGCACGTCCCGCAGCGCCTGCAAGGCGTCGCCCTGGCGGAACAGGATGCCGAGCTCGGCGCCGCGGCCGGTGCCGACCATGATCGAGGTCGGGGTCGCGAGGCCCATGGCGCAGGGGCAGGCAATGATGAGGACGGCGACCGCGTTGACCAGCGCATAGGACAGTGCGGGGCTGGGCCCGAAGGCGAGCCAGAGGAGGAAGGTCAGGAGCGCGACGCCCATCACCGCCGGCACGAACCAGAGGGTGATGCGGTCGACCGCCGCCTGGATCGGCAGCTTGGCGCCCTGCGCGGCCTGAACGGTCCGCACGATCTGCGCCAGGAGCGTATCGCTGCCGACCTTGCGGGCGGTGAAGGAGAGCGCACCCGAGCCGTTGACCGTGCCGCCGGTGACGAAGCTGCCAGCTTCCTTGCGGACCGGAGCGGGCTCGCCGGTGATCATCGATTCATCGACGAAGGAGGTGCCGTTCACGACCTCGCCATCGACCGGGACGCGCTCGCCCGGCCGCAGGATGACGGTGTCGCCGAGCTTGACCTCGTCGACCGGGATATCGGCCTCGCCGCCACCGCGCAGGACGCGGGCGGTCTTCGGCTGAAGCGCGATCAGGCTGCTGATCGCGGCACCGGTGCGGCCCTTGGCACGCGCCTCGAACCAGCGGCCGAGCAGGATCAGCGTGACGATGACGGCACCCGACTCGAAATAGGTCAGGGCCGTTCCTTCCGGCAACAGGCCGGGCAGGAAGGTCGCGACGCTCGAATAGAGCCAGGCCGCGCCGGCGCCGAGCATGACCAGCGTGTTCATGTCGGGCGCTGCCCGCAGCAGCGCGGGAAAACCCTTGCGCAGGAACACGAGACCTGGCCCGAACATCACGATGGTGGCGAGCACGAAGGAGAAGAGGCGGAGGTTTCCTTCGCCGAAAGTGCCGGCGAGCCAGTGGTGCAGGGCAGGGACCGTGTGGCTGCCCATCTCGATCACCAGCAACGGAACCGTCAGCACGCCGGCCAGGATAACCGAGCGCAGCAGGCGCGCCTGCTCCTCTTCCTTCATCATCGCCATATGGTCGTGATGGCCTGCCGCGTGCCCTTCATCGGGCTTTATTGGGCTCGCCTCATAGCCGGCTTTCTCGACCGCCTTGACGAGATCGGGGACGAGGTCGCCGCCGGCCAGGGCCTTCACGCTGGCGCGCTCTGTGGCGAGGTTCACCGTGGCTTCGACTACGCCGGGCACGCCGCTGAGCGCCTTCTCGACATGGCCGACGCAGGAGGCGCAGTTCATGCCGCTGACGGAGAGGTCGATCGTCTGCTCGACGGGTTGGTAGCCGGTCTGGCGGACTGCATCCTCGATGCGCTTCACGACATCGCCGCCGGTGTTGCGGTCTTTGGCGAAGGTCACATGCGCCCGCTCTGTCGCCAGATTGACCGAAACGGCCTCGACGCCGGGCACGGCCGCGATGGCGCGCTCGACCCGGCCGACGCAACTCGCGCAGGACATGCCCTCCACGCCCATGTCGAGCGTTGCCAGCCCATCCTTCGTCCTGTCGATGACCGTCATCGCCGTCTCCATTCACTGTGATGACGGTTTATATGGGCCTTCCCATGATGGGAAGGTCAAGGTTGCGGCGATATTTTTTGAGAAGATCGTGATGCGCAGGAGGGCGAAAATACGAGCCCTCATCCCGAGGAGCCGCGTCAGCGGCGTCGCGAAGGATGCTCCAGGAGGTTTGGGGGACATCTGGAACATCCTTCGAGACGCGGACTTCGTCCGCTCCTCAGGATGAGGGCTGGGAAAGCGGCGACGGCTTCAGGGCGTTTCGACCGAGACGCTTTTGACGATGGCGTAGACCGGCTTGCCGACCGAGAGATCCAGAGCCGCAACCGATTTGGCGGTCAGCCGCACGACGAGAGCCTGCCCGGCGCAGTCGAGGTGCAGATGCACCGTGCTGCCGCCTTCGCCGCTGCGCTCGCCGATCTCGGAGACGGTGCCTGGCAAGACATTGAGCGCGCTGGTGCGTTCGGGCGGTGCGAGGCTGAGCATGACGTCGCTCGCCATGATCCGGACGCGCAAATGCTGTCCGGCTTTCAAGGTGCCGCGCGCGATGACGAGCTTTCCCGCTGGCGTGCTCAGCCGTGCCAGGCCGAACGCCTCGTCGAATCCGGTGACCTCGGCGGACAGAACCGAGCTCGCCTCCGGCGCGCCGGGGCGGGAGGCGAGGTCGATGCGCGAGAGGATTTCGGCCGTCGGCCCGCAGGCGGCGATCCGTCCCTCCTCGACCACCGCGACGGTGGTGGCGAGCCGTGCCACCTCGGTCAGCGAATGCGAGACGTAGACGATCGGGATGCGGACCTCGTCGCGCAGCCGCTCGATATGGGGGAGGATCTCCGCTTTGCGTGCCTCGTCGAGCGCGGCGAGGGGCTCGTCCATCAGCAGCAGGCGTGGCTGAGCCAGCAGCGCCCGGCCGATGGCGACGCGCTGCTTCTCGCCGCCGGACAGCGCGCCCGGCCGGCGCTTCAGCAGGTGGTCGATGCCGAGCAGGTCGAGCACCATGTCGAGCTCGGCCGGCTTGCGGACGGCACGGGGCACGAACCAATGGCCGAAGAGCAGGTTCTGCCGCACGGTGAGATGCGGAAACAGCCGCGCCTCCTGGAAGACATAGCCCAGCCGGCGCCGATGCGGCGGCAGCACGATGCCTTTCCCGGTGTCGACCAGCGTCTCGCCCTCGACGCGGACATGGCCGGATTCGGGGCGGACCAGCCCGCCGATGACATTGACCAGCGAAGTCTTGCCCGAGCCGGACGCGCCGAACAGCGCCGTCAGCCGGCCGTGCGATTGAAAGGCGGCATCGAGCAGGAAATCACCCAGCCGGCGCCGGACGGCGATGTCGAGGACGGGCGCCGTCATTCGACCGCGATCCGCCGCCCGACCAGCCGAGCCATGACCTCGGAAAGGAAGAGGGCGGCAACCGAGATTGCGATGGAGATCAGCGTCAGGCGCATCGCGCCGGTCTCGCCGCCCGGAACCTGGGTGAAGGTGTAGATGGCGGAGGGCAGGGTCTGCGTCTCGCCGGGAATGTTCGAGACGAAGGTGATCGTCGCGCCGAACTCGCCCATCGCCTTGGCGAAGCACAGGATCATGCCGGCGATGATCCCCGGCAGGCAGAGCGGCAGCGTCACGACGAGGAAGACCCAGGCCGGATTGGCGCCGAGCGTGCCGGCGGCAGCCTCCAGCTTGCGGTCGATGGCCTCGATCGAGAGCCGGATCGCCCGCACCATCAGCGGAAAGCCCATCACCGCGCAGGCCAGCGCAGCCCCGGTCCAGCGGAACGAGAAGACGATGCCGAACCAGTCATAGAGAAACTGGCCGATCGGCCCGCGCCGGCCGAAGCCGACCAGCAGCAGGTAGCCGGTGACGACCGGCGGCAGGATCAGCGGAAGATGCACCGCCGCGTCGAGCAGGGATTTGCCCCAGAACCGCCCGCGCGCCAGCAGAAGCGCGACGGCGAGCCCGGGAGGCAGGCTCGCCAGCATGGCGGTGGTGGCGACGATCAGGCTCAGCCTGACCGCCGTCCATTCCTCGGGCGTCAGCCAATGGCTCAAACCGACAGGCTCACGAAGAGGTGGCGGGCTTGTTGAGGAGGGTGAAGCCCTGCTTCTCGAAGACCGGCTTGGCGGCGGGGCTGCGCAGATAGGTCAGGAAGGCCTGCGCGTCGGGATTGCTCGAATCCTTGGTGACCGCGACAGGATAGACGATCGGCGGGTGCGATCCGTCCGGGAAGGCCGCGACGACCTTGACCTGCGGGTCGGCTGCGGCGTCGGTCGCGTAGACGATGCCGAGCGGCGCTTCGCCGCGCGAGACCAGCAGCAGCGCGGCGCGGACGTTGTCGGCCTGCGCGATCTTGTCCTTCACCTTGTCCCAGGCGCCGAGCTTCTCCAGCGCCGCCTTGCCGTATTTGCCGGCCGGCACGGAATCGACATTGCCCATGGCGAGGCGGCTGGAACCCAGTGCGGCGGCGAGATCGACACCCGGCTTCAGCTCGATCGTGGCGGTCGAATCCTTGGTGGCGACAAGCACGATCTTGTTGCCGAGCAGGCTGACGCGCGTGTCCGGCTTGATCAGGCCCTTGCTCGCCGCATAGTCCATCCAGTCGAGATCGGCCGAGACGAAGAGATCGGCCGGGGCGCCGTTCTCGAGCTGCTTCGCGAGCGTGTTGCTGGCGGCATAGGAGATCTTGGGCGCAGGCTTGCCACTCTCCTTGACCCAGTTGGCGGCCGCCTCGTCGAGCGCGTTCTTCATGCTCGCGGCGGCGAAGATCACCAGCTCCTTCGTCTGCGCCTGGGCAGCATTGAAGGTCGGGGCTAGGCTCATGGCAAGCGCCAAGCCTATCCCCAGCATCGTCCTGCGCTCGATCATGCTGTTCCTCGCTGTGCTTGTCGTTGTATATCGACGGATATAGCGATGGTTGCCGCGCAGGTACCGGTAAGTCAAGGACAGCCGGCGGCCG
>JARYGW010000081.1:0-16761 GCA_033792295.1 Allobosea sp.
TAGAAATTGCAGTTGATGCCGAGCGGCTGCCCCTCCACCCAGAGAAGCGCCTCGACACGCAGCAATGCGGCCCCCGGCTCCACGGCGAGATGCTCGCCCATCACGGCATCGGCGGCTTGCGTCTGGATCGAGAGCACCTGCCTGTCCCGGGCGAGGTTCAGCCGCCGCATGTTCTCGCTGAAACGGGGACGTTGCCCGATCGCATAAGGGATGACGGTGTCGGCGACGAACAGGCCGCGCCCATGCTCGATCCTGAGCACGCCCTCCTTTTCGAGCTCCGACAGCGCCCTGCGGATCGTGAAGCGGCTGACGCCGAAGCGCTCCGCCAGCCCGTTCTCGGTCGCGAGCTGCTGCCCGGCCGTCCGCTGATGGATTTCGTCGCGCAGCGATGCGGCGACGGCCTTCCAGAGGACGCCGCGTTCCTTGCCCTCTTCCTGCCCCGCCTCGTCCAGCGGTATCGGCGCGTGCATCTGGCCTCCTTCCCTCTCCATCCCCAATCACCCCGATCGAGCCCGGCTTCACAAGAGTGACATATGGGCCGCCTAGAGATGCGTACAACGAGGTACGGACCTCTTCAACTCCCAAGGCGCTCTTCGGCGATGAACCTAAACGAGATTGTGCGGGATACGAATGTCGTCGGCAATGACAGCCACATTCATTCCACCGCGGTCGTTCGAAACGTGACGCTCGGCGCTTATGTCGACATCGGCGAGCGGGTCAGGCTCGACGAAGTCACGATGGGCGACTTCAGCTATTTCGACCGCGATGCCACGGCCAACTTCACCTCGATCGGCAGGTTCTGCTCGATCGCGGCGGCGACGCGGATCAACCCCGGCAATCATCCGATGCGGCGCGCGACGCAGCACCACTTCACCTATCGCGCCAAGCGCTACGGCTTCGCAGAAGCCGACGATGCCGATTTCTTCCAGTGGCGGCGCGACGCGCATGTGACGATCGGCCATGACGTCTGGATCGGTCACGGCGCCGTGGTGCTTGCGGGCGTCAGCGTCGGCACGGGCGCGGTCATCGCCGCCGGCGCCGTCGTCTCCAAGCCGGTCGAACCCTACACCATCGTCGGCGGCGTCCCCGCCAAACCGATCAAGCGCCGGCACGAGCCCGCCATCGCCGAGCGGCTCATGGCGCTCGCCTGGTGGGACTGGCCCTATGAGCGGCTGAAGGCCGCATTCCCCGATTTCCAGCGCCTCGATGCCGAGGCGTTCCTGGAGACATACGACGCCCGCTGAGGGCGGCGCCTCAACGACCCGATGGAGACAACGATGCCCCTTCTGTCACGACGCGACCTCGTCGTCGGCGGCGCTGCACTTGCGGCCGCCACACGCCTCGGCCCGGTTTCCGCTCAAGCCTCGCGGCCGAACCTGCGCATTGCGGTGCAGGCGCTGCCCGTCACGCTCGAGCCCGTCAACGCCATCAGCAATGTCGGCAACCGCATCACCAATGCGCTGTTCGACACGCTGATCCGGCGCGATTTCTTCGCGGACGGCTCGGGCTCGGCCACGACACTGGTTCCCGCCATCGCCTCCTCCTGGAAGCGCGAGGATGGGCGGACGCTGACGGTGACGATCGCCGACAATATCCGCTTCCACAGCGGCGAGCCGGTGACGGCCAAGGATGTCGCCTTCAGCTTCTCCGCCGAGCGCGCCTGGGGGCCGAAGCCGATGGTGCCGCGCGGCCCGCTGTTCTCCGCCGAGTTCGAAAGCGTCGAGGCGACCGACGGCAAGACCGTCCGCTTCCGCACCAAGGCCGACGATTTCAGCCTGGAGAAGCGGCTGGCCTCCTGGATCGCCTGGGTGGTGCCCGAGAAGCGCTATCGCGAGCTCGGCCCCGAGGGCTTCGGCCTGAAGCCCGTCGGCACCGGCCCCTACAAGCTCGTCGAGTTCATTCCGGGCGACCGCGTCGTGCTGGAAGCCTTCGACGACTACTATCTCGGCAAGCCGACCGCCCGGCGCGTGACCTTCCAGGTCGTTCCGGAGGTCGCGACCCGCGCCGCCGGCCTGATCAGCGGCGATTACGACATCGCCTGCGCGCTGACGCCGGACAACCTGCCCCTGCTGAAGGGGCAGCCACATGTCGAGGCACGCTCGGCCATGATCGAGAACGTGCACCTGATGGTCTACCAGTCGAATGCGCCGCTGCTCTCTGACAAGCGCATCCGTCAGGCGCTCAATCTCTGCATCGACCGCGAGTTGATCAACAAGACGCTCTGGGGCGGGCTTGCCGGCATCACCAACGGCTTCCAGATCCCGCAATACGGCGCGAGCTACGACGCCAAGCGGCCCGGCTTCAAGCTCGACCCCGCCGCGGCCCGCGAGTTGCTGAAGGCGGCCGGCTACAAGGGCGAGGTGCTGAAGTTCCGCACGCTAAACGACTATTACGTCAATTCCGTCGCCGCCATCCAGATGATGCAGCAGATGTGGAAGGCGGCCGGCCTCAATGTCGAGATCGAGATCCTCGACCAGTGGAGCCAGGTGCTGGCGCCCGGCATGCAGATCCGCAACTGGTCGAACGGCTTCCAGTTCCCGGACGCCACCACGCCTCTCCCGACCGATTGGGGCCCGAAGGGCTCGGTGCAGAACGAGCATGGCTGGAAGGCGCCGGAGGAGTTCAACACGCTCGCGGCCAAGGTGCGCAGCCTGCCCGACGGCGAGGAGCGGAAGGCCGCCTTCCAACGCCTGCTCGACATCTGGGAGGACGAGGCGCCGGGCGCGGTGCTCTATCGCCCCGCCGAGATCTACGGCGTCCGCAGCAACATCCGCTGGAAGCCCGTCAGCTTCGAGTTCATGGAGTTGCGGCCCTATAACCTCGCCTTCGCCTGACCCATCATGGCCGGGTCCGAACGCCAGCGCGGGGTTTCGCTGCTCGAAGCGAGGGGGCTCACCCTGGCCTCGCGGAGCGGAGAGGTTCTGGTCGACGGCGTCGACCTCACCGTGCGCAGCGGCGAAATCCTCGCGCTGGTGGGCGAAAGCGGCTCGGGCAAGAGCCTGACCGCACTCGCCCTGCTCGGCCTGCTGCCCGAAGATATCGTCAGGCTCAAGGGAGAGGTCCTGCTCGACGGTGTCGCGGTGACGGGGCTTGGCGGGCGGCATGCCGCGCTGCGTGGGCGCTGCATCGCCTCGATCTTCCAGGATCCGCAGGCCTCGCTCGATCCGCGCTGGACGGTCGGTCGCTATCTCGGCGCGCAGTTCCGGCGGCATGGCACGGCGGCCGGCCGCGCGCTCGCTCAGGCCTCGGCCGAGATGCTGGCCCGTGTCGGGCTCGCCGATTCCCGCCGCATCCTGCGCGCCTACCCGCATGAGCTCTCCGGCGGCATGGCGCAGCGCGTCATGATCGCCGGGGCCCTCGCCGCCGATCCGCGCATCCTGATCGCGGACGAGCCGACGACGGCGCTCGACGTCACCACGCAGTCGCAGATCCTCGACCTGCTCGAGGAATTGCAGGCGGAAAGCGGGCTCGGCATCCTGCTGATCACCCATGATCTCGGTATCGTCGCCGAAATGGCCCGGCGTGTCGTCGTGCTCTATGGCGGCAAGGTCATGGAGACGGGGGCTGCCGACGCGGTCCTAGTCGCGCCGCGCCACCCCTATACCCGGGCCCTGCTGGCCTCGATGCCAGACATCGAGGCGCTGCAACCGCCGAAACCCATCCCAGGTACACCGGGCGACAGGCTCCCGGCCGCATCCGGCTGTCCCTTCCAGCCCCGCTGCGGCGAAACGGTCGGCGACTGCGCCATCCGGGCCCCGGTGCTCACCAGCCATGACGGCCGAAGCTGGGCCTGCCACCGAACCGAGCTGCGGCCCACGCAGCCGGAGTTGCGCCGTCCGCATCAGCAGCCAATCAGGGAGCGGGCTCTTGTCTCCCTCCCGTGAAGCGCCGCCACTGGTGCAGGCGCTCGGCCTGTCGCGCAGCTATTCCGCCGCTGGCTGGTTCTCGACCTCACCGCCGGTGGCCGCTGTCGGCAAGGTCGACCTCGCTGTGGAACGCGGCGAGATGCTCGCGATCGTCGGCGAAAGCGGCTGCGGCAAGAGCACGCTCGGCCGCCTGCTCCTCGGCCTCGAACCCGCGAGCGCCGGCGAAGTCCGTTTCGAGGGCCGCAGCCTCCAGGGCTTGCCGGCGCGTGAGCAGCGCGCCCTGCGCGCGCGGATGCAGCTCGTCTTCCAGAATCCGATGGCCGCGCTCGATCCGCGCCTGCCCGTCGGCACCCAGGTCGTCGAGCCTCTGGCGATCCACCGCATGCCGGAGCCCGGAGCGGACCGGCCGACGATCGAGCAGTTGTTCGCAGCCGTCGGGCTGTCGGCGGAGCTGGCCGGGCGCTATCCCCATCAGCTTTCGGGCGGTCAGCGCCAACGGGTCGTGATCGCGCGGGCGCTGGCGACCGAGCCGGATTTCGTCGTGTTCGACGAGCCGGTCTCGGCGCTCGACGTCTCCGTCCAGGCGCAGATCATCGCCCTGATCCGTGGCTTGCAGCGGGAACGCGGTTTCGCCGGCGTCTTCATCTCGCATGACCTGCGGGTCGTGCGTCACATCGCCGACCGCGTCGCCGTGATGTATCTCGGCAGGATCGTCGAGGAAGGGCCGGTCGCCGCCGTCCTGGCCGCGCCCGCACATCCCTATACGCAAGCCCTCGTCGCCTCGGTGCCCCGCCTGAAACGAGCCGCCGGCCAGGCGAGGCTCAGGCTCATGGGCGATCCGCCCAGCGCCTCGGCGATTCCGTCCGGCTGCGCCTTTCATCCGCGCTGCGCCGCAGCCCAGGCGATCTGCCGCAGCGAACGGCCTGCGTTGAGCGCGACTGCGCCGGGCCGCAGTTCCGCCTGCCATTTCAGCGCGACGCGGGAGCCCGCGGCGCCATCGCTCGAATCCACGAGGCTCTGACCATGCGTGTCGCCACCTACAACATCCAGTACGGCAAGGGCCGCGACGGGCGCTACGACATCGACAGGACCGCCGATGTCCTCGCCGGCATGGACATCATCGCGCTGCAGGAGGCGGAAGCCTATTGGGAGCGCTCGGGCAACATCCACCAGCCGGAGCGCATCGCCGAGCGCCTCGGCGGCTATCACATCGCCTATGGCGCGACCGTCGACATCCACAAGCAACTGGAGGGCCGGAACGTCCGGCGCCAGTTCGGCAATGCGGTCCTCTCGCGCTGGCCGATCATCACGACGCGAACCTTCCTGTTCCCGAAGCTCAACCCGACCAACGGACACTCGATCCAGCGCGGGATCACGGAAGCGACCATCGAGACGCCGATCGGCCTGCTGCGCGTCTACAGCACGCATCTGTCGCATCTCTGCGAGGAGGAGCGGCTCGAGCAGGCCCGGATCACGGTGGAAGTTCACCGCCGCGCCACCATCGACGGCCCGGCCTCGCATGGCGACCATCCGGATGCTAGCTGGCTCGAGGAACCGCCGCCGCCGGTGCCGGCCGAGGCGATCCTGATGGGCGATTTCAACCTGACGCCGGCCAGCGCTGTCTATCCCATTCTCGTCGGCCCGGTCAGCCCGATCTATGGCCGGCTCGCCCTGCCCGATCGCTTCGTCGACGCCTGGACCGCCGCCGGCCACGCCGAGGACAGCGGTCCGACCCTCTACAAGGACTGGAATGCCCGGGCGGGCCAGCGCATCGACTATGTGCTGGTGACGCCAAGTCTCACCGGGCGGATCGTCTCGGCACAAGTCCGGGGCGATGCCGACGCTTCCGATCATCAGCCGCTCGTCGTGACCTTCCGCGACTGACGACGGACCATGCTCGGCTTCACGACCATCAAGCTCCTGAGGGCGCTGCTCACGCTGTGGGCGGTGATGACCTTCGCCTTCGTCTTCATGCGGCTGACCGGCGATCCCGCCCGCGAACTCTTGCCCGACAACGCCACCGAAGAGGTCGTCGCCCTGTTCCGGGCGCGCTGGGGGCTCGACCGCCCGTTCTGGGAGCAATATCTCGCCTATGCCGGCAATCTGCTGCATGGCGACTTCGGTCGTTCGCTCGCCAATGGCCGGGAGGCGCTGACCGTGGTGCTGGAGCGGCTGCCGGCGACGCTGACGCTGACCGGCTGCGCTTTCGCGCTGGTGCTGGCCATCGGCGTGCCGGGCGGCGTGCTCGCCGCACTGAAGCGCGGCCGGAGCATCGACCGCATCGCGATGCTGATCTGCTCGCTCGGCTACAGCCTGCCGAACTTCGTGCTCGGCGTGGCGCTGATCTTCGTCTTCGCGGTCGGGTTACGCTGGCTGCCGAGCTCGGGCAGCGCGACGCCGGCCCATCTGATCCTGCCGGTCGCGACGCTCGGCCTGTCGGGCGCCGCCGTCGTCGCCCGCTTCACCCGTGCGGCGGTTCTGGAGGTGCTCCAGCAACCCTATGTCCGGGCGGCGATCGCCTCGGGCGAAAGCCGGCATGCGGCGATCGTCAACCATGTGCTGCCCAACGCCGCGATCCCGATCGTCACCATCATCGGCTTCTCGCTGGGCGGTCTCGTGGGCGGTTCCATCATCGTCGAACAGGTCTTCGGCTGGCCGGGCATCGGCCGGCTTCTGGTCGAGGTGGTGGGCCTGCGCGATCTCGCGGTGGTGCAGGCGCTCGTGATGCTGTTCGCCGCCAGCATGACAGCAGCCAATCTGGCGGTGGATCTCGCCTATGGCCTGCTCAACCCCAAAATTCGCAGGGCAGCCTGAGAGATGAGCGCAAACCCCGCCGGCATCGCCCGCCCCGCCATCGGCCTGTGCTGGCCGGCGCTACCGCCTGTCGCCGTCACGGTCTCCCTCGCCTGGATCGCGCTCGTCGTCATCGTGGCGGTGATCGCCCCGCTGATCGCGCCCTATCACTATGCGGAGCAGCAGCCGCTGCTGCGTTTGCGCCCGCCCGCCCTGCTCGGCCACGACAATCCCTTCCTGCTCGGCAGCGACCATCTCGGCCGCGACGTGCTGAGCCGGACACTCTACGGCGTCCGCTTCTCGATCGTCGTCGCGCTGTTCGGCACCTTGCTCGGTGCCCTCATCGGCATTTCGCTCGGGATGCTCGCTGCCCGCCTGCGTGGCTGGTGGGAAGAGAGCATCATGATGCTCGTCGACATGCAGGCCTCGCTGCCCTTCATCGTGCTCGCGATCACGGCCGTCGCCTTCTTCGGGAAGAGCTTCTGGCTGCTCGTACTGATCGTCGGCTTCGCCGGCTGGGAGCGCTATGCGCGGCTGACGCGCGGGCTCGTGCTCGACGCGGAGACCGCAGGCTACGCCAACGCCGTGCGCGTGCTCGGCGGCAGTTCCTGGCGCATCTATCTGCGCCATATCCTGCCGAACATCGTGAGCGCGCTGATCGTCCAGATGACGATCAACTTCCCGGAGATCATCCTGCTCGAGACGGGGCTGAGCTTCCTCGGCCTGGGCGTCCAGCCGCCCCTCACCTCGCTCGGCCTGCTCGTCAGCGAGAGCCGCAACTATATCGCGCTGGCCTGGTGGATGGCGGCGGTGCCCGGAGCCGTCATCGTGCTCACGACGCTGTCGATCAGCCTGATCGGCGACTGGCTGCGCGACCTGGCGGATTCCCGCCTGCGCTGATCGGCCGCGATGATGCCGGACGAGGTCATGGGTTGAACCCTCGGTGCGTCTTGCGCCTTAATCGGGCTCCACCAGCAAGGAGGACCCCAATGCGACTGGCGCTTGCCATCCTCACCTTGGCTCTGACCGGCTGCAGCAGCAGTACGCCCCAATCGAGCCTTCCCCCGCGCGACTATACGATCGGGACCGCACAGTGCTCCAAGTACAAATGGGGCACCTCCGACATGGCATCGTGCCTGGATCGTGCCGCCGCAAGCCAATCCGCCACCGTCACGGGACAGCAAGGCGACAGCAACGGCTGAACGAAAGGACCCGGCCCGCCGAAGCGGGACCGGGCCAGTCGGGAACCGCGGGCGGATATCTCCGGCCACAGCACGCGAACGATACCAGGCTCTACAGAATGGTCTTTGCGCTAGGACAATCAGCCGGTGAAAGCATGAGTAGACTGGAGGCGCCGGTTCGTCATCGAAATGGAAAGAAGCGCCGCAACTCTGGACGTCCAGCAATAGAATAGCTGCCAGGCCCGGCGGAGCCGCCTGCCGAAGCCCATCCCGAACAGGTTCCATGCCCGAGATCGCCATCCATCTGAGCCTGCTCGCCGTCGCGTTCGCCGGTGCCGTCGCAGGGTTTGCCGCCAGCCATCTCGATTGGCCGGTATCTGCGAACCTCATCTGGAGCGCGGCCACCATTCCCGTCGCGCTGGCACTGGCCATTTCGATGCTCCGCGACCTGCTGATCGGACGCGTCGGAGTCGACGCCATCGCGCTCGTGGCCATGATCACATCGATCGCCATGGGAGAGCCCCTGGCGGGAACCGTGGTCGCCATGATGTATTCGGGCGGAAACCTGCTGGAGGATTACGCCCGGGGCAAGGCGGAACGGGAACTCCGTTCGCTGCGGGACCGCACCCCGAGGGTCGCCCATCGCCGGGACCCAAAAGGCCTCGTCGACATCGCCGCGGAGGCGGTCCTTCCTGGGGACGAGCTCCTGGTTCGCGCCGGCGAATTGCTCCCGGTCGATGGCGAGCTGCTCGACGCAACGGCCAAGTTGGACGAGTCCGCAGTGACCGGCGAACCCTTGCCGGAAACCAGATCGAAGGGCGATCTGCTGCGCAGCGGCACCGTGAACGCAGGCGAGGCCTTTCACTATCGAGCCTCCGCCGCCGCGCAAGAGAGCACTTACGCCGGCATCGTCCGCATGGTCGAAGCGGCCCAAACTGCGAAAGCGCCCTTCATCCGCATGGCCGACCGCTTCGCGCTGCTCCTGCTGCCGGCAACCCTGCTCGTCGCCGGGCTGGCCTGGTGGCTGTCCGGCGAGCCCATTCGGGCACTCGCCGTTCTCGTCGTGGCCACACCCTGCCCGCTCATCCTGGCGGCCCCGGTCGCCTTCATCGGTGGAGTTTCGCGCGCGGCGCGTTCGGGCATCCTGATCAAGGGCAGCTCCGCCATCGAGGCGCTCGGGCGGATCCGCACGGCGATCTTCGACAAGACGGGAACCCTGACCGAGGGCGGCGCAAGGCTGATCGCGCTGCATACCGCCCCGCATGTCGACGCAGACGAGATCCTCCGCCTCGTGGCCTCGCTCGAACAGGCCTCACATCATGTGCTGGCCGAAACGCTGGTCGGGCTCGCGCGTCAGAAGGCACTCCCTCTCGCCCATCCTTCCGATGTGCGCGAATACCGTGGCTCGGGCCTCGAAGGGACCGTGGACGGCCGCCATCTCCGAGCAGGCTCTCGCAGCCTCGTGCTCGGAGAAGCTCCGCTTCCGGACTGGGTTCCATCAACCGAGGCAGGCAACGGGAGTTCCGCTCTCACCATCTTCGTAGCCGTCGATCAGGCCGTCGCGGCCTTGCTGGTCATGGCGGATGCCATACGCCCCGATGCCTCCGAAACGCTGAGACATCTGCGCGAAATCGGCGTCGACCGTCTTCTCATGGTGACGGGCGACGATGCCGATACGGCTGCCGCCATCGCAGCTCAATTGCCCATCGACGCGGTTCGAGCGGATTGCAGCCCCGCCGAGAAGGTTGCCGCCATCAAGGCTGAAAAGGCCCAGCGGCCGACGATGATGGTCGGCGATGGCCTCAACGACGCCCCCGCGCTCGCGGCCGCCGATATCGGCGTGGCGATGGGTGCGAGAGGAGCGACCGCTTCATCCGAGGCAGCCGATGTGGTGATCCTCGTCGACAAGGTCGGACGGGTCGCAGAGGCGGTCGCGACCGCTCAAAGGACGCGTAAAATCGCCCGTCAGAGTATCGTCGTGGGTCTCGGCCTGTCCGGCATCGCCATGGTTTTCGCCGGTTTCGGCTTGATCCCGCCGGTGACGGGGGCCCTGTTGCAGCAGGGTATCGATATCGCGGTCATTCTCAACGCATTGCGGACGCTCACCGGTGAAGACTGAACGAGGCGTCCCGAAGCACTCCGCGGAGCAAAGAGGGCAGAGAAATCGCTCGGCCATTTCGGAAAGGCGCGTAATGAAAGCCGGGAACGGCTTGAGCTTGATCAAGGCTGATGCGGCATCACGCCGGTATTTTCTTCCGTGCGTCGAGCGGAGAAGCTCATGAAGGCCATGGTTCTGAATGCTCCGGGCAGCCCGCTCGTGGAGGAGCTGCGTCCCGACCCCATCCCCGCCGCCGGGGAATTGCGGATCAGGGTCGAGGCCTGTGCGATCTGCCGCACCGATCTGCATGTCGTCGATGGCGAATTGCCCGAGCTGCATTGCCCGCGCGTGCCCGGCCACGAAATCGTGGGCCGGGTCGATTTGCTCGGAGCGGGCGTCGCCCCCGATCTAACGGGTCGGCGCGTTGGTGTCGGCTGGCTGGGGCATACATGCGGGCATTGTTCCTATTGCCGCGCCCTGCGAGAGAATCTCTGCGACACCCCGGAGTTCACCGGTTATACACGCGACGGCGGCTTCGCCAGCCATGTCATCGCCGATGCGGCCTATGTCTTCCCCCTGGACGAGTTTCCCGATCCGGTCGCGGCCGCGCCGCTGATGTGCGCTGGGCTGATCGGATGGCGCTGCCTGCGCAGCGCCGGCCCGGCCCGGCGGATCGGTCTCTACGGCTTCGGCGCTGCCGCTCACATCCTCGCGCAGATCTGCCGCTGGCAAGGGCGCGAGGTCTATGCCTTCACCCGCCCTGGCGACGAAGCGGCGCAGGCCCATGCCCGTTCACTCGGCGCGTGCTGGGCCGGGAGCTCGGAGGAAAAGCCGCCGGTGCCCCTCGACGCCGCGCTGATCTTCGCTCCCGTCGGCGCGTTGGTCCCGCTGGCCCTGAGCGCCGTCGTGAAGGGCGGGCGCGTCGTCTGCGGCGGCATCCATATGAGCGACATTCCCAGCTTCGGCTACGATCTCCTCTGGCACGAACGCGAGCTGGTATCGGTCGCCAATCTCACGCGAGCGGACGGCCATGAATTCCTGTCCGTTGCGCGGCAAGCGGGAATTGTGACGAAAACCACGGCCTACCCACTGGAACGAGCGAACGAGGCGTTGTCGGATCTGCGCGCCGGCCGGTTGCAGGGCGCGGCCGTCCTGGTGCCATGAAATTCTTTAGGTTCGTCGCAGCAATATCCGAGCCCCCTCGCCCACCCACGCAGGGCCTCACCCTGCCATCCTCGTTTCTGCGCTTCGTGCTCTTGTCCGGCGGCTGGCACCAGGCTGCGGTCTGTGCCCTGTCCGTCGCCGTCTTCCTGCTCAATACCGCTCCGATCGAAACACAGCGGCGCATCATCGACACCGCAGTCCACGCCGGCAGCATCCGCGCCATCCTGACCCTGGTCTTGCTGCAAATCGCCATCGTGCTGGCTTACGGCCTGGCGAAGCTGGCAATGAACGTCTACCGCGCCTGGCTCGGCGAATGCGCGACCCGGGACCTGCGGTTCGTGGTGACGCAACGACTCGAACGCATGAGCGAGGAAGGTTCCGACCTGCCCAATGGAACCGGCCTCGCCATGATCCTGGCAGAGGCGGACGACATCGGCGCTTTCGTCGGCTCGAGTCTCAGTCTGCCGATCGTCGAGATCGGCTTTCTGACGAGCATCTTCATCTATCTCGCCGTGCTCGACCTCAAGATGATGTTCGCCAGTCTTTTGATCCTGGCACCGCAATTCGTATTCGTGCCGCTGATGCAGCGAGCGATCAACCGCCGCGTCGCGCGGCGGACCCGTCTCCTGCGGCGTTTCGGCGACGAAATCCTGTCGCCGTCGAAAGCGGAATCGAGCACGCGCCGGCTGGACGAGGTGTTCACGGTCGATGTCGGCGTCTTCGAGATCAAATTCTCCCTCAATTTCCTGATGAACCTGACTTATTCCCTGGGAAGCCTGCTGGTGCTCGCCATCGGTTGCGTGCTGGTGGTCCAGGGCCAGACCGAGATCGCCACGGTCGTCACCTTCCTGTCCGCCACAACCAAGATCGTCGACCCCTGGAACGATGTCGTCGACTGGGCGCGCGGGTTCGTCATGACGACCGTGAAATACAACCTCATCGTCCAGGCGCTCGCAGCGCCGCCTGGCGAGGCTGCGTCCCCGACCCCGGCCTCGTTCTGAGGCCCTGGCGTTCAGAACGAGCGGAAGCGGCGCGAAACAGGGTGGTGGGCGCGAGATGCTCTCCGGCCGCCCCTCGCTCGCATGGCCAGGGGCTTCAGCATCTCGGCGAGCACGAGATAGCCGGCTGCGATGGCCAGGATGGAGAGCAGGATCGGAACCGGCAGCGCGACGAAACCGAAGGGACGGCCGAGCGGCGTCAGCGCCAGGATCAACGCTACGGCGAGAGCGCCGAGCGAGGTCATGACGAGAAAGCGATGCGGGCGGCTGCGCCAGCAGGAAGCCGCCGTGCGAATGACGAAGATCACCAGGATCTGCGTCAGGATCGACTCGACGAACCAGGCCGTCCTGAACGTCTCCACGCCCGCGCCGAAGACGCCGAGCAGGAGCGCGAAGGTCGCCGCGTCGAAGACGGAGGAGAGCGGCCCCATCACCAGCGTGAAGCGCAGCACGGCGTGCATGTCCCAGTGTTGCGGCTTCGCAAGGTCGTCCGGATCGGCCTCGTCGAAGGGGATGCCGATCTCGGACAGGTCGTAGAGCATGTTGTTGACGAGGATCTGCAGCGGATTGAGCGGCAGGAATGGCAGCACCATCGACGCCAGCGCCATCGAGAGCATGTTGCCGAAATTCGAGCTCGTGCCCATGCGGACATATTTCATGATGTTCGCATAGGTGCGCCGGCCCTCGGCGATGCCCTGCGCGAGCACGCCGAGATCGGGGGCAAGCAGGACGATCGCGGCCGCCTCGCGCGCGACTTCGGTGCCGCCCTCGACGGACAGGCCGACATCCGCGGCATGGATCGCCGGCGCGTCGTTGATGCCGTCGCCGATGAAGCCGACCGTGTGTCCAGCCCTGCGCAGGGCCAGGACAAGGCGTGCCTTCTGCTCGGGCGCGACACGGGCGAACAGATCGACATCGCGCACGCGGGCGGCAAGGGCAGCATCTCCCAATGCCGCGATCTCCTCGCCCGTCATCAGGCCCCGTGCCGGAAGCGCCAGAGTTTCGGCGAGATGGCGGACGACGGGAGCAGCGTCCCCCGAGATCACCTTGACGCGCACGCCAGCCGTCGCGAGCTGGCGGGCAGCCACACCGGCCGAGGCCTTGGGCGGATCGATGAAAGCAACGCAACCGGCAAAGACGAGGCCGGCTTCGTCCTCGCGAGACAGCGCATCGGTTCCCGGCGGCATCGGACGACGGGCGACGGCGAGCAGGCGCAGCCCCTGCGCTCCCTTGGCCTCGACAAGGGCGAGAATCCGCTCCCTTGCCGCATCGTCGAGATCGCCGATGCTCCCGCCCGTCCGCTCGAACCGGTCGCACAAGGCGAGCAGGGCTTCAGGGGCGCCCTTGACGATCATCTCCCGTTCCTCGCCTCGCGTCACGAGGACCGAGGTGCGACGCCTCTGAAAATCGAACGGCACATCGGCCAGCGGACGCCAGGCGCCGTCATCCTCTCCCGCGGCGGCGAGCAGGGCGGTGTCGAGGTTGTTGCGCAGCCCGCTGCAGAAGCGGCTGTTGAGGCAGGCGAGATCGGTGACGTGCGCACTTTCGACGCCGTCGCAGTCGAAGCTCCCGACATGGGCGATCCGCGCTTCCGTCAGCGTCCCGGTCTTGTCGGTGCACAGCACGTCCATCGCCCCGAGATCGTGGATCGCGGACAGGCGCTTCACCACGACCTGGCGCTGGGCCATGCGCATCGCGCCGCGCGCGAGCGTCACCGTCATCACCACCGGCAGCAGTTCCGGCGTCAGTCCCACAGCCAGCGCGACAGCGAACAGGAAGCTCTCGATCGACAGGCCGTGGCGCACGAGCTGCGTCAGCAGCACGAACAGCACCAGAAAGCCGGTAAGGCGCAGGATCAGCACTCCGAGGCCGTGAATGCCGCGCTCGAAGGCGGTGGGCGGCTCGCTCGCCTGCATGGAGCGGGAGATCGAGCCCAGCCGCGTATCGGCGCCCGTCGCAGCGACCAGCATCCGAACCTCGCCGGCGACGAGACTCGTCCCCCCGAAAAGCGCGGCATCGGTTCCGTCACCGGCGGAATCCGGGGGCGCTGCCAGCTTCTCGACGGGAAAGGGTTCGCCGGTGAGAACCGCTTCGTCGGCCATCGCATCGTGGCTGTCGAGGATCAGCCCATCCGCCGGAATCAGATCGCCGGCATGGAGCGCGACGACGTCACCGGCCACCACCTCCCGTACCGGGATCTCGACCGGCCGCCCGCTCCGCAAAGCCGTGACCTGGACCGCAACGGTGCGCCGCAATGCATCGACGGCATTCTCGGCCTGGGTCTCCTGGAAGACATCGAGGGCAATCGAAGCCAGGACGATGAGAACGATGATGATCAGGCTTTGCCAATCGCCCGTCGCCCCCGAGATCAACGCTGCGATCAGCAGGATCGCGATCAGAGGCTCGACGAGCCGCTTGGCGATCTTGAAGGGCAATCCGCGCCGCAGGCTGGTCACGGCGAGGTTGGGCCCGCAACGGCGCAGCCGTTCGGCCGCTTCCTCCTCGCTCAGGCCGTCCGGTGTCACCGCGAGACGTTGCAGCAATGCGTTCCGACCTTCCCGCCAGAACTCCCCCTCGCCTGCCGCGGCAGCTTTCGCCGACTCCGTCGTCATTCCGGGCTCCCGCCAACACACCCCTCGATCGCGGCGACGATCCCGCCGCAGCGACGGCCCAAATCCATCCTGTGGGTCCGGTCCTGTGCTTTCATGACAGCCTGTCCGTTATCACCAGAACCTCGTCGGCGGTACGACATGATCACTCTCCAAGGCGATCGTCGAGACACCACGTCTTCAGCCTGCCCGCATTCTGCATAGCTGCCCTTGATTCAGCGCAATGGCACGAGGCCTTTGCCCTATTGACGAAAATCAATGCGGAGAGCCTGCTTTCGTCACTCACTACCACGGCAACAACAGCGCTATCGACGCGGAGGCTGGCATGACTGACACCACTCAATCTTCGGGCGCCGCGATAAAGGCGCAGGATGTTCGCGGCGCCGCCTATCGCGACATCGCAGTCCATCTCGACGGTTCGCCGGAAGATGAGGTCCGCCTGGCTCACGCGGAAACGCTGGCGGCCTACTATGCGGCGCGGATCACCGGGATCTTCACGAACCTCCTGCCCGATCCCGCTCTGTTCGCAGGCGACTTCGGCATCTCCGCGATCGGCCAGCTGGTCGATGCCGTCACCGAGGAAGGAGACGCCAGCGAGAAGCGACTGCGGCAGCGGCTGGCGCGCCTCGCCCCCACGCATGAACTGCGCCGTCTGGACGCGTTCCCCGGCCTTCTCGAACAGGCCGTCGCCAGCGAAGCCCGCTGGAACGACCTCTTCGTCGCGAGCTGCCCGCGCGAGGATGACCTCGCCCGCTGGAGTCCGCTGATCGAGAGCGTCATGTTCGACGGCGGCAGGGGGCTTTACCTCCTGCCTCCCAAGGCCAAGACGCCTTCCCCGATCCGGACCGTCCTGATCGGATGGACCGACACGCGGCAGAGCGCCCGCGCGGTGGCCGAGGCCCTGCCCCTGATCGCTCAGGCGACGCAGGTCCATATCGCCACGGTCAGGGAAGAGGCGCATGGACGGATGGGAGGCGCGGAAGTCCTCGCCGACATCAGTGCCCATCTCGACCGGCACGGCGTCGACGCGACGGCAACGGTTCTCAATACGGACACGACCCCGACCGACGCCCTCCTTGCCGAAGCGCGGAGAATTTCGGCCGATCTGATCGTCGTCGGGGCCTATGGACATTCGCGCTTCAGGGAATGGGTGCTGGGAGGCGTGACAGCGGGCCTGCTAGACAGCTCTCCCGTGCCACTTTTCCTCGCTCACTAAAGTGTCGGACTGAACACCATATTCAGTCCGACACTTCAGCTCTTTGATTCTGCGTCGGCTTCTTCCGGAAACCGCCTCCACTTTTTTCGGGCTGATGCCCCAGCCCGGCCTAAGCATCGGCCTGCCGACCTTCTCCGTCGGCAGGCTCCACTTTCGACAGGGCTGGCCTTGCCGTCGGAGAGCTGTCCATGGCTTCGATCGAACGAGCACCGGCCCCTGACAGCGGCGAAGCCATCGTCCGCGTCCGGGGCCTCGAAGTCGTCTTCGGCGACAAGGCGGTACTGGACCGCCTCGACCTCGACATCATGCGTGGTGAGATTCTCGGCGTGATCGGCGCGTCCGGCTCCGGCAAATCCGTTCTGGCCCGCACCATTCTTGGCCTCCTGCCGAAACGAAGCGGCAGCATCGAGATTTTCGGCCAGGATCTCGACGAGCTTCGGGAAACGGAAAGACGAGCCCTCGAACAGCGCTGCGGCGTCATGTTCCAGCAAGGCGCCTTGTTCTCGTCCTTGACGATCGCCGAGAATGTCCAGCTCCCGATGCGCGAGCTTCTGCATCTGTCGCCGAGTCTGCTGGCCGAGATGGCGATGCTGAAGATCGAAATGGTCGGCTTGCCGCTCGATGCGGCGGAAAAATATCCGGCGGAACTATCCGGCGGCATGACCAAGCGGGCCGCCCTGGCACGCGCGCTCGCGCTCGACCCCGAGATCCTGTTTCTGGACGAGCCGACCTCGGGACTCGACCCGATCGCGGCCGATGCCTTCGACCAGCTCTTGCTGACCCTCAAGGCGAGCCTGAATCTGACGGTGATGATGATCACCCATGATCTGAGCAGC
>JARYGW010000082.1:0-16714 GCA_033792295.1 Allobosea sp.
AGGCCGGAGCGACCATTGGGTAATCCGCTGGAAGGCCCCAGCGTGCCCGATACTGCTCAGGCGTCATGTCATAGGCTGTGCGAAGGTGCCGCTTCAGCGATTTGAATTTCCTCCCATCCTCGAGACAGATGAGATAATCGGCCGTGATCGATTTCTTGATCGATATTGCTGGCGTGGGCTTTTCCTCAACCGCGGGCGCGGCCGCCTCAGAGTCCAGCCCCGTAATCGCTGCGTGGGTCGTTGCGATCAGGTTTGGCAAGTCGCTAGCAGGTACGCTGTTATTCGAGACGTAGGCCGAAACAATATCGGCGACCAGGCCAATCAGAATGTCGTTGTTCCCTGCCATTGCGCTCTCCTGCAATCCTGGCGAAACGTTGCCTACGACCCTCAACGAAGACAAATCAACTCGCTGTCATGGGCAATAATATAGTCTCAACAGCCTTCTCCTACCAGCCGAGTATCCGCAATTTTCGATTCAGCTCCCGAGGTTTCAACAACTCGATTTCACTCACTTGCGCGCCGCAGCCGTCCGTAGCCCGGTTCCCGATCGTAGATGGCCATTCGGCTTTCTTCAGTTTCGATCCGGCATGCAGAGAACGAGGTCAGCCTTGTTGAGTGCGACATGTCGTAGGCTCTGGAGGGCTTGGCGATCAACTGCATGATGGCCCGGCCGGCAAGATCACGCACCTGTTCCCGAACGCTCATCTTCGGTCTCCAGAACGGCTGGCGGGAGGATCATCGCCCCTCAGCAGTTGGCGGCGATCATGAGCGCCGCGGCGTCTCCCGGCAACACGCTCCGGGCCCATACAACCCGGGATGGGCGGCCTGGTTTCGAGGAGGAGATGGTGCGAGCGTGCGTCCCGGCCTATCCGAGGCCAGCCCCGATCCGCAGGGCTTCCTCGGCCTCGCTGATCCGGCGGGGCAGCGGTATCGCGCTGGTTTCGCTCGACTGCGGACGCAACGCGCGCAAGGTCAGATCACAGACGCTGTCTGCCAGGTCCGACAGCGAAGGAGCCGCATGAAGAGGCAGGATTGCCAGGGCGGACTCCACGAAGAGATCGCGCGCATCGGCGACGTGCTCGGGCGCCAGTTCCGGAAACGCATCGAACAACGCGGCCAGGCCGCCACCGTGGTCGCCGGTGCGTGCGCCCAGCGCCGCGATGAAATGCGTGAGGTCGTGCTCGAATTCGGCCCAGCGGTTGCCGACGACGCGATCGAGCGGGCGGCGCAGGCGGGGATGCGCGCGCAACCGCTCGCTCAGCGCCGCGACGACGTCGTGCAGACTGTCCTCGTCGAGGCCGAAGGCTTGGTCGAACACAAGCCGCATCTATGGCCGCTCCTTTCTGCCATCCGCCGCGCGGAGCGTTGCTACAACGTCCCGCCTCAAGCCGCCGGCGCGAGGCCGAAATCCGCCGGGTTCAGCATCAGATCGGCCAGGGTATAGCGATCGATCGTGGCGAGGAAGGCAGCCAGCGCCTCATGAAGGACGCCCTGGAGCCGGCAGCGCGGCGCCATCACGCAGTCCTCGCCGCCGCCGAAGCACTCGACCAGCGCGAAATCCGGCTCCGTCAGGCGCAGGACCTCGCCGATTCCGATTTCGGACGGCGCTCTGGCCAGGACGAGCCCGCCGGAGCGACCGCGAATAGCCCGGAGGAAACCAGCCCTGGTGAGCCGATGGCAGACCTTCATCAGATGCGTACGCGAAATCCGGTAGGTTGCAGCCGTCTCCTCGATCGTGATCAGGCCTTCACCCCGACTTGCCGCATACATCAGGACCCGGAGTGAATAATCGGAAAATCGCGTCAGTCGCATGAACCATCTCGCATGTTCCGGCCGGCTACCCCGACAGGGCGTTCCTTCCCGACGGGACACGCGTGAGAGGGGCCTTTCGTCGCAGCCGCCCGCAGGAACCGAGCGAGCGCTACACGAACAGCATGACGAAAGCCATTCCGACAACGACCAGAACAAGTCCCCATATCAGCATCGGCACCAACGTGCTGTCGGTGCCGGCGCCACGCGGCAGGCCGGTCATGGTTGGCTTCCTCTAAAAGATGTATTATCTATCTATCTTTATGGCAGAAAAGATGGATTGTAAATTCCGATATTGCGCCGAGCTGCCATGGCATCGCGCCGCTGCCAACCGCCCAATGGATGAAGATCGGCTTCGGCCGGAGGCGGAGAGGGCATTTCTCAAGTGCGCAAGCGATGACGGGAGGTTTGAGCTACCGCAACGAAGGTTGCTGCCAACAGGGCGATAGTCGTGTGGGGGCGTGGGGGTTGCCATGCAGATCGTCGAAACGGTTCGCCAGTGGTGGCGTGTTCAATCCTACCTGCGAAAGCTCGAAGCGCTCGGCCCGGCGGCGATGGCCGAACTGGCCCGGGACAATGCCATTCCCGAGGCCGACCTGCGCCAGCTCGTATCTCGCAGCGAGACAGACTCTGCCCTCCTTCCCCGACTGCTCAGGCGCCTGGGGATCGACCCCGAACAACTGGCGCAGAGGCAAGCGAGCGTGCTGAGGGATATGACGATCGTCTGCGCGGGGTGCGCGATGACGCGTCGATGCCGCAGCGACCTCAGCCAGCAAGACGCTCCCCTGCGCCACGGGCGGTATTGTCCGAACACGGAGACCATCAGAGCGCTGCGCCAGGGTTCCGAGACAGGCGCGCGACCACGCGAATTCTGAACATTGCCGATTCGGCTCTTGCTCGTGCCCGCGCTTTACGCCGGCGAAGAACCGTCGCCAGATGCCGCACATGATTTGCCCGCGACGGGGTGGAGCGCTCAAATGGAAAACAGATTGGGCAAGGGCGAGGTAGCGACCGCCCGGAACTGGGTCGACCGCGCAATTGCCGCGATCGAGGCAGACCAACGTCGCTCCGCCGACACGCATCTGTGGAAGCTGGACGTGCCGGCGCTGACGGGGATCGACCTGTACCTGAAGGATGAATCGACGCATCCGACCGGCAGCCTGAAGCACCGGCTGGCGCGTTCATTGTTCCTCTATGCGCTCTGCAACGGCCATATCCGCGAGGGCACGGCGGTGGTCGAGGCCTCGTCCGGTTCGACGGCGGTGTCGGAGGCCTATTTCGCACGCTTGATCGGCATCCCCTTCTTCGCCGTCATGCCGCGCTCCACCTCGCCCGAAAAGATCGCCGCGATCGAGCATTATGGCGGCCTGTGCCACTTCATCGACGATGGCGAACGGATCTATGCCGAATCCGCCGAATTGGCGGCGCGCCTGTCCGGCCATTTCATGGATCAGTTCACCCATGCCGAGCGGGCGACTGATTGGCGCGGCAACAACAACATCGCCGAGTCGATATTCCGGCAACTGGCGAGCGAGCGCCACCCGATCCCGTCCTGGGTCGTGATGAGCGCGGGAACCGGCGGCACCACGGCGACGATCGGCCGCTACATCCGCTACAAGCGCCACGCGACGCGGCTTTCTGTGGCCGATGTCGAGCGCTCCGCCTTCTTCGAGGGTTTCTCCACGCGCAATCTCGGCTGCCGCTGCGATCGCCCCTCGCGCATCGAAGGCATCGGAAGGCCGCGTGTGGAACCCTCCTTTGTGCCGGGTGTGATCGACACCATGCTGCGCGTGCCGGATGCCGTCTCGCTGGCGGCGATGCGGGTGCTCTCGCGTTGGCTCGGGCGGCGCGTCGGCGGTTCGACCGGCACGAACTTCGCCGCGATGTGCTTCCATGCGGCGCGCATGGCGAGTGCGGGCGAGGCGGGGTCGCTGGTGACCCTGATCTGCGACTCCGGCGACCGCTATTCCAACAGTTACTACGACGATGCCTGGCTGGAAGCGAACGGGCTCGATCCCTCGCCGTTCGAGCCCGCCATCGCGGCTTTCCTCCAAGACGGCAGGCTCGACCTCGATCTCGCGGAATGCCACGGCTGAGTGGGAGGGAGCTGCAACGAAATGAGAGCGATATCGCTGGCGACGCGAGAGCCGGATCGGCGACTGCACCAACGGATCGCGTTACGATGCGCCCTGCGGCGACAGGCTAAGCCGAGGCGCTCTGCCCGCGACATGACGGTACGGCGTCTGGAGGAACCGTGGGATCCGATCGCGGTTCCGGAGGCTTGACGTCTGTCGGGCAGAAGAACACGATCTCCTCGCCGAGCCAGGAAGATCGCGGCGGACGATGAGTTGCCCCTCAATCTTCTGGTCGATCTATATGACCTGATGCTGGCTCACGATGTGAGTTGGAATGACGCTTTCGGTTATGTTGCGAGCGATCGCCGCCATGCTGGTTGATTGCGCGGCGCGCGCCGTCTCTCACAGATCAGCGCCCAGTCCTCGCACGCGCCCGGAACAAGTTTCGTCGATCGCGCATTCCACCCCGAAGGCAGAACGTTATGGACAAGTTCAAGGTCGGCGATCACGTCCGCTGGAATTCCGAGGCCGGAATGGTGAGCGGCAGGATCATCAGGGTCCATCACGCCGATTTCGACTACAAGGGCCACCGGCATCGCGCCTCGCAGGAGGAGCCGCAATACGAAATCAGGAGCGACAGGAGCGAGCATATCGCAGCTCATAAGGACGCCGCCCTGACGAAGATCGGCTGATGATGGCCCAGTTCACCACGATCGGCCATTCCGACCGCTCCCTCGCCGAATTCGTGGGGATGCTGCAGGGGGCTGCGGTCGATCTCCTGATCGACGTCCGCACCTTTCCACGATCGCGAGCTAATCCAGAGTTCAATATCGACCGGTTGCCCCATGATCTGGAGCGCTTCCAGATCGGTTACTGCCACATCCCCGAGCTTGGCGGACGCCGCGCGAAGCAGGACGGAGTGGACGATCGGCTCAACGCGCTGTGGCGGAACCAGAGCTTTCACAACTACGCCGATTATGCGCTGAGCGACGCGTTCGGCGATGCGCTTGGGCGGGCGTTGCGCCTTGGGATGGATCGTCGCGTGGCGTTGATGTGCTCGGAGGCCGTGTGGTGGCGATGTCACCGCCGCATCATCACCGACTATCTTGTTCTGAACGGGCATCCGGTCGATCACCTGATGGGGCCAGGACAGATCGAGCATGCCACGCCGACGCCGGGAGCTCGGACGACGAACGACGGGAAGGTGACCTATCCGGCAGAGCTCGCCGAAGCGCAGGTCGGCTCGACCGCTTACCCGTAAACGATGCCGAAACGGCGGTTCGCCAAATGCCCTCCGGCCGCCAGGCTAGCCCGGTGACTATTGCGGTAGGGCGTCCCTGATATCTTATCCGGGGGACTACTCTGCGGTCGGCAACCCGGATGTCCTGTTTGGCGGGATCGAGGAAACCTCGTTCTGCATCGGCGCATCGCTGTTGGAGGCCTGGACCGGCGCCGCGTTCACGACATCTGACGCGGCGATATTGCGCAACCCGGCAAGGGCGAGGCTGACCAGCTCGTCATCGGCCTGGGCCGAACAGACGGCATAAATCGGGTAGAGGAAGCTCGGCGCATCCGCGACGAGATGCAGCCGGCCGGCGGCGATGTGTGGCGCGACGATCCGCTGGCGGAAATAGCCCGAGCCGCCGACCTCGAGGACATAGCTCAGGGCGAGCGGCCCCAGGCTGACGAACAGGCCGGGGTTGTTCTCGTCGGGGAAGCTGAGTTCGTGATGCCGGGCGAAGTCCGGGCCCCAGTCGACATAGACGTAATTGTCTGCCCCTGCGGTTTCGGTGTCGGCGGTGGTCGAGACCAGAACCAGCTTTTCTTCGAGCAGCAATTCGACGCGCGCGCCCGGCCGGTGCCGCGGCTGGTACATCACAGCGATGTCGAGCGCGCCGGTCGAAACCTGATGGGTCAGGCTTTCGGGCAGGCCGACCTCGACACGCAGGGCGATGTCGGGCGCCGTACCGCGCATCCAGCGCAGCCAGTCCATCAGCCAGGGGTGCCAGAGGCTGAGCTCGCCGCCGATGCTGAGCACGGCGCGCCGCCCCGGCGGAACCGCGACCTGATGCCGCGCCCGCTGCCAGAGCTGCACGAACATTGGCGCATAGCGTAGGAACTGCTCGCCCGCGGGCGTCAGTGAAGCACCGTTCTTGTTGCGGATGAAAAGCGGCCGCCCGAGCTGTTCTTCCAGGGCCTTGACGCGCGCACTGACCGCGGTCTGGCTGACGTTGAGCTGCTCGGCGGCGCGCACGAAGCTGCGCATCCGCACGATCTCCAGGAAGGTTCGGGCCAGCTCGATATCCATGTGCAGCGCCTCCGAGACCTTTGTAGCATTTTTTCTGCATTCAACCTGCCATTAAATTCGGTTGTTCGCTTTTTCTAAAAGCGCAACATGACGGAACTGGGCAACGCCATCGTCCATGCGGAACAGCTGACCGGCGGGATTCCCTGAGCATGGCGGGCCCAGCCTTCTGGGATGGGATGCCATGGGCGTGCGCTCCGCCGATTTTACCGGAACGGATATCCTCCTGCTGGCTGCCGAACTATCTGCTGCCGGCCGTGCCTTCGCGCTCGGAGTCGTCGTCGAGGCGCAGGGTTCCAGCGCAGGCCGCATTGGCGCGAAGGCGCTGTTCGACGTCGAGGGCGAAGTCATCGCCGGGTGGGGCGGCGGCGGCTGTGCCGAATCCACGATCGCGCACGCCGCGGTCGAAGCCTGTGCCAGCGGCACGCCGCAACTCGTCGAGGTCGACCTCGACAGCGAGGTGCTCGGCGCGGGCATGCCCTGCGGCGGCCGGATGCGGGTCTATGTCGAGCCCGTCTTGCCGAGACCTGCGCTCTGGATTCTGGGGCATGGCCGCGTTGCCGAATGCCTGTGCCACTTCGGCGTTCTGTTGGGATTCTCGGTCGTCGTCGATGACGCCATGGCCGTTGCGGAACGGTTTCCCGAGGCCTCCCGCATCATCGCCGACGATCCTGACTATGTGGCGGTGACGCCGGTGGCCGGAGACTTCGCGGTCGTCGCAACGCAGCATCGCGGCGACCATGAATCGCTTCGCCGCCTGCTCGCGAGCGAGGTCGGCCATATCGCGCTGATCGCCAGTCGCAAGCGCGCCGGGCTGGTGTTGGCCTATCTGCGCAAGATCGGTTTCGACCGCCAGGCGATCGATCGGATTCACGCCCCGGCGGGACTCGCTCTCGGCGCGCACACGCCTGAGGAAATCGCGTTGTCTGTCATCGCGGAGATCGTGCTCGTCCGCCGCAGCCGCGCTGAGCGGGTAGCGGCGCCGCAAGCGGGGGATCTGGCCGCGACACGGGCCGAGCCACTGCGCCTCGTAGGGAGAATGAGATGACAGCTCACGTCGAGACCGCCGACCACAGGCCCGGCTTCTGGACCCGCTGGTTCCTGTCGACCAACCACAAGGACATCGGCACGCTCTACCTGATCTTCTCCTGCTGCGCCGGGGTGCTGGGCACGGCCCTGTCCGTCGCCATGCGGATGGAGCTGCAGCAGCCCGGCATGCAGATCTTCTCCAGCCCGGCGGTGTTCAACGTCGTCGTCAGCGCCCACGGCCTGATCATGATCTTCTTCGTCATCATGCCGGCGCTGATCGGCGGCTTCGGGAACTGGCTCGTGCCGCTGATGATCGGCGCGCCGGACATGGCCTTCCCGCGGATGAACAACGTCTCGTTCTGGCTGCTGGTTGCCTCCTTCGTGCTGTTCCTCTGCTCGCTCTTCGTCGAGGGCGCGCCGGGCACCACCGGCCACGGCGGCGGCTGGACGCTCTATCCGCCCTTTTCCGCCGCGACCGGGCAGCCCGGCCCTGCGGTCGATTTCGTCATCCTCTCGATCCACCTCTCCGGCGCGGCCTCGATCCTGGGCGCGATCAATTTCATCACCACGATCCTGAACATGCGCGCACCCGGCATGACGCTGCACAAGATGCCGCTCTTCGCCTGGTCGATGCTGGTCACGGCCTTCATGCTGCTCTTCGCGCTGCCGGTGCTCGCGGGCGCGATCACCATGCTGCTGACCGACCGCAATTTCGGCACGACCTTCTTCGATCCCGCCGGCGGCGGCGACCCGATCCTGTACCAGCACCTGTTCTGGTTCTTCGGCCACCCCGAAGTCTACATCATGATCCTGCCGGCCTTCGGCATCGTCAGCCATGTCGTCTCGACCTTCTCGAAGAAGCCGATCTTCGGCTATCTCGGCATGGCCTATGCCATCGTCGCGATCGGCCTCATCGGCTTCGTCGTCTGGGCGCACCACATGTTCACCGCCGGGCTGTCGCTCAACACCCAGCGCTATTTCGCCTTCGCCTCGATGGTCATAGCGGTGCCGACGGGCATCAAGATCTTCTCCTGGATCGCGACGATGTGGGGCGGTTCGATCAGCTTCCGCGTTCCCATGCTTTGGGCGATCGGCTTCGTCGTGCTGTTCACCATCGGCGGCGTCACCGGCGTGGTCTTGGCCAATGCCGGCGTCGACCGCGTCCTGCACAACACCTACTACGTCATCGCCCATTTCCATTACGTGCTGTCGCTCGGCGCCGTCTTCGGCATCTTCGCGGGCTTCTACTACTGGTTCCCGAAGATGAGTGGCTATCTGACCAATGAATGGCTCGGGCGGCTGCATTTCGTCATGATGTTCGTTGGTGTGAACATGGTGTTCTTCCCGCAGCATTTCCTCGGGCTGGCGGGCATGCCGCGCCATTATGCCGATTATCCCGATGCCTTCGCCGGCTGGAACTTCGTCTCCTCGATCGGCTCCTACATCTCGGCGGCGAGCCTGCTCGTCTTCGCCGCGATGGTCGCCGAGGCATTCTGGCGCAAGCGTCCGGCCGGCGACAATCCCTGGGGCGAGGGCGCGACGACGCTGGAGTGGACCCTGTCCTCGCCGCCGCCCTTCCATCAGTTCGAGACTCTGCCGCGCATTGTCGGCACGGACCATGAAGGCTGAAGCACGCCGGGAGCCGGAGCCAGGATAAGGAGGTCGCGATGCCCCATGAAGCCGACAGCACCGGGCTGAGCACGCTGCTTTGGCTGATCTGCATCTATTGGAACCTCGTCTGGTTCACACAGCAATTAACCTCGCTCGGGCAGGCTGGGACCCCAGAGCAGACGTAGCAAGCCGTAGGCGATCAGGGGACGCAGAAGCCCAACCTGCTTGCTCTGTCCGCGATCGCATCGCGCACTGCCGCAGCGATGTGCGAGATCTTGCAACGAGACCGCACGGCCTCGGTCGAGGCTTTCGTCGGAAAGGCACTCGTCACCTACGAAACGGTCATTTCAGCCTTCGACGCGGGGGATCGGGATGCCTTGAGCCGCTGGCTCTCGCCCGAGGTCTACGATGCCTTCAGCAAGACGATCGGCGAGCGCGAGGAGGCTGGGGAGGAGATGGTTGAAACCGTGTTCTCGCGCATCGAGCCCGAGATCATTGAGGCTCGGGTCGAAGAGGAGCGGATGGAGGTGTCGATCCGCTTCACCAGCGAATCCTTCAAGCTCCCGCGCCGCCCCGTGAGCCTGTTCTTCCGCAATGTCTCGACCCCGTTGCGCAACGTCGGCATCTGGACGTTCGCCCGCAACCCGGCGGTGCCGGACGATCTCTGGCGGGTCGTGGCGACGCAGACGGAGGGATGATGATCGACGATGACGATGATGAGCCGTGCGGCTATCGTGCCGGTGCCGGCTGAGGCTGACATAGATTTCGCGCGCATCGGTCTGGCGGGCGATGTAAACGATCGAGGTAGCCGCCGAGCGGCCCTGCACCGAGTGCGCCGTGCCAGCATAGGCATGAACGATGCGAGGTTGCGTGCGCTTGCGGTCGTAGCGCGGCTCGCGGGTCAACTCGCCCCAGTCCAGATCAAGGCGGCGCCCGTCGTCGAGATCGAACGCGATGCGGGCCTTTCCTGCTTCCTTCGCAGTGATGGCTCGCACTGTCGCACGGTTGCCGTTGCGAATGCTGTGCTGCGGCAGGGTTTCGCCGAAGCGGAGCCGGTCACCAACGGCAAGAGCAATATCCACCCGCTTGTCGGCGCGGTCGATCGCCGGCAGCGCGACGATATCCGGTCCAAGTCGTGCTTCCTGCTTCAGCAACGCCAGCGCCCTACGGTTCAGATCGGCGGCGTCGGCGTTGCGCCGCGTACCTAGCACGTCCTCACCATAGGCCTGTCGCAACTCGCGCCATGCTTCGATCGTTCGCTCCTGTGCGGCCTCGGTGCCGGAGACCAGCTCCAGCCGGTTATGCATGGCGTAGGCACGCATACCCGCTTCGGAATCCCCGCGCGCCATCACGATGATGGCAGCCTTCTGCCAGTCCACCTCCTGACACCGGACTTCGGTCATGACGGCGGACCGGACGACCATATTGGCGACGGCCCTGAGGGCTCTGGCGCCGGCAATCGAGGCAAGCTGCCGACGATCGCCGACCAGCACGACCTTGGCTCCGGCATCGTGCGCCGCCGTCAGCACGGCCTCCATGTTGCGCGTGCCGACCATGCCGGCCTCGTCGACGATCAGCAGGGTCCTGTCGTCAAGCGGAACGGCCCGGCCATGAGCCCGATTATAACGCCAGCGCGCAATCGTCTATGCGGCGATGTCGTCATTCGTCGCCCATTGCCTGCATCTTCCGCAAAATTGAAATTCATCTGACGCTGACGTGCTTCTGAAGCAAAGCATCGGGAGCCTTCAGCATCACGTCAGCTTGTCGGCATAGGCTTTCTGCATCGACAACCTGAACCGAGGAACAGGCCATGCAGAAGATGAAGGTTATGCTCGCCCTTCTTGCCATGACACCGGCAGCAGCTGCTTTTGCCGAAGATGGATGCAGGAACCCGGCGGAGCCAAGGCAATCCCTGGCCGCCGTGTCGAAACTCGCCGATGAATTTGGCTGGGCCATCTCCAGCGCGAGGATCGGAGACGGGTGTTATCGACTCCGTGTGACGGATGTTAACGGAACCATCCTGCGAGTCAGAATTCACCCGGTGACGCTGGAGGTCGTCGGCGGGAAGGTCGAAAAATGGGGGCCCGGCTCCGGTGTGTCCGGCGGCAAAGGTCTCTAGGACAGGCGGCTGAGGTGCTCCGGCTCATGGGTCGGCGTCCGCGTTGCGCCGCGTTGATCGGCCGAAACGCTTGATATCGGGGCCCGGCAGCTCTCCGGGCCCCGTTCCCGTTGGCCAAGAAGGCCATGGTGTGTTCATGATGATACACGATGCGCCGGCTGCGTCGTCGACACATGCTCATCGACGGGCGGGCGGGAATCGTGAATCCACAGCTGCCCGGAGGCAGGCACGCAGGCTTCACTGCAAACGACATTGCGGTCGAAGTCATCGACCGTAAGGTGAGAGTTGCATTTCGCGCATCACTCCGCCTCAGGTGTACTGGTCGCCGCGCCCAGTCCGGCGAGGCTCCGCTATCGCCAGCATCTCGCGTTCCATCGGGAGTGTCAGGATTTCCGTGTGCGGGCGGCGGGTTGAACATCAGGCCGCCATGGCCCTTGTGAAGCGCTCGCCGAAGATGACGGCGAACTGGGCCTTGGCCATAACCCACTCACGGGGCGCCATCTTCCACTCCTTTTCGGATCGGTTCAAGACGAGGAAGAGGAGCTTCATGGCGGCTTCGTCGGTCGGGCAGTGACCTCTGGCCCGAACGGCGCGGCGCAGCTTGGCATTCAGGGCCTCTATGGCGTTCGTCGTGTACAAGATCCGTCGCACGTCGAAATGAAAGGCATAGAACGGCACGACCTCGCTCCAGGCGCGGCGCCAGCTCTGGGCGATGGCCGGATAGCGGCGGCCCCAGAGGCCTTCCTCGAAGGTGCGTAGCTCCGCTTCGCCGGCTTCGGCATCGACGGCGCGGTAGATCATCTTCAGCGCGGCGGCGACGGGCTTTCGATCCTTGTAGGAGACGAAGTCGAGGCTGTGGCGCAGCAGGTGAACCACGCAGGTCTGGACCATCGCCTCCGGGAAGACGGCCCGGATCGCGTCGGGGAATCCCTTCAGGCCGTCGACGACGGCGAGCAGGATGTCCTCGACGCCGCGGTTGCGCAGCTCGTTCATGACGCGCAGCCAGAACTTCGCGCCCTCATTCTGCTCCAGCCAGAGGCCAAGAATCTCCTTGGCGCCGTCGGCGCGGACGCCCAGCGCGATATGCACGGCCTTGTTGCGGACGATGCCTTCGTCGCGGACCTTGACGCGCAGGGCGTCGAAGAAGACCAGGGGATAGACGGGTTCCAGCGGCCGTGCCTGCCAGGCGGCGATCTCCTCGAGTACCGCGTCGGTGACCGCGCTGATCAGATCGGGCGAGACCTCGATGCCGTAGAGCTCGCGCAGATGCCCGACGATCTCGCGGGCGCTCATGCCGCGGGCGTACATCGAGATGATCTTGTCGTCGAAACCGGGGAAACGGCGCTGGTACTTGGCGATGAGCTGCAGATCGAAGCTCGCCTGCCGGTCGCGCGGAATCTCCAGCTCGATCCGGCCGGTCTCGGTCGTCACCGTCTTGCGGCCGTAACCGTTACGGCTGTTGCCGGCCTCGTCGCCGGCCAGGTGATGATCCATCTCGGCGTTCAGGGCCCGCTCGGCCAGAGCCTTCTTCAGATCGTCGAGCAGACCATTGGCGTCGAACGCTGTCTTGGGATCGGCGCCGGCCAGCAACTGATCCAGGAGCGCGTCAGGAATGCGGGGAGCTTTGCGTCGTGCCATCGAGAACCTCCTTCGGGTCCATTATGGCCGCCCGCACACGGAAATCCTGACACTCCCGTTCCATCTCGACAACGAGGTTGCGGTATTCGTCAGCGCGCTCATCTGATTCCACTGCAGCCGATTTCGTCCAATACACTGCGGCTTGACATGCTAATTCGTAAGTTTCGCAGAATTCCGCCATCGATCCGCCTCGGCAGCCATTGGCCCGAAGCCAGTCTCGCTTCTCTGGCCAGCGGATCATTAATCGGGCCAGCCCGGCCCTTCGCGCTTGTGTCATCCTCGCGGCCTGATTGTGTCGCACCTCGCATAAAGTGGACGCTAGGCTGACATAGCCGGGGCTTCAAGGGCCCGGCGTCCTGCGCCCTTGCGACACGCACCATTGCTGATCGCAGACGAATGCAAGCGCAACAGGAACGAAGCCAGAGCGGGCTGAAGGTCGGTACAAGCGTCACACCTCGGCGGAAATCGAAACCGGCAGCAGGCCAGACCTCTAACCCATGCCCGCGCGGGATTCCGCCAACGCTGAGCTCGACCTCAACGAGCTTGCTCTTGCTAAGCTGAAGGCAGTGCGTGTCTTGATGTGGATCAATACAAGCATCCAGGTTTCAGGTTAGCTTCAGGATTGTTTGAGAGACGGCTTTTGGCGTCAGAGCGCATTTCCGGCCACGCGCGCAATGATCTTGAACCGGAGATTTGCACGGGGAGGATACAGTGTCCGTAAGATCGGGCAGACCTTTGAGATTGAGTGAAACCAGCAAAGCTCTGTCTGATGATTTATGTGTGCAGGGGCGGAATAAAGCTTCGTCTAATGTGGAGTGGTGTCTCAAGGCATTTGAGCAGGTCGAGTGGCTTGAGTGCCGGTGTGACGGGCTTCATATTGGAATTAAATTATTCGATGAAAGAAGTATTGATGAATTCGTTGGTCGTAATTCTTCGTATAAATTCGGCTCGCTTTGGGTTTATGACGGATTGTGGATATGAAGGGCGCATCCACAATCGGCTCAAACGGAAACAATATTCCTAGTTGGAATTGTCAATCGAGCATAGCCTCGATCGCCGACAAAGCGTGGGACGAGGTCCTCATCCTGTGTGAAGTACTCGAATCCATTGCTGATTCGCTGCCTGCTCATGCGAATCAAAAGTTGTGCTTGGATGTCGGAAAGATTATAGAGAGCTTCATAAGCGGAGTGCATCATTTTGAAGAGATAACGCTGTTTCCAGCATATGATCTAGCGTTGATGCGGGGAGGAGAAACTCGCTATTCACTTGAGAGGTTGCGACGCGAGCATCTCGAAGACGAATCCTGCGCCAGCGATTTGGCCGAGGCTCTTCTCGTGCTCGGGCATAGCGGTGCTGTCGAGAATCCGGATATGGTGGGGTTTATGTTGCGTTGTTTTTTCGTAGCAAAACGGCGCCATGTCGCTTTCGGCCGTGAGTATATACTGCCCGCGTTGCGCTTGCGTGGCTGAAATCCGTTAGTCGCCTGCGAGTGCGCTTAGGCGATCGATATCGGGGATGGCGATCTGCCGGCTCTTCTCGATCTCAATGACTCGATCGTCGCGTAGCTGGCTGATCTGCCGGCTTACCGTTTCGAGTGTTAGGCCGAGGAAAGCAGCGATATCGGAGCGCGTTAGGGGTAGTTCAAATTGGGCGCAGCCCTGATCCGGTGCTGCAGCTCCGCCAATATGTCGAGCAATCATCAAGAGGAAGCTGGCAACCTTCTCGCTTGCAGTCTTGCGCCCAAGGGCCACGAGCCAATTGCGCGCTTCGTCCAGTTCGATAAGGGCCTGACGATTCTACGTTTGAGTGCTGGCGAATCTTGCATCGTCCGCTCAAGCGCCTGCCTCGGGAAAACACACAGCAAAACCTTGGTCGCGGCCTCGGCATAGAGCGAATTTTCGTCGCTGAAGGGTCTGCCAAGAAAATCAGTCGCAAATTGCAATGCAACGATTTGTTGGCGACCGTCGGAGAGCGTCTTTTCCAATTTCACGACGCCCGAAACAACGTTGGCGTAGCTTTCGATCGGCTTGCTCGCGCCCATGAGTTCTGTCCCGCGCTCTGCAATCCACCGGCGCGAGGTTCTAGCGAGGGACGCCAGTTGATCTGACTCGAGCGCGCCACAGACACCACGATGGCGCGCCTCGCACGAGACGCAAAAGATCGGAATGCCATCAATGTGGATGTCGCTGTGCACCAACCCGCTTCCTTATGGCGGAAACGATATAGCGTTTGGTCAGTGGTGGCGCCGTGTCAGATTGTCTCGCGTTGCGGAAGCTTGGCCGCTTCTTATCAAAAACGACGTTCATCTCGATCATCGGTCGAAGAAGAGGCCGGATCAACAAGGCTGTTGGTACAGAGCGCACCAGGGTCGGGCGCGATGTGACCACATCGTGAGATCGGTGGCGGATCATGCCAGTCGCTGCCGTGCCTCCATAAGGCTTTTGTCCGGGTAGTCCGCCTGGGCTCCACATTTCACATCGCCATTGCCGCGACGGATTTTCGTGTGCGCCGCGTTGTTCTCGTGGTTCCCGCAACGCTGTGGCGACGGGCCTTTCGAGTGACGCGGCCATCGACGACTTCGAGCGTTGCGGGATCGATCCTCACCTTGAGGACGTTTCCGCTGGTGTCAGTGACCCGAAGCTCGTGGCAGCCATCGTCGATCTTCATCTTGTCGATGGTCCATCCGAAGTCGCCCGCAAGCTTCCTGAGAACTTCGAAGGATTGCCTCTTCTGAGGCGGAACGTCGCACGCTTCTCCAGCAAACGCGGCCGTTGCCAGAAGCGCCGCGAGCAATGCAAGCACTGCCAATGTCATTCTTATGATTTCTTCTCCTGGGCTGTGTTGTTGATGGAGGAAATCATCGAGGCGCTGACGGGTTACTGAAGATCGGCAGGAATTGTCGTCAGCTTCCGGTCAGCAAACACCACCGTCGTTGCAGCGGGAAGATAATCGTACTCACGGGCCTGTGTCGAAGCCGCGTCCTTCGCCTGCTTCTTCGTGGGTGACTCCGTCGCGGATGTGGTAGATGCGCCTGAAGGTGGGGATGATCTTTTCGTCGTGCGTGACGACGATGATCGCCGTTCCGAATTTGACAGCCATGTCGTTGAGTATCCGGATCACGGTCAAGGCGCGCACACTGTCGAGCGGGGCGGTCGGCTCGTCGGCAAGAATGACAGGCGGCCGGTTGATCAATCCTCGCGCGATGGCAACGCGCTGCTGCTCGCCGCCGGATAGCTGCGATGGCATCGCATCGGCACGGTGCTCGACATCGAGTGCCTTTAGAAGCTCTCGCGCGCGCTCCCGCGCTTCGTGATTTGGGATGCCGGCAAGCATGGGAAGCAGGGCGACATTGTCGGTCACGTCCAAAAAGGGAATGAGGTAAGGCGCCTGGAAGACAAAGCCGATCTTGTCGCGCCTCAACGCGCGCAGATCGCGGATCTTCCATCCATCGTCATAGATCAGATCGCCGCCGAGAGTCATGCGTCCGCCGCTCGGATCGATGACTGCCCCCAGGGCTTTGAGCAACGTGCTCTTGCCGGACCCGGAGGGGCCAATCAGACCGACGACCTCGCCGGGCGCGACCCGCATAGTGACGTCTTTGAGCGCATCGACGGCGGTAGAGCCGCTGCCATATCGCTTCCTGATATTCTCGATGAGGATCCCGGCGCTCATCTCAGCCACCGATCGCCTCGGCGGGATCGACCCTTAGCGCCATTCGGATCGCGACGACGCTGGCAAGCGCACATATTACGACGACCGCAATGACTCCGATCACGGTATCGACGGTGAGGAGGAGGACGAATTTCGGAAACAACGGCGCTGCAAAGGTGGCCGTGATCTTGCCAACGACGAAGCCAATCAGCCCGAGCACGATTGCCTGCTGCAGGATCATGGATGCGATCGTGCGATTGCGGGTACCGATCAGCTTCAGCACAGCGATCTCGCGTATCTTGTCCATTGTCAGCGTGTAGATGATGAAGGCGACGATCGCTGCGCTAACAACGGCCAGGATCGCGAGGAACATGCCGATCTGCTTGGCCGAGGTGGCTATCAGCTTACCGACCAGGATCTCCTCCATCTGTGGGCGGGTGTAGACCGTCAGTCGCTTCCACCTCGCGATGTCTGTCG
>JARYGW010000083.1:0-16684 GCA_033792295.1 Allobosea sp.
ATGAGCTGGAAGCGCGACCGCCCCGAAACGCCCCGCGGCTATCACCATGGCAACCTCAAGGAGGAGCTGGTGAAGGCTGCGCTCGGGCTGATCGGCGAGAAAGGACCCAACGGCTTCACCTTCGCCGAGGCCGCCCGCATGGCCGGCGTCAGCCCCGCCGCACCCTATCGGCATTTCCGCGATCGCGACGAGTTGCTGGCCGATGTCGCGGCGCGCGGCTTCCAGGCCTTCGAGGCAACGCTGTCGCGCGCCTGGGATCAGGGCCGCCCTGATCCCGAGACGGCGTTCCACCGGCTCGGCCGCGCCTATCTCGCCTTCGCCCATGACGAACCCGCCTATTATTCCGCCATGTTCGAGGCAGGCGTCCCGCTCGATGCCAGCCCCGAATTGCGCGCCGCCGCCGACCGCGCCTTCGCCAATCTGCGCCAGGCCGCGGAAGCGCTGATCGCCGGGCTGCCCGCTAACAAGCGCCCGCCGGCGCTGATGATGGCGCTGCATATCTGGGCGATGTCGCACGGCATTGCCGCGCTGTTCGGCCGAGCGGATGGCGGACGCCGGCCCTTGCCGATGTCGGCGGCCGAGCTGCTGGAGGCCGGCATGCTGATCTATCTCCAGGGCCTCGGCATCGGCCCGGAAACCGCCTCGCCACCAACGGCCTGACGATTTTTGAAAGAGGCATTCTTGACAAGTCGGAGCGTCGCGCGCATCTATGTAAATGTGATTTACATTCACGCCTTGTCATGGTGAGGGAGCAATGCCGATCGTCGATAAGCTGGACGAATATGGTAAGGGAGCCTGGATCGCTTTCGCGGTTCTCGGCTTCATCGTGTTCTGGCCGCTGGGTCTGGCGACCCTGGCTTTTCTTTTCTGGAGTGGACGCATGGGTTGTGGATACGCGAGAGACCGTTACGAACACCGGATGAGCCGTCTGCAGGACAAGATGGACCGCATCCGCGAGCGCATGGCTGGCCGCGATGTTCGCGGTTTCGGCGGCGGCTTCGGCGGCTGGGGCCGCGAACCTTCGAGCGGCAACCGCGCCTTCGACGAGTACCGCAACGAGACGCTGCGCCGGCTCGAGGAGGAGCAGCGCGAGTTCCATGACTTCCTCGGCCGCCTGCGCATGGCCCGCGACAAGGCCGAGTTCGACCAGTTCATGAACGAGCGCCGCAACAACCCTCCGGCCACGCCGCCTGCCCAGCCCGACGCGGCCTGAGGCCTGGCAAACCCGCAATCAATGCGCGAAACGAGCCCGCCCCGGTCAACCGGGGCGGGCTTTCTGTTGCCCGTAGCTCTTCCGAATGGTCAGTTGATCGCCCCGTATACCCGACATTAACCTTGCTGGGGTCTTAACTCGACCCGGAGCATGTGTTCCGTGGGAAACCCCGTTTCGGCCCATCTTTCGCCGGATTCGCGCGCGAAAGACGGGTTACGGCATTTCCCCGGATCGCGAAACGGGCGGCGGCGTGGGTCTCCCGCGACACGAGCGGCGGGTTTTGGATCGGAGCCGGGGCTCTGGACCGGACAGCCGATCGCACCGCCTGGGTTGGAAGGATGACAGGATGAACCCCGCCGACGTCGCGCAGGCTGCGCCGCAGATCGACATGTCGTTCTGGACGTTGTTCTGGCACGCCCATATCGTCGTCAAGCTGGTCATGCTCGGCCTGCTCGGCGCCTCGGTCTGGTGCTGGTCGATCATCATCGACAAGACCCTGCTCTACCGGCGCACCCGCAAGGACATGGACGCCTTCGAGGAGGTGTTCTGGTCGGGCCGTTCGCTCGAGGAGCTCTATCGCGACCTCGCCAGCAAGCCGGTCAATGACATGGCAGCCGTCTTCGTCGCCGCGATGCGGGAGTGGAAGCGCTCCTTCGAGAATGGCGGCCGCTCGGTCGCCAGCCTCTCCCAGCGGATCGACAAGGTGCTCGACGTCACCATCCAGCGCGAGACGGAGCGGCTCGAATCGAAGCTGCTCGTGCTCTCGACCATCGCCTCGGCCGCGCCCTTCATTGGCCTGTTCGGCACGGTCTGGGGCATCATGACCTCCTTCACCGCCATCGCCGTCTCGAAGAATTCCTCGCTGGCCGTGGTCGCGCCCGGCATCGCCGAAGCGCTCTTCGCCACGGCCATCGGCCTCTTCGCCGCCATTCCCGCGCTGATGGCCTACAACAAGCTCCAGGCCGAGGTCGCCAAGGCACAAGGGCGCCTGGAGGCCTTCGCCGACGAGTTCTCCGCGATCCTGTCGCGGCAGATCGACGAACGCATGGCGGCGTGAGGGCCTGAACGATGGGAATGTCCGCAGCCGCAGCGCCGCAGGGCGGAGGTCGCCGGGGCCGGCGCGCCCGCCGCCACCACGCCATCGCCGAGATCAATATGACGCCGTTCATCGACGTCATGCTGGTGTTGCTCATCATCTTCATGGTCGCGGCGCCGCTGATCGCGACCGGCGTGCCGCTCGATCTGCCGCAGACCGGAGCGAAGCCGATCAATGTCGACCAGAAGCCGGTCACGATCGCCATCGACGGCAAGGGCCAGATCTTCCTGCAGGACGAGCCGACGCTGGAACCTGACCTCGTCACGAAGCTGCAGGGTCTCGCCAAGCAGGGCTTCGACGAACGCATCTATGTGCGCGCCGACAAGCTGGTCGATTACGGCCGCGTCGCATCGGTCATGTCGACCATCACCGCCGCCGGCTTCAAGCGGGTCGCGCTGGTGACGGAACCGACCGCCCGCTGAGGACGGTGGAAGTAAGGGTACGTAAGGGCGTGAAGCTTTCGACCTCCGAACCTGGCATGCTGGTGTCGGCGCTCGGCCACATGACGGCGCTCGTCGTGGGGTTGCTTGCGTTCTCGTCGCCATCGCCGCTGCCGGACCATCAGGAGGCGATCGCCGTCGAGCTCGTCGACCCCAATGCGCTGAACCAGGTCACGCGCGGCGAGCGCAATGCGCAGAAGGTCGAGGAGAAGCCGACGCCCCGCGCCGAGCGCCAGTCCGACACGGTCGAACACAAGGAAGCAGGCGAGGCCAAGGCCGACAACCCCGCCCCGCCCTCCCGCCCGCCTGAATTGAAGACGGCGGAGGACAACGCCTCCGCACCGACGCCCCCTGCCCGCCCGATAGAGCAGCCCAAGCCCGAGGTTAAGCCGCCGGAACAGGCGAAGCAGCCCCCCCAGAAGAGCGAGGCGGCAGCCGCCCGCGAGGCCGAGCAGAAGCGCGAGGAACTCGCCAAGCTCGCCGCGGAGGCCGAGCTCGCCTCCAAGGCAAAGCAGGCCGAGGAAGAGGCCAAGGCCGCCGCCAAGGCGAAGGCCGAGGCGGACGCGCAGGCGAAGAAGGCAGCCGAGGCCAAGGCCAAGGCCGAAGCGCTCGCCAAGGCGGAGGCCGAGAAGGCCGCCAAGGAAAAGGCTGAGGCCATCGCGAAGGCCAAGGCGGAAGCCGAGCAGAAGGCAAAGATCGCCGCTGAAGCCAAGGCCAGGCAGGAGGCCGAGGCCAAGGCGAAGAAGGAAGCCCAGCTCGCCAAGAACTTCAACGCCAGCGACATCGAGCGCCTGCTGCAGTCGAAGGAGAAGGCGCAGTCGACCGGTGCTTCGGCGCCGCAGATCAACCGCACCGCCTCGCTCGGCACCCAGACCGGCTCCTCGCAGAAGCTCAGCCCCTCGTTGCGTGCGCAGCTCATCGGCATCATCCAGGACCAGCTCCTGAAGTGCTGGAACGTGCCGATCGCGCTCGCCAATGCGCATGGCGGCACCAACATCGTGCCTTCGGTGCGGATGAAGCTGAACACGGACGGCTCGCTCGCCGGCCAGCCCGGTGTCATCAACTCCTCATCCGACCCGCTTTTCCGCGTCGCCGCCGATTCGGCGCTGACCGCGACCCGCCGCTGCGCGCCGTTGCGCATTCCGGCTCAATTCGCCGCCTACTATGACGATTGGCGTGATGTCGTCGTCAATTTCGACGCAAGGGACGTACTGTGACCCTGATCGACCGCACCCCCCTCCCCTTCCTTGGCTCCGCGCCGACGCGTCGCGGCCTCCTCGCCATGGCTGGCGCCAGCCTGCTCGTGCCGGCGGCTGCGAAGGCCGAGCTCGTCATCAACCTCAGCGGCGGCTCCTTCCAGCCGATGCCGATCGCGATCGCCGACTTCGCCGGCGACGGCGGCGTGCTGGTTTCCGGCGTCATCACCAACAACCTGAAGCGCTGCGGCTATTTCCTGCCGGTCGACAAGAGCCGCTTCCCCGAGAAGAACCCGCCCTTCGACGCCGCGCCGCAGTTCCAGGCCTGGCAGGGCGCCGGCGTACAGGCACTTGTGACGGGCCGCGTGGCGCGCGAGGCCGGCCGCATCCGCGCCGAATTCCGCCTCTGGGACGTCGCCACCGGCACTCAGACCGACGGTCAGCAGTATTTCACCGACCCGAGCAACAGCCGCCGCGTCGGCCACATCATCTCGGATGCGATCTTCTCCAAGATCACCGGGCTCGGCGGCTTCTTCGACACCCGTGTCGTCTTCGTCGACGAATCCGGCACCAAGGAGAACCGGCGCAAGCGCCTCGCCATCATGGATCAGGACGGCGCCAATGTGCGCTATCTGACCAATGGTGAGGTTTCGGTGGTGACGCCGCGCTATTCGCCGGTGGGCCAGGACGTGACATTCATGACCCAGCGCCATGGCGAGCAGCCGCGCGTGCAGGTGCTCAACATCGAGACCGGGCAGCGCCAGATCGTCGGCAACTTTCCCGACATGACCTCAAGCCCGCGCTTCGCGCCGAACGGCCAGCGCATCGTGCTGTCGCTCCAGCAGGGCGGCAACGCCAATCTCTACGCCATCGACATCGCCTCCCGCTCGACGACACGGCTGACCTCGACGGCGGCGATCGACACCTCGCCCTCCTATTCGCCCGACGGCTCGAAGATCGTCTTCGAGAGCGACCGCGGCGGGCAGCAGCAGCTCTATGTGATGGGCGCCGGCGGTGGCGACGGCCAGCGCATCTCCTTCGGCCAGGGCCGCTACTCGCAGCCTTCCTGGTCGCCGCGCGGCGATCTCATCGCCTTCACCCGCCAGGGTAGCGGCGGCTTCGCCATCGGCGTGATGCGCCCCGACGGCTCGGGCGAGCGCATCCTGACCGAGGGCTTCCACAACGAGGCCCCGAACTGGGCGCCGAACGGACAGTACCTGATGTTCTTCCGCGATCCGGGCGGCGAAACCGGCGGCAAGCTCTACATGGTCGATATCACCGGCCGCGTCGAAGTGCCGGTGCCGACTCCGGCCTATGCCTCCGACCCGACCTGGTCGCCGCTGCTCAGCGGCGCCCGCTAACGCGGATCCGGTCCGATCGCCTGATTTGAGAAGCCGCCCGGCACATGCCGGGCGGCTTTTCCATATGCAGAGCCGGCCGCTCAGTCGCGATAGGCCGGCTCCTCGGCATCGAGTTGCCGACGGATCGAGGCCAGATGCAGCCTGGCCGATTCAGGGTCGCCCTCGCGCATCTGACGATAGGCCGCTTCCGCGATCTCCGGCTTGACCGGCTTGACCTGCCGCCTCGTCGAGAGCGCGAGCGCCTGCACCTCGCAGGCACGCTCGAGATAGTAGAGATCGTCCCAGGCCTCGGCGATGGTCGGCCCCAGCACCATCACGCCGTGATGCTTCATGAAGACGATGTCGGCCTCGCCGACCGCGGCGGCGATCCGGTCTCCCTCGCGCTCGTCGAGGGCGAGGCCGTTATAGTCGTGGTCGACGGCCGTGCGCCCGTAGAACTTGAGCGCCGTCTGACCGGCAAAGATCAATGGCTCGCCCTCCGTCATCGAGAGCGCGGTGGCGTAGGGCATATGGGTGTGGAAGGCGACCTTCGCGCGGGGGATGTTCTTGTGGATCCTGGCGTGGATATAGAAGGCCGTGGCCTCCGGCTGGCCTGCGCCGGAAACGACCTGGCCGTGGAAATCGCAGATCAGCAGCCTGGAGGCCGTCAGCTCCCGGAAGGCCCAGCCATAGGGATTGACGATGAAGAGGTCGTCATAGCCCGGCACCAGCGCCGAGAAATGGTTGCAGATCCCCTCTTCGAAACCATAGCGTGCCGCCATCCGGAACGTCGCGGCAAGGTCACGGCGCGCCTCCCATACCACATCGGAATCGAGGTCGGGCTGGTTGGGACCGCGCACGGACGCCGCGCTCGAAACGCCGGGCTTGAGGGAATGGGCCATCGCGATCTCCAGTCAGGACAGGGCGGCGAGCCGAGGCAAGCGTCGGGTCGCGGGATTGCTCCTTCAAGATAAGCCGGCGCGGACGAAAGATGCGCTGCAATTGCGCATCCCATTTGCGCGTTTTTTGCGTGCCGGCACACGGAGCGGATGGCCACCCGAAGGCTTGTGACTCGGCCCTCCGCCTGATGACTGCCGCGCCACCGCGCGAGATAGGGCAGGACGAACATGTAAAGCGCTGAACGGCAACAGGAAAAGCGGCAGCAACGGCGCATAGCGATTGACGGTCCCGATCGTCATGCGTCGACAGGACTGTGCCCCCGGCGCAACATCCAAGGCCGCAAAGCGCCTTTCGCCACATTTGGTTAACCATACGCCGCAATGCCGCCACTTCGCCTTGTTCTGGCAAGGTCTCGTTTAGGTTGACGCTTCATTGATGAGGCAAGTGCAACGCCCTCCCTGAAGCAGGCGCCGAGAAAACCAGACCGCAGATCAGATCGCCCGGAGTTCAGCCATGTTGACCACCCTCTTCGCCGGCGGCCGCACCGTCCGCTTCGCTGCCGCCATCGCGGCCACGCTCGCGCTCGGCGCCTGCGCCAAGGACCAGAACGCCGACGCCAACGGCTCGGGCTACGGTGCCGGCGGCGCTGCCACCCCGGGCAGCGCGCAGGACTTCGTCGTCAATGTCGGCGACCGCGTCTTCTTCGAGACCGACTCCACCGATCTCACCTCGACCGCCACCGCGACCCTCGACAAGCAGGCTTCCTGGCTGCAGCGCTATCCGCGCTACACCTTCGTCGTCGAGGGCCACGCCGACGAGCGCGGCACCCGCGAGTACAACTATTCGCTCGGTGCCCGCCGCGCCCAGACGGTGCGCGACTACCTCGCTTCGCGTGGCATCCAGGGCAACCGCATCCGCACCATCTCCTACGGCAAGGAGCGCCCGGTCGCGGTCTGCAACGACATCTCCTGCTGGTCGCAGAACCGTCGCGCCGTCACGGTGCTGGACGGCGCCGGCGGCAACAGCTGAGCGCAGGCGCGGAACTGAAAAACACGAAGCTCCGGACGATACCGTCCGGGGCTTTTTCATATTCGGCCGATCACGGGACCCGGAACGCCGGACCTCATCCTACCGGCGCCGGGAGCAGGCTCCGCGCCACCCCCTCGATCCGCTCGGCGGCCGAGACGAGCGCTTCGGCAGCCCGGTCCTCGACTTCGCTGAGGCGCTGATCGGCCGCCCCGGCATCGCCCTGGGTCGCCGCCAGATCGTTCTCCAGCCGGGCAAGGCGCTGCCGCAGTTCCGAAACCTCATCCGCCACCATCAGCGCCGCCATGACGTGCAGGCGCATGTCGCCGATCTCGCCGAAAGCCTGCCGCATCTCGCCGATCTTCTCGTCATAGAGGCGCGCGAGCTCCTCCAGATGGGCCTCCTCGCCCTCCCCGCATGCCATGCGATAGGCTTTGCCGGCGATCGTGACGTTGACTTGCGGCATGGATACTCCTTCCTGTCGCATCCTCTCCAGGACGCGTCACTCCGCCTCCTCGGCCTCGACCTCCGCCGGCTGCTGCGCCTGCACGCGTTCAACCACGGCGCTGATTACGTTCATGGCTCGCGTCAGGCGCTGATCGACATCGTTCGCCGCCGTCTCGATATGCCTGAGCCTGGCCATGGTGCCGTCGAGCTCGGCCGCCAGCCGCGCCCGATCATCCTGCATCAGCGCCAGTTCGGTCTCAAGATTGGCCCGGCCACGCTCGGCCTCGATCCGTCGCCGTGCTGCCGCTTCCAGCTGCCCCAGCGCCGCATCGAGGCGGGCCAGTGCATTGTCCAGCATCAGGCTCGCCACCACCGCTCTCCTTTCAGATCGAAGCCGGCTCACGCGATTCGTGCCCGAATTTACAGCAGAAACGCGGAAAACGGGAATCCGCGCCCGCGTGAAACCCGCGATTGCCAAGGGGTTGTCCACATGCGCTGAAGCGATGCTTCCGCAAACCGCTGCGACACAGGCGTTTTGCGAGCCAAAACCAGCCTACACGAATTGACTCGGGGCGAGCCGCAGGCCTAATCCAGCCGTCCTTTCGAAGTCTTCTGCGACAGCCTTTGTCGGACGGCCTGCCCGCATCGCACGGGTCAGGGCTGGTCCGCCCCGCCCGCCAGACGGAGCCACGAGATCATCATGACCGCTATCGACCGCGCCCAGCACGACAAGCTCGCCAATGCCATTCGCGGCCTGGCGATGGACGGCGTCGAGAAGGCCAAGTCCGGCCATCCCGGCCTGCCGATGGGCGCCGCCGACGTCGCGACCGTCCTGTTCACCCGCGTGATGAAGTACGACGCCGCCGATCCGCGTTGGCCGGACCGTGATCGCTTCGTGCTCTCCGCCGGCCATGGCTCGATGCTGCTCTATGCGCTGCTCTATCTCACCGGCGTGCCCGGCATGGAGCTCGCCGACCTCGAGAAGTTCCGCCAGCTCGGCTCGAAGACCCCCGGTCACCCGGAGAACTTCGAGACGGCCGGTGTCGAGACCACCACCGGCCCGCTCGGCCAGGGGCTGGCCACCGCCGTCGGCATGGCGATGGCCGAGCGCATGCTCGCCGCCGAGTTCGGCAAGAAGGTCGTCGACCACCACACCTACGTGCTCGCCTCCGACGGCGACCTGATGGAGGGCATCAGCCAGGAGGCGATCGCGCTCGCCGGCCATCAGAAGCTCAACAAGCTGATCGTGCTCTGGGACGATAACGGCATCTCGATCGACGGCCCGCTGACCATCACCGACAATGTCGACCAGGTCGCGCGCTTCAAGGCCTGCGGCTGGCGCTCCGAGCGCGTCGACGGCCATGATCCCGAGGCCATCGAGGCCGCGATCCGCCGCGCCCAGAAGTCCAACAAGCCGACGATGATCGCCTGCAAGACCGTGATCGGCTTCGGCGCGCCGAAGAAGCAGGGCACCTCCAAGGCCCATGGCGAAGCGCTGGGCGCTGAGGAACTCGCCGCCGCCAAGAAGAACCTCGGCATCACCGGTGGTCCCTTCGAGGTCGCGGCCGATGTGCTCAAGACCTGGCGCAGCTTCGGCGCTGCCGGCGCTGTTGCTCACAAGGATTGGAACGAGCGCTTCGCTGCCCTCTCGGAGCGCAAGCGCGGCGAGTTCGATCGCCGCCTCGCCCACACCGTCCCGGCCAAGCTCGACAAGGCGATCCTCGCTCACAAGAAGGCGCTGATCGCCGCGCCGCAGGCCGTGGCCACCCGCAAGGCCTCGGAACTGGCGCTCGAAGCCATCATCCCGGTCATGCCGGAGCTGGTGATGGGTTCGGCCGACCTGACGCCGTCGAACAACACCCGCACCAAGGCTGCCGAGGACTTCACGCCGAAGACCCCGAAGGGCCGCTATGTCCGCTACGGCATCCGCGAGCACGGCATGGCCGCCGCGATGAACGGCATCACGCTGCATGGCGGCTTCCGCACCGGCGGTGGCACCTTCCTGGTCTTCGCCGATTATGCCCGCCCCTCGATGCGTCTCGCCGCGCTGATGGGCCTGCCGGTCGTCTATGTCATGACCCACGACTCGATCGGCCTCGGCGAGGACGGCCCGACCCACCAGCCGGTCGAGCAGATCGCCAGCTTGCGCGCCATGCCGAACATGCGGGTCTTCCGCCCGGCTGACACGATCGAGACCGCGGAAGCCTGGCAGGCTGCGCTGGAGCGCACCGACGGTCCGACCGTGCTCGCCCTCTCGCGCCAGAACCTGCCGCAGCTCCGTACCGACGCTTCGGCCAAGAACCGCTCGGCCACAGGCGCCTACGAGCTGCTGGCGGCCGAAGGCGGCAAGGCTCAGGTCTCGATCTTCGCCTCAGGCTCCGAGGTCGAGCTCGCCGTCGCTGCGCGCAAGCTTCTGGCCGAGAAGGGCGTGAAAGCGCGGGTCGTGTCGGTGCCTTCGCTGGAGCTGCTATTGCAGCAGGACGAGGCGACCCAGGCCGCGATCATCGGTTCCGCTCCGATCAAGATCGCGGTCGAGGCCGGCGTGCGGTTCGGTTGGGATGCCGTGATCGGCCATGACGGCACCTTCATCGGCATGAGCTCCTTCGGCGCCAGCGGCCCCTACAAGGAGGTCTACAAGCATTTCGGCATAACCGCGGAGGCGATCGCCGACGCCGCGATGAAGAAGCACAACGCCTGAGGGCTTATTTGCCGCAGGAAGGGCTGATTTCCCGAAAGACATCTTGCGTTCGGCCATGCTTTGGCCGAATTGCCCGCGTGGATAGCGACGGCATCGCCGGACGCTCGGCGAAGGAGAGGAAGATATGACGGTCAAGGTGGCGATCAATGGTTTCGGCCGCATCGGACGCAACGTTCTGCGCGCGATCATCGAGTCGAAGCGCAAGGATATCGAGGTCGTGGCGATCAACGATCTCGGCCCGGTCGAGACCAACGCCCATCTCTTCCGCTTCGACTCCGTTCATGGCCGCTTCCCCGGCACTGTGACCGTCTCCGGCGACACGATCGATGTCGGCCGCGGCCCGATCAAGGTCACCGCCGTGCGTGACCCCAAGGAGCTGCCGCACAAGGCGCTCGGCGTCGACATCGCGCTGGAATGCACCGGCATCTTCACCACCAAGGAGAAGGCCTCGGCGCATCTCGCCGCCGGCGCCAAGCGCGTCCTGGTCTCGGCCCCCTGCGACGGCGCCGACCTGACGGTCGTCTTCGGCGTCAACCAGCACGAGCTGACCAAGGACCATCTCGTCGTCTCGAACGCCTCCTGCACCACGAACTGCCTCGCGCCGGTCGTGCGCGTGCTCCATGACGCCGTCGGCATCGACAAGGGCTTCATGACCACGATCCATGCCTATACCGGCGACCAGCCGACGCTGGACACGATGCACAAGGATCTCTACCGCGCCCGCGCCGCGGCGATGTCGATGATCCCGACCTCGACCGGCGCTGCCAAGGCCATCGGCCTCGTCATCCCCGAGCTCAAGGGCCGTCTCGACGGCACCTCGATCCGCGTGCCGACCCCGAACGTCTCGGTCGTCGACTTCAAGTTCCTGGCCAAGCGCAAGACCTCGGTCGAGAAGATCAACGAAGCGATCATCAAGGCTTCGAAGCGCGGCTCGCTGAAGGGTATCCTCGGCGTGACCGACCAGCCGAACGTCTCGATCGACTTCAACCACGACGCCCATTCCTCGACCTTCGCCCTCGACCAGACCAAGGTGATGGACGACAAGTTCGTCCGCATCCTGTCCTGGTACGACAACGAGTGGGGCTTCTCGAACCGCATGAGCGACACTGCCGTCGCCATGGGCGCCCTGCTCTGATCCGCCGCTGACGCGGGTTCGCGCCATCCCGCAATGGCGCGAACCCGCCCCCGATTCCTCCACGCTACGGAGCGCCCATGGCCAAGATCGAGCCGACCGTCACGACCCCGGCCCCTGCCGAGACGCCCGCTGTGACGCCGCCCCCCGCATTCAGCCCGACTCCCGCAGCGCCTCCGCCGGCCCCGGCCGTGGCAGTCGCTCCGGCCGCGCCCGCCGCCGCACCGGCCACCTCCCAGGCCACCCCCGCATCCGATCCGCGTAAGCTCGACCAGCTCTCCCGCATCGAGGAGAAATCGGCCCGGATCGAGGAAAAATTCGCCCGCTACGAGGCCGTGCTGACCCGCGCGGAAGCCTCGCTTGAGCGCAGCGCCCACAAGGTCGACGCAGCGGCCGGCACGATGGACTTCGCTTCGATCCGCGGCGAGATCACCGCCCTGCGCAATCGCGTCGATGCGACGCCGCGCGCCGGCACATTGTTCATGACTGCCATCGTTACCTCGGTGCTGACCGTCATCCTGACCATCCTGGTGCTGAAGTTCGGCGTGCCGGGCCTGTTCGGGGGTCTGCTGTCGCGATGAGCGCCTTCCGCACCCTCGACGACGCCGACGTCGCCGGCAAGCGCGTGCTCGTCCGCGTCGACCTCAATGTCCCGATGGAGGACGGCAAGGTCAGCGACACCACCCGCATCGACCGCATCCTGCCGACCATCCGCGAGATCGCCGACAAGGGCGGCAAGGTCATCCTGCTCGCCCATTTCGGTCGTCCCAAGGGCCGTGACGACAAGAACAGCCTGAAGCAGGTCGTGCCGGCGCTGGCGCACGCGCTCGAACGCCCGGTGACCTTCGTCGAAGACTGTATCGGCGATGACGTCGCCAAAGCCATCGCCGCTGCGAAGAACGGCGAAGTGCTGCTGCTGGAGAATACCCGCTTCCATGTCGGCGACGAGAAGAACGACCCGGACTTCGTGAAGGCGCTCGCCGCCAATGGCGACCTCTATGTCAACGACGCCTTCTCGGCGGCGCACCGGGCGCACGCCTCGACCGAGGGCCTCGCCCATGTCCTGCCGGCCTATGCCGGCCGCACCATGCAGGCCGAGCTCGAAGCGCTCTCCGCCGGCCTCGACAACCCGGCGCGGCCGGTGATGGCGATCGTCGGCGGGGCCAAGGTCTCGACCAAGCTCGACCTGCTCGGCAACCTGGTGAAGAAGGTCGATGTCCTCGCCATCGGCGGCGGCATGGCCAACACCTTCCTCGCCGCCCGCGGCGCCAATGTCGGCAAGTCGCTCTGCGAGCATGATCTCGTCGGCACCGCCCGCGAGATCGAGGAGAAGGCCAAGGCCGCCGGCTGCGAGATCCTGCTGCCGGTCGACGCGCTGGTGGCGCGCGAGTTCAAGGCTCATCCCGGCTATCGCGTGGTGCCGGTCGACGGTGTCGAGGCCGACGAGATGATCCTCGATGCCGGCCCGCTCTCGATCGCCGAGGTCGTGCTGCGGCTCGGCAAGGTGAAGACGCTGGTCTGGAACGGTCCCTTCGGCGCCTTCGAATTGCCGCCCTTCGACACGGCCACCGTCGCGGTCGCTAAGGCCGTGGCCAAACGGGCCCAGGCCGGCGAGCTGGTCGCCGTCGCCGGTGGTGGCGACACCGTCTCGGCCATGAACCATGCCGGCGTCGCCGACGAGCTGACCTATGTCTCGACGGCGGGCGGCGCCTTCCTCGAATGGATGGAAGGCAAGCCCCTGCCGGGCGTCGAGGCGCTGCGGAAGGCTTGAGTCTCCGAAACCGTTTCCGAACGGCCGCTCTGGCACTGGAGCGGCCGTTCGCATTTTAAGCTTTCTGCCGCTTCGGCTTTGCGCCGAAAGCCGGTCCGCACTACATCTTCCGCCATATCCGTTTGCCAAAGGGGAGTGCCATCGTGGCCCGCATCACGCTTCGCCAGTTGCTCGATCATGCCGCCGAGAACGACTACGGCGTGCCCGCCTTCAACATCAACAACATGGAGCAGGCGCTGGCGATCATGGCCGCGGCGGACGCGACCGACGCGCCCGTCATCATCCAGGCCTCGCGCGGCGCCCGCAGCTACGCCAACGACATCATGCTCAAGCACATGATGGACGCCGTCACCGAGATCTATCCGCATATCCCCGTCTGCGTGCATCTCGACCACGGCAACGAGCCGGCGACCTGCATGACCGCGATCCAGGCCGGCTTCACCTCCGTCATGATGGACGGCTCGCTCAAGGCCGACGGCAAGACCCCCGGCGACTGGGACTACAATGTCGGCGTCACCAGGACCGTCACCGACATGGCGCATCTCGGCGGCATCTCGGTCGAGGGCGAGCTCGGCGTGCTCGGCTCGCTGGAATCCGGCGAGGGCGAGAAGGAAGACGGCCACGGCTTCGAAGGCAAGCTCTCCCACGACCAGCTCCTGACCAATCCTGACGAGGCCGTGAAGTTCGTCGCTGAGACCAAGGTCGACGCGCTCGCCATCGCCATGGGCACCTCGCATGGCGCCTACAAGTTCACCCGCAAGCCCGACGGCGCGATCCTGGCGATGCATGTCATCGAGGCGATCCACAAGCTGCTGCCGAACACGCATCTCGTCATGCACGGCTCGTCCAGCGTTCCGCAGGACCTTCAGGACGTGATCAACCAGTATGGCGGCAAGATGCCCCAGACCTGGGGCGTGCCGGTCGAGGAGATCCAGCGCGGCATCAAGCACGGCGTGCGCAAGATCAACATCGACACCGACAACCGCATGGCGATGACCGGCCAGATCCGCAAGATCCTGTCGGAGAACCCCGGCGAGTTCGATCCGCGCAAATACCTGAAGCCCGCCATGGAAGCGATGACGAAGCTCTGCAAGAAGCGGCTGGAGGAGTTCAACACCGCCGGCCAGGCCTCGAAGATCAAGCGCGTGATCACGCTGGCCGAGATGGCCAAGCGCTACGCCAAGGGCGAACTCGACCCGACCTTCGGGACGAAGAAGGCGGCCTGATCGCTTCTTCGGCTCCGCATACCGACGCCCGGCTCAAAGGCCGGGCGTTTTCTTCGGGCGTCGCGTCTCGCACCGAACGCCGGCCGGCATGCATACGGCGGGCTTTTCGTGCGCCGCGATTTCTGATTCAACGGCATGATCCTGCCCCCTGCGGTCTTCAGCGGAACGTCATGTCGATTGTCTTTTCCGCCCTGGTCGCGGTCTTCGTCGGTTTTGCCGCCTCGGTCGCCGTCATCCTCCAGGCCGCACACGCACTCGGCGCCACGCCTGACCAGACCGTCTCCTGGGTCGCTGCGCTCGCTATCGGCACCGCACTGCCGAGCATCTGGTTGTCCTGGCGTTACCGCATGCCGATGATCTGCGCTTGGTCGACGCCGGGCGCAGCCCTGATCGCCTCGGCCAGCGGCTTCGATATGGCTTCGGCCGTCGGGGCCTTCCTCGTCGCCGCCGCGCTGATGATGCTGACCGCGGCCCTGCGCCCGCTCGGCAGGCTGATCGAGCGCATCCCCATGCCGATCGCCTCGGCGATGCTGGCAGGCGTGATCTTCCGGTTCGTCGTCGCCGTCTTCGACGAGATGCGCGCCTCTCCCCTGCTGGTGCTGCCGTTGCTCGCGATTTTTCTCGTCGCGCGGCTTATCAATCCCTTCCTCGGCGTCATCGCGGCGCTGATCGCCGGCATCGTCATCAGCTTTGCCGGCGGGCTCGCCCATTGGCCAGCGGGAGAGATCGTGCTTACCGGCCTCGAATTCGTCACGCCGCGCTTCGATATTGCCGCCATGCTCGGCATCGGCATACCGCTCTATCTCGTCACCATGGCAGCCCAGAACCTGCCGGGCTTCGCCGTCCTGCGCGCGGCCGGCTACAATCCACCGACGGCGCCCGCCCTGTTCGCCACCGGCCTTGCCTCGCTGGTTACCGCCCCCTTCGGCGCTCATATGTCCAACATGGCGGCGATCAGCGCCTCGATCTGCACCGGCGGCGATACCCACCCCGACCCGAAGCAGCGCTGGAAGGCCGGCGTTATCTATGGCGTCGCCTATCTCGTCGTCGCCGCCTGCACCGGTCTGCTGATCGCTCTGCTGCTGGCGCTGCCGAAAGCACTCATCGTGGCGGTGGCGGGGCTGGGTCTCGTCGGCTCCTTCACCGGCGCGCTCGGACAGGCGATGTCGTCCGACAAGGAGCGCTTCGCCGCGGCCATCGCCTTCTGCGTCGCAGCCTCCAGCCTCTCGCTTTTCGGCATCGGTTCGGCGTTCTGGAGCCTCGTCGCGGGGCTGATGGTCTTGACATTGGACTTCGCTGCGGGCCGTTTGCGCAGCCGATCATGACCATACATTCTTCCCCCACCCGCCTGATGCTCGTCACCCCGCCGGTCGAGGACGCCGACGCCATGGCCTTCCGCCTGATGCAGGCGATGGCCGGTGGCGACGTCGCCGCCATCCTGCTCCGGCTCGCGCCCGGCGACGACCGCAGCCGTATCGAGCGCGTCAAGCGCCTCGCCGGCCCGGTGCAGGGCAACAACGTCGCCCTCATCGTCGAGGACAGCGCGCTCATCGCCTCGCGCGGCGGCGCCGACGGCGTGCATATTACCGGCGGTCCGGCCGCCATTGCCGAGGCGCGCTCCAGCCTCAAGACCGAGCGGATCATCGGCGCGGGCGGCCTCAGGGCGCGTCACGATGCCATGGATGTCGGCGAGGCCGGTGTCGATTACGTCATGTTCGGCGAGCCGCGGCCGGACGGCAGCATGCCGCCCCTCCCCGCCGTGATCGAGCGTGCCGGCTGGTGGGCCGAGATCTTCGAGACGCCCTGCGTCGCCTACGCCCCCGATGCCGAAGCCGTCGAGCCTCTGGTCGAGACCGGCGCGGAATTCGTCGCGCTCGGCGCCTGGGCCTTCGCCGAGGGGCAGGATGTCCGTGCCCTGGTCGAAGCGGCGAATGCGGTCATGTCTGCCTGCGCGGCGCGGAAGGCGGCCCGATGAAGGGGATCCGCTGCAGCGTCGTGCTGGGCGCGCTCCTCGGCCTGGCCCTGCCGGCTGGAGCCGCGCAGCCCTTCGAGGATCTCGCTTACGGCGCCTATCAGGCCGGCCATTACCGGCGTGCCCAGACCGAGGCGCTGAAGCGTGTCGAAGCCGACCACAACGACGCCGCCGCGATGACGCTGCTCGGAGAGATCTACCGGCAGGGCCTCGGCGTCGCGCCCGAC
>JARYGW010000084.1:0-16677 GCA_033792295.1 Allobosea sp.
GAACCGGCCGACATCGAGCTGCTCCCGGTCACAGGAAGCTCTGTTCGCCTGAAGGTGATCGCCGCGGGCGTCTGCCACAGCGACGTGCACATCTGCGAAGGTCACTACGATCTCGGCGGCGGCAGGAAGATCTCGTTTGCCGAGCGCATCAAATTCCCTCGGACCCTGGGACACGAGGTGTCCGGAGAGGTCGTCGAAGTTGGACCGGATGTCGAAGGCGTCGCCATCGGCGATATCTGCCTGGTCTGCTCCTGGATCGGTTGCGGCGAATGCGAGCAATGCGCGCAGGGGCTGGAGAATCTCTGCGTCAGCCCACGCTTCGTCGGGGTGAATCGCGACGGCGGCTTCGCTGAATTCGTCGATGTGCCCGATCCGCGATACCTGATCGAACTGGGGCACCTCGATCCGATTGCAGCCGCTCCGATGGTGTGTTCGGGGCTAACGACCTTCAGCGCGCTGAAGAAATTCGGTCCCTTGGAAGGGCGCCGCCCGATCGTTGTTATCGGCGCCGGCGGCCTGGGTCTCATAGCCATTGCCGTGGCCAGAATGCTCGGCTCGGTTGGCGTCGTCGTCGTCGAGCTCGATGCCGCCAAGCGAGAGGCGGCTCTGGCGGCCGGGGCTCTCGCCGCCATCGCACCCGGCGAGGCCGCCCTCGATGATATCAGGCAGGCGGTCGGTGGCCCTGTCTGGGCCGTACTCGACCTCGTGGGCAGCGGGAGCACCGCCAAACTCGGTGTGGATGTGCTCGACAAGACGGGAAAGCTGGTCGTCGTAGGTCTCTTCGGCGGAGCCATCGACCTCCCGGTGCCGACCTTCCCTCTCAAGGTCCTGACGATTCAGGGGAGCTACACCGGTTCGCCGGCCGAACTGCGCGAATTCGTGGCGCTGGCGCGTGAGAAGGGGCTGCCGGCCGCTCCTCTCGACAAGAGGCCTCTTTCCGCCGCCCCCGCGGCGCTCGCAGATCTCAAGGCAGGGCGCGTGATTGGGCGCGTCGTCCTGCAGCCCTGATCAGCGTCTTCGCCATTTCCGACCTCTGCCGATGGTGGAAAGCCACATGAACACGCACACATTGCCCCCGGCCTCCCATCCCTATCTGAGCGGAGCGGCCAAAGGTCATCTGATCGACGGCAGGATGGTGCCGTCGCGCTCGGGCCGGACATTCCCGACCTTCAATCCCGCGACCGGCGAGAGGATCGCCGATCTCGCGGAAGGATCGTCCGAAGACGTCGAGCGTGCGGTCCTTTCCGCGAGGGAGGCCTTCGAGGGGCCGTGGAAGGCGTTCACACCCTACCAGCGCCAAGCCTTGCTGGTGCGAATCCATGACCTCATCGACCGGAATTTCGATGAGCTCGCCCTGCTGGAAACGCTGGACATGGGGGCCCCCCTGTCACGGACGAAGGCTTTCCGTCCTTTCCTCCTCCAGGCGGCGCTCTACTACGCGAGCCAGGCCGTCAACACTGCCGGGGAGACCCTGCCGAACTCGCTGCCGGGCCATTTCACGACGATGACGATCAAGGCGCCGGTCGGCATCATCGGCGGCATCATTCCCTGGAACGGTCCGTTGATTAGCCAGTGGTGGATCCTGGGCGGCGCCTTGGCGACCGGCTGCACGGTGGTCCTCAAGCCGGCGGAGGATGCTTCCCTCAGCGTGCTGCGGATGGTCGAACTCCTCTACGAGGCTGGGCTGCCCGAAGGTGTCGTCAATGTCGTGACGGGTTATGGGGCCGAGGCGGGCGATGCGCTCGCCCGCCATCCGGATGTCGACCGTATCGCCTTCACGGGGTCGACCGAGACCGGGCGCAAGATCATCGAGGCATCGACGACCAACATCAAGCGCCTGCAGCTGGAACTGGGCGGCAAGTCGCCCGACATCGTCTTCGCGGATGCCGACCTCGACCTTGCCGTTCCAGGCGCGGCCATGGCCGTATTCAACAACAGCGGCCAGGTCTGTTATGCCGGCTCGCGGCTTTTCGTGCAGCGTCGCATCCAAGCGGAGTTCGTCGAGCGGCTGGCTGCCTTCGGAAAGACCTTGCGGGTTGGCAACGGGCTCGACCCGACGGTCAACCTCGGACCCCTGATCTCGCAGAAGCAGCTGGATCGCGTTCTCGGCTACATCGACGTGGCGACACAGGAGGGTGCCTCGCTCGCAGCGGGCGGCAATCGCCTGCAAGGGGATTTGGCGAACGGCTACTTCGTCGAACCCACGATCTTTTCCGGCGTCGGGAACGGCATGCGCATCGCGCGGGAGGAAGTCTTCGGTCCCGTCGTTTCCGTTATCCCGTTCGACGATGCCGAGGACGCGCTCCGGATGGCGAACGACACCATCTATGGGCTCGGCGGGGCGGTTTGGACCCGCGACGTGTCCACGGCGCTGCGGATGGCCAACGGCATCAAATCGGGAACGGTCTGGGTCAACTGCTATGGCGTCGTCGACCCGTCGGTCGGCTTCGGCGGCATCCGGATGAGCGGCTACGGCAACAAGGGCGGCCCCCACCACGTCGACGCGTTCCTCTATCAGAAGAACGTCTACATCAACCAGGGCTGACGGCCGCCCGCTCTATCGAGGACTATGAAATGGCTATCGATTTCGAGGTCGAGGACGGGATCGCGACCATCACGATCAACCGCCCCGACCGGCTCAACGCGATGGACGGCGACCACTACCGCGCCCTGTCCGAAGCCTGGATCAAGGTCCGCGACGACATCGACATCCGCGTCGCGATCGTCACCGGGGCAGGCGAGCGCGCCTTCACCACTGGCGCGGACATCAAGAGCTTTGTGGCCAAGCCAGCTGAATTCTCACAGATGTGGCTCACCCAGCGTGACCAGCTGTTGAATCGCGGCCTCGAGGTGTGGAAGCCTGTCATCTGCGCCGTGAACGGCCTGTGCCTCGGCGGCGGCATGACGTTGCTAATGGGTACCGATCTTCGGGTCGCGGCCGAGCATGCGACCTTCAGTCTGGCGGAGGTGAAGCGCGGCGTCATCCCGGCCAATGGCGGCACGCAGCGCGTCCTCTCGCAACTGCCCTACGCGATCGCCATGGAGATGCTGCTGACGGGCGACACGATCGATGCGCAGACGGCGCTGCGGTGGGGCCTGATCAACAAGGTCGTGCCGGCCGGCGAGGTCATGACCGCGGCCAAAGACTATGCGAAGCGGATTGCTTCGGCTGCGCCGCTCGCGGTCCAGGCGGCGAAGGAACTCGCGATCCGGGGGCGCGATATGGACCTCACCACGGGTCTGCGCATGGAGCAGATGGTGCTCCGGCTGCTGCAATCCACGGAGGACGCCAAGGAAGGCCCGGCAGCCTTCGCGGAGAAGCGACCGCCGAACTTCAGCGGCCGTTGATCGATCTCAACCACGGCGAGCCGAATGGCCGCACTGATGCACCAGGAGCCTCGCGCCCATGAATATCGACCTCGAAATCGCCGGGCCGGTGGCCACGGTGAGGCTGAACCGACCGGATCGCCTCAATGCGCTCTCGGAAGAGATGAAAGAAGCGATGCCCGACATCTTCGGCCGAGTGAACCGTGATCCGTCGGTTAAGGTCGTCGTGCTGTGCGGCGCCGGTCGTGGATTCTGCGCCAGCGGCGATACGACGACGATGGGGCAATTCACGGCGGTGACCGGTCGCGAGCGTCTGAAGCGCGCCCATCGCATGATCATCGCGCTGGCCAATATCGAAAAGCCGGTGATCGCCAGTGTCCGCGGCCCCGTCGCCGGCATCGGCTGGAGCATGGCGCTGGCCTGCGACATGATCATCGCATCCGACACGGCGGTGTTCTCGCAGGTCTTCCGCAATGTCGGGCTGTCGCCGGATGGCGGCGCGATCTACTTCCTCTCCAAGGTCATCGGCGAACTGCGTGCCAAGGAACTCGTCTATCGTGCGCGTAAACTCGGAGCGGAGGAGGCCCTCGCCCTCGGCCTCGTGACGCGCATGGTGGCGGATGCCGAACTTGAGGCTGAAACGCAGCGTTATGTCGAGGAACTCGTCGACGGACCGCATTTCTCCTTCAGCACCACGAAGAAGATGTTCAAGCTCCTGCACCAGCCGAGCCTGGAGACCTTCCTCGACGCCGAGGCCTGGGCGCAGGGTGTGAATCTTCTGACGGAAGACCACGGCGAAGGAATCCAGGCATTTCGGGAAAAGCGACGGCCTGCGTTTAAGGGCAACTAAGGCCCCTAAGTAGGTCGCTTTCGCTGGAGGCCTGACCGGCGGCATTGTGCGACCAGGTCGCCGTGCTGATTGAACGCCCGGTGCAGGAAGGTGACGATCCCAGCTTCCGGGCGGGATCGGCTCTCCCGCAGATCTACGACCTCGGTTTCAACCCGGATTGTGTCACCGTGGAAGAGCGGCTTCGGAAATCGCACTTCGTCCCAGCCGAGATTGGCGATCGCGGTGCCGAGCGTCGTATCGCCGACAGAGATGCCGACCATCAGGCCGAGCGTGAACGCGCTATTGACCAGCCGTTGGCCGAATTCGGTCTCAGTCCGGCAATACTCTTCATCGAGGTGGAGATAGGCAGGATTGTGGGTCAGCGCGCTAAACCAGACATTGTCCGCTTCGGTAATCGTTCGTCTGATCTCGTGCTTGAAAATCTGCCCTATCGTCAGTTCGTCGAAAAATAGACCCGCCATTCTGTAACCTCCCTGCGATTTCTTCGTGCCGCTCGACACGCGTTAATTGTTGACCTTAACATATAATGGTCCTACCTTTATACTATAAGCAATGCCGGCTAGAACCGGCAAGAGGGAGGATGCAATGATCAAGATCTCAGCCATCATGGCAGTGCTGACGGTGGGTCTCGCGAGCCCGGTCGCCGCGACGGCACAGGAATATCCCCAAAGACCGATAAGGATGATCGTTCCTTTTGCTGCGGGAGGCGGCACAGATGTGCTGGCGAGAGTTGTCGCAGGCGGCCTGGCCGAGCGCTTGAAGCAGCAAGTTGTCGTCGAAAATCGTGGCGGTGCCGGCTCTGTGTCAGGCACGGACGCAGTCGCAAAGTCCGAGCCCGATGGTTACACGATCCTGTTCACGTCGGTCGCGTATGCGATCAACCCCGGCGTCTATCGCAAGCTCCCATACAAGCCCACGGATTTGGTGCCCGTTGCAATGGCGGGAAGCGCTCCGCTCGTTCTCGTCATGCATCCCTCAGTGCCTGCTAAGGACCTTCCGGAGCTGCTGGCGCTGCTGAAAGCGAATCCGGGAAAGTACAATTATGGATCGTCAGGCAATGGCACGACGCTGCACATGGCGGCCGAAATGTTTCGGTCGATGGCGCAGGTCGACATTGTTCACGTACCCTATCGCGGTGCTGCCCCGGCTATGACGGACCTTATCAGTGGCAGCGTTTCGTTCGTCTTCGACCAGGTAACGACCGCGGCGCCCTTCGTTGACGACGGCAAGCTGAAGGCGATTGGGGTGAGCACGAAGACGCGCTCCTCGCTCCTTCCCAACACTCCGACGATGCATGAAGCGGGATTGAGTGGCTATGAAACCTATACCTGGAACGTCATCGCCGTTCCTAAAGGCACGCCGCAGCCGATCGTCGATCGTCTCAACGCGGAGACCTACGCTGTAATGGCGAGCGCGCAGATGAACAAGCGCTTCGCTGAGTTGGGCGCGGAGACCAGCAAGCCCGCCTCACCAGCCGAGGTCGCCGCCTTCGTCGAATCCGAAACCGGCAAGTTCAGGGCCATTGCCAAATCGGCTGGCGTCTCGATCGAATAGACCCAAGCGACCTGAGCAACGGTTGAAAGGATGTCCCAGGGCAGTCAGGCGATCGGTCCGCAAGGACGCTGATGTAAATTGTGATGGCCATAGCAGGGCTAGACGTTCAAAGCGTTGCCAAACAGGCGACCTTGACCGCTTGACGCTCTGGCTATTCGACTAGTCGAAACGAACGGACTGCGTTGCCTCCTGTGAGATAAGCAATGGTCATCCAAGCCAGAGTGAGCCTGGAAACGGGTATTCGGTTGAACGTCGCGCAAGCAGGCAACAAGGACGGGCAGCCTGTCCTGTTGCTTCATGGCTGGCCCCAGACAAATTACGCATGGCGCAAAGTCATCCCGTTCTTGGTGGAGATGGGCTACCGCGTGCTTGCTCCTGATCTGCGAGGCTTCGGCGCAAGCTCGAAGCCTGAGGGTGTTTATTCGAAGCTGGTAGTAGCCAAAGACTTTGTATCGCTGCTGGACAAATTTGGCATTGAGGCGGCGTGGATCGTCGGTCACGATCTCGGGGGGCAAGTCGCCTATCCCTTCGCAGCCAATTGGCCGAACCGCACGCTCGGGCTGGTCTTCATAGAGTCCGGATTGCCCGGCTGGGGTCAGGAACAGGCGATGGATGTTGCCCAGGGAGGAAGTTGGCATTTCGGCTTCAACCGAGCGGGCGACATCGCTGAGGAACTAGTCCGTGGACGTGAGGAGCTGTTCATCAGCGCGATGATCCGTCGCGAGAAGGTAGGGATTTATGACCCCACCAGCATCACGGATCAGGATATCGGAGTTTACGCGAGGGCGGCCGCCGCACCAGGCTGCCTGCGCGCCATGTTCTCGCACTATCGCGCACTGATTCCTGACGACCTCGAAGACAATCGTCGGCTGGGTGCGACCCCGTTGCAATGCCCTGTACTCGCCGTCGGAGCCGACAATGGTTATGGGGCTGGATCGTTGGAAACAATGAAAAAAGTCGCCAAGAATCCAATTGGCTGGACCGCATCCGACTGCGGGCACTACGTGCCGGAGGAGTGCCCGTACGAGCTGGCCAACGCACTAGACGATTTTTTCAGGAATCGGGCCGAGCACCTGTTCATCAACGGATAAAGGGCGGCGCTTTCGGACCACCGCAGGGATCGGCACAACACCAGATCGTCTAGGGCCTTTGACATTCGCCTTCGCTGCTTGGCCTCGTCGTTTCTACAGCAAGGCCTGAGCTATGCGGGGCGTTCTCGTTCTCGATCGACAGACCACGCGCAAAGCCGCCCATTTTTGGCGGGAGGGAGCAAGAGCGGGCGCGCTCGCGCCAACAACGCCCTCACGATTTCCACGCCGCTCGCCGTCCACCAGAGCTTCCCTAAGCGACGACCTTGGCTCCTTCCATTCTCTCGAACTCATCCTCTGTTAGCCCGAGTTCGGCGAGGATTTCTGCCGTATGCTCGCCGTGGTTCGGCGGCGGCAGGTTCGGTTCGGCCACGGTTCCATCGAAACGGACCGGCTGCGCGACGCCGTGGAGTTCCCCGGCTCCCGGTCGGTCATAAGTCATCACCATGCCGGTCGCCTTCGTATGCGGATGATCAAGCAACTGCTGCAGAGAGTTGATCGGCGAACAGGGAATGCCGGCCTTCGACAGCACCTCGAACCAATGCGCGGCCGTGTTGGTGAGGAGAGCCGCCTGAACGATTTCTAACGTCCTGGCGCGGTTTCGGACGCGGTCCGCATTCGTGCGGAATTCCGGATCGTCCGCGAGTTGGTCCAGTCCCGCCACAGCGCAGAACTTCCGCCATAGGTTGTCGTTTGCGACGCCGATCATGATCGGGCCGTCCGCCGCTTCGAGCGCCTGGTAGGGGCACAGCGACTCATGGCTGGAGCCGCATTTCTTCGGCTGGACGCCGCGTTCCCAGAAGCTTTGGAGATTATAGGCCATCAGCCCCATGGCGGTATCGTAGAGCGACACGTTGACGGTTCCGCCCGTCCCGCCGTTCTGCCTCTCGAAGAGCTTCGCCAGGATACCGGTCAGGGCGTGCATGCCCGTCATCTGGTCGATCGGCGATATCGGGCTGCGAATGTAGCTGCCGCCTTCCTCCCCGGTCAGCGCCATGACGCCACAAAAAGCCTGCAGGATCACGTCGTACCCTGGAGCGGCACGCAGCGGACCTTCGCGGCCGAAACCGGAGATGCTGCAATGGATCAGGCGCGGATTGATCGCCCGCAGCGTCTCCGCGTCGATCCCGAGCCTCTCGGCCACCCCCGTCCCGAAGCTTTCGATCGCGACATCGGCGGTCTTTGCAAGGCGATGCACGATCGCCCTGCCGCGCTCGGTCTTGAGATCGAGAGCGATGCTCCGCTTGTTGCGGTTGACGCTCATGTACACGGCGCCGAGCCCAGGCGCACGGAAAGGCGGCCAGCCGCGCGTCTCGTCACCGAGCTGCACGGGCTCGACCTTAATGATCTCGGCCCCCATTTCCCCGAGATACTGCGTGCAGAGAGGGCCTGCGAGGACCTTCGTCAGGTCAAGGACGCGCACGCCCGTCAGTGGCTTGGTCACATATTCCTCCATCGCAGTCCGGGGCGCGCCGCGAGCGGCGACGCCGAGGGACCTTACTTCTTCTCGATTTTTGCGATCTCGACGAGATGAACCCATCGCGCCGCATCCTCGTCGACATAGGTGCCGAGTTCCGCCGGCGTCGTGGACAAGATCTCAGACCCGATCTGATTCACAAAGGCGATCATGTCCGGCTCCCGCAGCAGAGTGTTCAAGGCCTCGTTCAGGCGCGCGACGATCGGCTGCGGCGTTTTCGTGGGCGCAAAGGCAGCAACCCACGCGACAATGTTGAAGTCCGGCACGCCGAGCTCCATCAAGGTCGGAATATCGGGCAGCGTCGGCACCCGTTTTGGCCCTGTCACCGCCAGCACGTCGAACTTCTTTTCCTGGATCATGCCGAGCGCGCTGGCTGGATCGGGGAAGAACACGTCGATCCGGCCGCCGATCAGATCGGTCATAGCCTGAGGCGAACCGCGATACGGCACATGCGTCATGTCGAAGCCGAGGCGCGCCTTGAGCAACTCGCCCGAGGCCCGCCCGCCGGTGTTTCCACTGCCGTAAGACAATGGCGGATTGGCTTCCTTCGCCGCTTTGACGAAGCTTGAGAAATCCCTTGCCGGGAAGCCAGGACGAACAGCGAGCATGAACGGGATGCGAATGATCCCGCCGATCGGCGTGAAATCCCGCTTCGGATCGTAGGGGAGCTGGCGATAGATGCTCGGATTGGCCGAGTGCGTGGTGTTGGTGGTGATGAGCAGGGTGTAGCCGTCAGGCGCCGAGCCGGCGACCTGCCGGCTGGCGATGATGCCGTCCGCGCCGGCCTTGTTCTCGATGATGAAGCCCTGACCGAGATGCCGTTGCAAACCTTCGCTCACCTTGCGCGCGACCGAGTCGGTCGCACTTCCGGCCGGGAAGGGCACAATGATTGTGACCGGTCGAGTCGGGTAATCCTCCGCCCCGGCGGTGGCGACGACAGGCGATGCTGCCGACAGAAGCGCGACGACAAGCAGATTCATCGCAGTCTTGTTCATTTTAGATCCTCCCAGTTTCTGCGATTCGCCCTCAAGCCGAGATTGCGGCTGCGCTCGGGATCCCTTGCAGGCGGAACCCGCGGTACCCGTCAGCCGCGACCTCGGCGCAGATCCGGCGATAATTTCCCAGGCCTCCGACATAGGGCATGAACATTCGCGCCTTGCCCGGGATGTTGGCGCCCATGTACCAGGAGCCAGCCCGAGGATAGAGCGTGCGCTCGGCTGCAGCGTTGACCTCTTGTCCCCATTCCGTCTGCGCTGTCGTCTCGGCTTCGATCAGATCGATTCCCGTCTCGCGGAGGTGGCAGAGGCATTCCGAGATCCAGTCGACATGCTGCTCGATCGAGACGATCATGTTGCTGAGGACGGAAGGACTGCCTGGACCGGTCACCGTGAACAGGTTAGGGAAGCCTGCTACCATCAGGCCGAGATAGCTTCTCGGCCCGTCTCTCCATTCGTCGGAAAGGCGATGTCCCTCCCGCCCGCGAATGTCGATCGCGTTCAGAGCCCCGGTCATCGCATCGAAGCCGGTCGCGAAGACCAGCGTGTCGAAGACATGCTCACGCTCGCCGGCACGGAGCCCGTCGGGCGTGATTGCCTCGATCGGCTCCCTGCGGACATCGATCAGATCGACATTGTCGCGGTTGTAGGTCGCATAATAGTCGGTATCGACGCAGATGCGCTTGGCTGCCAGCGGGTGGTCGAACGGCAGCAGTGCCTCGGCAGTCCTGGGATCCTGGACGATCTGACGGATCTTTCCGCGCACGAAATCCGCAGCGGTCTCATTGGACGGCTCGCTGAGCAGCAGATCGTTGAAAGCGTGCATGAAGTTGGCGCCGCCAGTCTGCCAACGCCTCTCATATTCGGCCTGACGCGTCGCCTCGTCGACCTCCATCGCCCCCTTGTCGCTGAACTCGTAAAGCGTGCCGGACCATGTGGATTCACGGGCGCGTTTGCGCAGGGCCGGATAGTTTTCCTTCCAGGACCTCTCATAGTCGTCGGTCATGTCCCAATTGCGGGCCGGAACGCTGAAATTTGGCGTACGTTGGAACACCGTGACATGTTGCGCCTGCGCGGCGATCAGCGGGATTGCCTGGATTCCGGATGATCCTGTCCCGATGACGCCGACGCGTTTGCCCGTGAAGTCGAACTGTTCGCGCGGCCATAGGGCGGTGTGCAGGACCTCGCCCGCGAAGCGATCAAGACCGTCGATAGCCGGAAGGCGGGATGCCGAGAGGCAGCCTGTCGCCATGACGCAGAATCGAGCCTCGATCGTGGCTCCATCCGCCGTCGTTACCGTCCAATGGCCCGACTTCTCATTGAATTCGGCAGCCTTGATCCGCGTGTTCAGGACGATGTCGCGCCGAAGGTCGAAGCGATCGGCGACGTGGTTGATGTAGCGCAGGATTTCCGGCTGCGTCGCGAAGCGCTCGCTCCAGCGCCATTCCTGTTCCAGAGCCGGATCGAAGGAGTAGGAGTACTGGACGCTTTCGACGTCGCAGCGCGCTCCCGGATACCGGTTCCAGTACCAGGTGCCGCCGACATCCTCGGCAGCTTCGAAGACTTTCGCCGAGAAGCCCAGTGTCCTGAGCTTGTGCAGCATGTAGAGGCCGGCGAAGCCGGCTCCTACGATGACCACGTCCAAAATTTCGGCGTTGAACCGCGCGTCGTGTTGCCGCTGCTCCATGCTCGTTTCCCGTTCTCGCTGCGCTTTTCGCGCCATTGCGGGAGACGGTAGGTCGATTTCAACCAATGGTCAAACCATTTGACGATTGCCCCTGATTGGCTTTAGTCCTCAACCCGCAAAGGGAGTGAAGCAATGAAACTAAGGTCTATGTTGTTCGTGCCCGCAGACAGCGAGCGAAAATTCGCCAAGGCCCAGAGCAGCGGCGCAGACGCGCTGATCCTCGACCTCGAGGACTCCGTCGCCCCCGATCGCAAGACGCTGGCTCGCGATATGCTGGCCGAACTCATTTCGTCGGGGGCGCCCCGCGATTGGTCGCTGTGGGTCCGCGTCAACGCGCTCGACACGGGACTTACGCTCGATGATCTGTCGGCGGTCGTAAGGCCGGGTCTCGACGGCATCATGGTGCCCAAAGCCAACGGCGCGACCGATATCGAGCGGATCGGACATTATCTCGATGCATTCGAGACCCGCAGTGGTATCGCCCGGGGCACCGTCAAGATCATCGTTGTCGCCACCGAAACACCCGCCGCCATGTTCAATCTCGGCAGCTACGCGCCGGCGCATGAGCGGCTGGCCGCGATGACGTGGGGCGCGGAAGACCTCGGGGCGGTCATCGGCTCAGCCACGAACAAGCAGAGCGACGGCGACTGGACGCAGACCTATCGCATCGTCCGCTCGATGTGCCTCTTCGCTGCGTCCGCAGCAGATGTCGCGCGCATCGACACGCTCTATGCCGACTTCAAGAACCCGGCGGGCCTCGAGGAGAGTTGCCGGGCATCGCAGCAGGACGGCTTCACCGGCAGGATCGCGATCCACCCCGATCAGGTCGAGACGATCAACCGCTGCTTCTCGCCCTCGGCCGACGACCTCGCCCAGGCCAAACGCGTCGTCGCCGCCTTCGAAGCTCAGCCGGGAATCGGGACCCTCGGCATCGACGGCAAGATGTACGACATTCCCCACCTCAAGCTCGCGCGCCGGATCGTGGCGGCGGCCGAATAAGCGGATTGTCGTCGAGCGGCCGGCGACTTGTCTAGAGCAAGGCGGCCGGCCGTCTATTCTGACTGAAGGTCCTCGTCCTCGTGGGCCTTGGTCTTGGCTCGTGTCGCCTGCATGTGGCGCTGCATACGGCGATAGGCTGCAGCGCCGTCTCCGGCCTCGATTGCTGCAAGAATGCGCGTATGGATGTCGACGACGGCTTGCCGCGTTTCAAGCGTGTCGTATTCCGCTCTGATCGTCGAAACCGCGACATCATAGGAAATCGAGTAGAGGAAGGCAGACAGCAGGTCGTTGCGCGCCGCGGTAGCGATCGCGTTGTGCCAGTCGATATTGACGGCGGCAAACTGCTCCCCGTCGCCGAGAGCTCCTTCCAATTCTGCATTGAGCTGGCGAAGAACAGCGAGGTCATCAGCCGTTCGCCGCTCTGCCGCCATCTGTGCAAGATGCGGCTCAAGGGTCTCGCGCGCCTCCTGCAAGGTTCGCAACGACAGGCGCCGGCCCCTGACGAACTGCTTCACGAAATGGGCCATCGCATCGTTGCCCGGACGGCTGACGATGATGCCGCCCAAGCGCCCCAGCCGCGTCTTGACGAGACCCTCGACCTCCAGCTTGCGCAAGGCCTCGCGGACCGACCCACGGCTCAGCCCGGTCTGCGAGACGAGCTCGCGCTCCGTCGGCAGGCGCGAGCCTACGGCCAACGACCCAGTGAGGATCGTTTCGCGCAAGCGATCCGCGAGCACTTCGTATGATTTTTGTACCGAAATCCGCCCGACGACGGGCTCGGAAGAGCGTTCCGTATCGCTCATGGTCTCCTCAGCGCTGGCCTCTGCTCGTCCCCATTGAACCAATGGTCCGAGCAAATCAAGCGCAAGCGTTCGGCCGATTGCATTCGCTATGCAAGTCTCACCAATTGCTTGCCGAAGTTCTGTCCGCTCATCATCCGCAAGAAGGCTTCCGGCACACGCTCAAAACCATCGAGGATATCCTCCCTCGTCGTCAGCTGCCCGCTGCGGTGCCAGGCAGCCAACCGGGCGAAGGCCTCATCGCGCTTGTGCCACCAATCGAACACGACGAGGCCTTGGACCATGGCGCGCGTGACGATCAGGCGCGAGGACGCGCGCAACCCGATGTCGTCCTGCTCGAAATTGTCTGCCAGGGCGATCCGGCCGCAGATCACCACCCGCGCAGCAACTGCGAGGTTGCGCATCACCGCGTCGTGGATCGGGCCTCCGGTGTTGTCGAAAAAGACGTTGACGCCGCCCGGAGCCAAGCTGGCGAGTGCCCCAGCGATGTCGTTGGTCGTCTTGTAGTTGATGGTCTCGTCGAATCCGATCTTCCGACACCAGTCGAGCTTGTCGTCGGAACCGGCGATGGCGATCACACGCGCGCCGCAGAGCTTGCCGATCTGACCGGCTATCTGCCCGACCGCTCCCGACGCAGCCGAGACGACCATAGTGTCGCCGGGGCGTGGGCGTCCGATCTCCAATACCCCGACGTAAGCCGTCAGCCCCGTCATGCCGAGCCAGGACAGCGTCGCCTGCGGCGGAGTCAGATCGGGATCGACGCGATTGACCTTCGCGGAGCCAGGCATGTCCGGCGTCAGCACGGCGAACTCACGCCAGCCGAAGGTCATGGCTTCGGCGAGATCCCCGGCCTTCCAATCGGGATGACGAGAGGCGACGACTTCTCCAACGCCCCCGCCCTGCATGACCTCGCCGACGCCGACGCCTTTCGTATAGTTGCCCGCTGGGCTGATGCGGCCGCGCATGTAGGGATCGAGCGACAGCCACCGCGTACGCACCAGGATCTGCCCAGGCCCAGGTTCGGGCATGGGCGCGTCCTGCAGCGTCCAGGTCTCCAGCGAAGCCGGGCCTTGCGGATAGGACGCCAGCAACCACTGCCGATTCGTCATCAACTGTCTCCATCTTGCATCGAGGCCGGATCCAACGACCGTCAGCCCTTGACCAGCGGGCAGGCGGCGGGATCGGCCTTCTGGAAGGCCTCCTCGCCGGGGATCATCGAGACCGGCTCGTAGAGATCCCACTCGCCCTTCGATGCCGACGGAGCCTTGACGCGGAAGACGTACATGTCGCGGATCACACGACCATCGTCGCGGATGCGTCCATTCCTGGTCATGAAGTCGTTGATCGGCGTCTCTTTCATCTTGGCGGCCACCTTGGCTGTGTCGTCTGCGCCGACGGTCTGGACGGCTTTGAGATAGTGCATCACGGCGCCATAGGCGCTGGCCTGAACCATGTTCGGCATCTTGCCGAAGCGGGCCTGGTATCGCTTGGCGAAAGCCCGTGTCTCGTCGTTCTGATCCCAATAGAAGGGCGCGGTCACCACCAGCCCCTGGGCCGTCTGCAGTCCCATGCCCTTGACGTCGTGAAGGGTCAGGCTGAGCGCAGCCATCTCCTGCTTCGGGCGGACGCCGAACTCGTCAGCTTGCTTGACGATGCTCGCGACATGCCCAGTCGTCGTCGCGAGGGCGATCACATTGGCGCCGGACCCCTGAGCCTTCAGCAGGTCCGAAGAAAAATCCTTGTTGTCGAAGGCATGCCGGGCCGAGCCGACAACCTTGCCCTGCCCGGCCTCGACCATCGCGGTGGTGTCGCGCTGGACGTTGTGACCATAGGCATAGTCGACGGTCATGAAGTACCAGTTCTTCTTGCCGGCATCGAGATAGTACTTCGTGACGCCCAGCGCCTGGCTGTAGTTGTTGTACGTCCAGTGGATGCCGTAGGGGCTGCAGGCCTTACCGGTCAGGTCGCTCGAAGCCGAACTCAGATAGATCGCGATCTTGTTCTTGTCGCGCGTGAGTTGCTGCACGCCGAGCGCGACCGAGGTGATGCCGATGTCGAAGATCGCGCTCACGCCCTCGTCGTACCATTTGCGCGCCGCGGCAATGCCGACATCCGGCTTGTTAAGATGGTCGGCGCTGAGGATCTGGATCGGGCGACCCAGCACCTTTCCGCCGAAATCCTCGGCCGCCAACTGCATGGCGACGACAGTGCCCGGACCGGACAGATCGACGACGATGCCGGACATGTCGCTGAGGGAGCCGATCTTGAACGGCTCCTGGGCCAAGACCGCCGACGGGTCAGCTAGAAGCCCTGCGGTCATCAGGGCTGCGGTCGGTAGCGTCGGCCAGGCGCGGCTAATCCGGATGGTCATCTTTCCTCTCCCGTTTTGATTTTTCCTCGGCTCGGAGCGGAGCACCGGCCAAGTTCGTTCCGTCGACGCTAGCACGGGACGTTCAATGGTCAAACCATTTGACGATACGCGCTTCAGCGACTAGTCGTGGAGAAATCGACCGGCATCACGAAGCCATCAGGCACGCCGGCAACGGGAAAGGAGCGCGAGGGAGGATGATCGACAAGCCGACTGCTGGCGCCCTACGCCTGCCGAAGAGCGAAGGCGCGCCGCTCCATCCCTTCTTGCAGGCGATGATGGCAAGCTTCACGGCCGCAGGCCGCCCCAACCTCAGCGACGGCAGCCCGGCCGATGCGCGCGCGCTCGTCGCCGCCGGTCGCGCGGCGCTGGGTCCGGTGCCGGAAATCGGCTCGGTCAGGGACATCGTCATATCCACGCGAGGTGGGTCGATCGCAGCGCGCCTGATAACACCGACAGGCAAGGCTGCGGGCCTCGTCGTCTACGTTCACGGCGGCGGCTGGCTGGCCGGAACGCTCGACGACTACGAGATCTGCGCAAGGCGCCTGGCGGTGACCAGCGGCTGCACCGTGCTGCTGCCGGACTATCGGCTGGCCCCCGAGAACCCTTTTCCGAACGGGCTCGAGGATTGCGAGGACGCGCTTCTTTTTGCTTCGACGCATCGTGCCGAACTGGGATGCGACGTGGGTCCCCTGATCGCCTGCGGCGACAGCGCCGGCGCCAATCTTGTTACGGTCGGGCTACGCCGGTTGGGAGGCGAGGTCGCCTGCGCCCTGCAGGTCCTGATCTATCCAGTTACCGATTGCGACTTCGAGACGAAGAGCTACCAGGAACATGGCACCGGCCTGCCGTTGACGCGGCGCGACATGATCTGGTTCTTCGACCATTACGCCCCGCCTGCCGAGCATTCGCGCGATGAGATTTCTCCGCTGCGGGCACGGGATCTTTCGAGCCAGCCGCCGGCCGTCGTCGTCACGGCCCAATACGACGTTCTGCTGGAAGAGGGCCGCGCCTACGCGCAGCGGCTGTCGCAAGCTGGCGTGCCTGTCGCCTATCGCGAGGCCGCCGGCCTCACGCACGGCTTCGTACGGCTGCACAACCTCATAGCGGACGCCGACGCCGAACTGGTCGCGATCGGCACCGCGATCGCGACGGCCTGCGCCGCGAAGTAAGGAGACCTGCGCGTGAAGAAGTTGTCCAAAGTCATCATCAGCTGCGCCATCACCGGCTCGATACACACCCCGACCATGTCGGAGGCTCTGCCGGTCAACGCCGACCAGATTGCCGAGCAGGCTCTCGGTGCGGCGGAAGCGGGCGCCGCGATCCTTCACCTCCACGCCAGAAAGGAAGAAGACGGCGCACCCTCTTCGGCCCCGGAGGACTACATGCGCTTCCTGCCGCGCATCAAACAGGGTTGCGACGCGGTGGTGAACATCACCACGGGCGGAGGGCTCGGCATGAGCCTGGACCAGCGCCTGCTCGCGGCCAATACGCTCAAGCCCGAGCTCGCCTCGATGAACATGGGCTCGCTG
>JARYGW010000085.1:0-16676 GCA_033792295.1 Allobosea sp.
CTGACCGCGCAGCTTGCCGCGCCGATGATGGCCGATACGGGTGGGGGCGCCATCGTCAACATCACCTCGATCTCGGGCCTGCGCGCCTCGACGCTGCGCGTCGCCTACGGTACCTCCAAGGCGGCGCTGAAGCACCTGACCAAGCAGCAGGCGGTCGAACTGTCGAGCCTCGGCATTCGGGTCAACGCAGTCGCACCGGGGCCGGTCGAGACGGCTATGGCCAAGGCTGTGCACAGCCCCGAGATTCGCGCCGACTACCGCGACGCTATTCCACTCGGCCGCTACGGGCTGGAGGAGGAGCTGGCCGAGTCGATCTTTTTCCTGTGTTCGGACCGGGCGAGCTACATCACCGGACAGGTGCTGGCCGTCGATGGTGGGTTTGACGCGGCCGGAATCGGACTTGCGACGCTGCGTGGGGAGAGGCGGAATCTGTAGGTCGCCAGGACGGGCTCTCTCAGGAGGATTTGAAAGATGCGGATCGGTCTCATCCTGTTTCCCAAGCTCACGCAGCTCGACCTCACCGGCCCGGCCGAAGTGTTCGCACGCATGCCGGGGGCGAGCGTGGATCTGCTCTGGAAGACGACCGATCCCGTGATGTCGGACCGCGGGATGGCCATCGTCCCGACGATGCGCTTCGCGGATTGTGCGGGGCTCGACATGGTCTGCGTTCCGGGCGGCCCGGGACAGATCGACTTGATGGACGACGCGGAAACGCTGGAATTCCTCGTGCGCATCGCGGCGGGCTGCAAGCTGGTGACCTCCGTCTGCACAGGTTCGCTCGTGCTTGCTGCCGCCGGGTTGCTCGTCGGCTATCGTGCCACGAGCCACTGGTCCTCGATCGACCAGCTTGCCCTGCTCGGTGCGATTCCCACGGCCGAGCGGGTGGTCCGGGACCGAAACCGCATCACCGGCGCAGGCGTGACCTCGGGAATCGACTTCGCCTTGACGGTGGTGGCCGATCTGCTGGGAGACCAGGCGGCACAGGAGATCCAGCTTCAGATGGAGTACGATCCCGAGCCGCCCTATCAGGCCGGCTCACCCCGTTCGGCGTCCGCTGCATTGGTGGCGGCAACGCGCGCGAAAATCGCCCCCTTCATTGCCCGGCGACGGCAGGCCACCGAGCGCGCAGCCACCACGTTGCTGAACGCGGGCAGGCTATAGCGGAAGCCCGGCCGCTATTTGTAGAAGCCCTCGCGCAAGTTCAGCCCGTGCTCGATCCAGACTTTCATGGCGCAGAGCATGCCGGTCCAGCCTTCGCAATTGCCGTAGGAGGCCTTCAGCCCTTCCGGTGTCTGTGACCAGCCTTGCTCGGAGATGCGGACCAGCGTGCGGTCGTCGTCGAGCGGCTCGAAGGTCATCGTTACGGTCGTCTCGCGAGGGCCGGCGGCATCATGTGCCGCGGCCTTCTCGGCCGAGCCGCAGCGCAGGACGATGCGCCTGTCCTTCTCCACCTCCACGACATGGACCGGGAAGGCGCCGGGGAAGTCATGGAAATCCCAGGTCACGACCGCACCGGCCTCGATCCGGCCCTTGGCTCCGCCCGTCGTGAAGAAATGCGAGAGGCGCTCGGGATTGACGACCGCCTCGAAGACTTCGCCGACAGGCTTGGCGATGCGGCCCGCGACTGAAAATTTCAGATCCATCTGCGGTTCCATCGATGGTCTCCTGCTTGCTGTGGCGGTCATTATGTTATAGATTTATAACATGTCAATCGACGATGAAGACGACGCCCTGTTCAAGGCCCTGGCGCACCGCACGCGGCGGCGCATGGTCGATGCGCTGAAGGCCGGTCCGCTCACGACGGGGATGCTCTGCGACATCCTGCCGGAGCTCGATCGCTGCACGGTGATGCAGCATTTGAAAGTGCTGGAGGAGGCGGGGTTGGTGATCGTCGAGCGCCGCGGCCGCGAACGCTGGAACCATCTCGACGCATTGCCGATCCACGGCATCCACGAGCGCTGGATCGGTCCCTATGCCGCCTATGCTGCGTCCATGCTCAGCCGCCTCAAGCGGATGAGCGAGGGCGAAACCGCTATCGCGAATAACCTCGCGAAGGTGAAGGAGGCTGGAGAAGCCTAGCCGTTTCCTGGACGAAACTTCGCCGGCCGTCCTCTCGCGCGGGGCCTCCGCTGACGCCCGGTGTCAGCACGCCGTTGGCCACGGCTTCCAGGCGATTGCAACGGTGCTAAGCATAGCGGGTGACATGGCGAGGATCACCGATGGCTTCGGATCCGTTGTTCGAGCGCCTGTGGAGCGGCAGCGCCCCGATGGAGGAATGGACCGCTGCGGTCTCCGACGGCGCCATCAGCCATGTCGCGGACGATATCATCACGGTCCACACGACCTATTTCTGCGGCAGCGTCACGGCCATCCGCACGAAGGAAGGGCTGGTGCTGATCGACACGGCCAAGCCGGATACCGCCCGGCGAACGCTGGAGGTGATCCGCTCCTGGGACGCGGGGCCGATCCATACGGTGATCTTCACCCATGGCCATGTCGACCATACCAGCGGCATTGCCGTCATCGATGCCGAGGCGGATGCGAAAGGGCTTCCGCGGCCGCGGATCATCGCCCACCGCAACGTGAAGCGGCGCATGGAGCGCTATGCCGCCTCGCACGGCTTCAACAGCATCGTTCAGGGCCAGCAGTTCAACATGCCCGGCTATGTCTACCCTGTCGGCCAGCGGCAGCCGGACGAGGTCTATGACGAGGCCTTGTCTCTCACGATCGGCGGGCAGCGGTTCGAGTTGTTCCACGGGCGCGGCGAGACTGACGACGCCAGCTTCGTTTGGCTGCCGGAGCGGCGCGTCCTGGCAAGCGGCGATTTCGTGATCTGGGTGTTCCCGAACGCGGGCAATCCACGCAAGGTCCAGCGCTACGCAGCCGAATGGGCCGTCGCGCTCCGGCAGATGGAGGCGCTGAAGCCCGCCATCCTGATCCCCGGTCACGGCCCGGTCGTCTTCGGGGAAGAGCGGGCGCTGCAGATGCTGCGCGACGGTGCCGAGGCGCTCGAATATCTGGTCGGCGAGACGTTGGCGCTGATGAACCGGGGCGCCACGCTCGACGCGGTGCTGCATGGCGTGAAGCTGCCGGCCTCCTTCCTGGTGAAGCCTTATCTGCTGGCGAAATACGACGACCCGGAATTCCTCGTCCGCAGCATCTACCATTTCTATGCCGGCTGGTTCGACGGCGATGCGGCGCAGCTCAAGCCGGCTCGAACCGCAGAGATCGCTGCCGAGCTGGCCGGACTGGCCGGCGGCGCCGAAAAGCTGGCCGAGCGGGCAGTTGCGCTGTCCGGGGAGGGCAAGTCCCGGCTCGCCGTGCAACTGGCCGAATTCGCTGCTGCCGCGGCGCCGGACGATGCCAGCATCCAGGCGGTTCGGGCCGATGTCCTGCAGAAGGCCATCGACGGCGAGAGCTCGCTGATGGGCAAGGCCTTTCTCGCCGTCTACCAGCGACAGGCGCGAGAGCGGGCGGGCTGACGGCGCTTCGCCGCAGCGCGACATATATTCCCCTTGCAGCCGGTCACGAACGGCGCGAACCTCACGCGAGATGCCTCTTCGACGGCCGCACGGCTCGTTCGGGCCGGTGCGACCGCCGCCCGACCGGTGCTGCGGTCATTTCTTTCCCGACGGCACCGGCCTCCATCCGTGTCGACGAGAGGTCAATGGCCTTTCTTCCTCGCGGTCCAACCCGAAGGAGGACGTCATGGCAGCACAGAACGGCAGGGGGGACGCGGCGTCCGGCACCCGAGGCGCGGGGCCACGATGCATCGCGATCGTCGGCCCCTTCCAGAGCGGCAAGACGACGCTGCTCGAAAGCATCCTGATGCGATGTGGTGCGCTCTCGCGCACGGGCTCGGTCAAGACCGGCAATACCGTCGGCGACGCTTCCGCCGAGGCGCGAGCCCATCAGATGAGCATCGAGCCCAATGTCGCCAGCGTCGAATTCCTCGGCGACACCTTCCAGTTCATCGACTGTCCCGGTTCGGTCGAATTCCTGCACGAGATGCGCCATGTCCTGCCGGCGGTCGATGCGGCCGTCGTCGTCTGCGAGGCTGATGACCGCAAGGCGCCGGCGCTCGAACTTGTGCTGCGCGAGCTCGAAGAAGCCGATATTCCCCGCTTCCTCTTCCTCAACAAGATCGACACGGCCTCGCGCCGGGTGCGCGAGACGCTCGCCATCCTGCAGCGGGCCTCGCGCACGCCCCTGCTGCTGCGCCAGATCCCGATCTGGCAGAAGGGCATTGCCGTCGGCTTCATCGACCTCGCGCTGGAGCGCGCCTTCATCTATCGCGAGCACGCGCCGAGCGAGATCGTGCCGCTTGCAGTCGACGAGAACGGCCGCGAGAAGGATGCCCGCTTCTCGATGCTGGAGAAGCTCGCCGATTACGACGACGAGTTGATGGAGGAATTGCTCGGCGACATGGAGCCGCCGCGCGACCGCATCTTCGACGACCTCGCCCGCGAATTGCAGCATCGCCATGTCGTGCCGGTGCTGATCGGCGCGGCCGAGCGCGGCAACGGCGTGACGCGGCTGCTCAAGGCGTTGCGTCACGAAGCGCCGGGGCTCGCGGAGACGCGTGGGCGCGTGGGCATCGTCGATGACGGGCCGCCGCTGGCGCAGGTGATGAAGAGCTGGCATGCGGGGCAGGGCGGCAAGCTCTCGCTCGCCCGGGTCATGCGCGGAAGGCTGGCCGAGGGCGACGTCGTCACCTCATCCGGCGGTGTCGAGGCGCGGATCGCCGGCATCATCTCGCTCAAGGGCAGTGAACAGACCCGCAAGCCCGCCGCCGAAGAGGGAGAGGTCGCCGGTTTCGCCAAGCTCGACGGCATCGGCACCGGCGAGGCCTTCATGCTCGGCAAGGCGCGGGCGAGCATCGTCAGCGCGGTCGCGCCGCCCGAGCCCGTGCATACGCTCGCGATCACGGTGAAGGAGCGCAAGGACGATGTTCGGCTCGCCGCCGCGCTGCAGAAGATCGCGGAGGAAGATCCGGCGCTTCTCGTCACGCAGGTCCCGGAACTCGGGGAGACACGGCTCTCGGGCCAGGGCGAGATGCATCTGCGGGTGACGGTAGAGAAGCTCGCCGGCCGCTATGGCGTGAGCGTCCTGACCAAGCCGCCGCAGATCGGCTATCGCGAAACGATCCGCGGCCAGGCGAATGCGCGCGGGCGCCATCGCAAGCAGAGCGGCGGCCACGGCCAGTACGGGGATGTCGTGATCGAGATCGCGGGGCTGCCGCGTGGCGAAGGCATCCGCTTCACCGACAAGATCGCCGGTGGGGTGGTGCCGCGCCAATATATCGGCTCGGTCGAAGCCGGCATGCGCGATTATTGCGAGAAGGGGCCGCTGGGTTTCCCCGTCGTCGATGTGGCGGTGACGCTGACGGACGGCTCCTATCACACGGTCGATTCCTCCGACATGGCCTTCCGGCAGGCGGCGCGGCTGGCGATGAGCGAGGCGATGCCGCAGGCCAAGCCCGTGCTGCTGGAGCCGATTCTCTCCATCGAGGTCGTGATTCCCTCCGAGGCCATGTCACGCGCCTCGGCGCTGATCTCGGCGCGGCGCGGGCAAATCCTGGGTTATGATACGCGGCCCGGCTGGCGTGGCTGGGACCAGATCAATGCGCTCGTGCCGGAGGCCGAGATGCCCGGCCTGATCGTCGAGCTGCGCTCGGCGACCTCGGGAGTGGGCTCCTTCAGCTCTCGCTTCGACCATCTGGCCGAGCTCGCCGGCAAGCCCGCAGAGGCGGTGGTCTCGGCCCAGGCTCTGGTGGCTCAGGCGCGCTGACCCCCATGCGACGATGGTCTCGGCAGCGGCATCGCTGCCGAGGCTTGTCTCTTTCTCCTCTAAACTGTTTATATGTGAACATTGTGCAGGGCGACGGGAGCCGCGCTTGCGCGACGGGCCGTCGTTCCGCACTCTATGGTCGTGAAAAAAACCGCACCGCGGCTTGTGCGAGCAAGCTGAGCCGGGCGAAAGGGAGGAGACCATGACTGCGACCGGTGTCGTGCAGCCCGGGCAGGATACGCATCCATGGCTGGCGTATTATCCGCCGGCCGTTCCGCATCAGCTCGACGAGGCGAAGATCGGAACGCTGGCCGATCTGATCCGCAGATCCTGCGCGACCTATGCCGACCGCCCGGCCTTCGAGAGCTTCGGCAAGACGATCAGCTTCGCCGAGACGCTGCGTGCGGCCGAGGCCTTCGCCGGCTGGCTGCAGGCACAGGGGCTGCAGAAGGGCGATCGCGTCGCGTTGATGATGCCGAATATCCTGGCCTATCCGGCGGCGATCTTCGGCACGCTGATCGGCGGCTTCACCGTGGTCAACGTCAACCCGCTCTATACGGCGCGCGAGCTCATCCACCAGATCAACGATGCCGGCGCACGCATCCTCGTGGTGATCGAGAACTTCGCCCATGTCGTCGAGGAGGCGAAAGCGAAGCTGAAGCTCGACGTCATCGTCATCGCCACGGCCGGTGACCTGATGGGCTTCAAGGGCACGATCGTCAATTTCGTCGCGCGCCGCATCAAGAAGGTCGTGAAGCCCTTCGATCTTCCGGGTGCGGTGAGGCTCAATCACATTCTGCAGGGTGCGGCGGGGATGAAACCCGTCACGATCGCGCCGGAAGACGTCGCTTTCCTGCAATATACCGGCGGAACGACCGGCGTCGCCAAGGGCGCGACGCTGACGCATCGCAACGTCGCCGCCAATGTGCAGCAGGCGGGCCTGTGGCTCGAATGGGTGCTCGAGCCGCCGCAGGGCCGCGGGGAATACCAGCACGTGATGGTGACGGCGCTGCCGCTCTACCACATCTTCGCGCTGACCTGCTGCTGCATGTTCCTGCTGCGGATCGGGGCCAAGAGCCTGCTGATCGCCAATCCGCGCGACATCCCCGGCTTCGTGAAGACGCTGAAGGCCAGCCGCTTCACGCTGATCTCCGGTGTCAACACACTCTACAACGCGCTCGCCAACCATCCCGAGATCGGTACCGTGAACTTCGGCGAACTGCGCTTCGCGGTGGCGGGCGGCATGGCGACCCAGGCCGCCGTGGCGAAGCAGTGGAAGGCGGTGACCGGCAGGCCGATCATCGAGGGTTACGGGCTCTCGGAGACCTCGCCGGTCGCGACCATCAATCGACCGGACATCCAGGAATTCTCCGGCACGATCGGCTATCCGATTCCCTCGACCGAGATCGTGATCCGCGACGCCGATGGCAATGACGTTCCGATCGGCGAGTCCGGCGAGATCTGCATCCGCGGGCCGCAGGTGATGCGGGGCTACTGGAACCGCCCCGACGAGACCGCCAAGGCGATGACGGCGGATGGCTATTTCCGCTCAGGCGACATCGGCGTGATGCTGCCGGACGGGCAATTCAAGATCGTCGACCGGATGAAGGACATGATCCTCGTCTCGGGCTTCAACGTCTATCCGAACGAGGTCGAGGACGTGCTTGCCGCGCATCCGGCCGTGCTGGAATCAGCGGTGATCGGCTTGCCGGACGAGCATTCCGGCGAGGTCGTCGCAGCCTTCGTCGTGCGCAAGGACGAGACACTGACCGCCGACGAATTGCGCGCCTACTGCAAGGAGAATCTGACCGGCTACAAGGTGCCCAAGCAGATATTCTTCCGCGAGAGCCTGCCCAAGACCAATGTCGGCAAGGTGCTGCGTCGGGCTCTGCGCGAGGAGGTCGTCACCAAGCGCTGATCGTTGCGCGCGAGGTCGACAGCGAAGGCAACGTGTTGTCTGTTCTCCGGCCGTACGATCACCGGAGACGATTCCCGTTTGCCCCGTCGCCTTGTCGAACTGCCGCTGCTGCGCCGCCTGAAGCCGGGCCTCCATGTCCATGACGAGGAGGCGCTGAACGCCGAGCCGGCGCTCGACCTGCTCGATGAGGCGATCACGCCGGTCAGCGCCTTCTTCATTCGCAACAATGGCGAGCTGCCCGAGATCGCGGATGAAGCCTCCTGGACGCTGACGATCGACGGCGAAGTCGAGCGTCCGGCCGTCTGGACGCTGCCGGCCCTCCGGGCCGCTTTCGAGACGGTCACCGAGACCGCCGTGCTGGAATGCGCCGGCAATGGCCGCTCGCAATTCGCGCCGGCGACGGACGGGCTGCAATGGCGGCTCGGCGCCGTCGGCTGCGCGCGCTGGACCGGTGTCAGGCTGGCCGATGTACTGAAGCATGCCGGCGTGAAGCCGAGCGCCGTCTATACCGGCCACCATGCGCCGGACACGCAGATCGGCAAGCCGGAGAGGGCGGCGCTCTCGCGTGGGCTCCCGGTCGCCAAGGCGCTTGCGCCCGAGACGCTGATCGCCTTCGCCATGAACGGCGAGCCCTTGCCGCGCCTGCATGGCGGTCCGCTGCGCATCGTCGCGCCGGGCTACCCTGGTTCTGCCTGGCAGAAATGGCTCAATCGCATCAGCCTGCAGGCGAAGGAGCATGACGGCGAGAAGATGCGCGGCACCGATTACCGTTTGCCCATCGATCCGGTCCTGCCGGGTGAGCCACTCGATCCGGCGAACTTCGCCGTCATCACCGACATGCCGGTGAAATCGCTCGTCACCCATCCCGCGAACGGCTTCACGGCCGTTGTGGGCGAGGAGATTGCGGTGGCGGGTTTCGCCTGGAGCGGCGCCGTTCCGGTTGCTGCGGTCGAATTGTCCTGCGATGGCGCCAGAAGCTGGAACGAGGTCACATTGGAACCGGGCGAGGGGCCTTTCGCCTGGCGCCGTTTCGAGACGCGTCTGCGTGCCGGGGCGCCAGGGCCGTTCACGGTCATAGCTCGTGCCCGGGATGTCGCCGGTCATTGTCAGCCACTGGAGATGCCATGGAATCCGCGCGGCTACTGCAACAACCAGGTGCAGCGCGTCAGCGGCAAGGTTGTGGAGCGTGCCGATTGAACACTCTGTGGGCAAATTATCTTCGCGTGTTTGAACCTTTTTCCGCTCTGGCGCGTCTAAATTCCTGAGTCTGCCGTTTGGGGCACGGCTCTGCCGCCTCGGTCACTCCCTCCTCCCATCGGCGACCGAGGCGGCTCTCTTTCCCCGGATCAGATCAGGCCGCGAGCAGGGCGCGCCCATCGCTGGCGTGTCCGGTTGCGGAGACGATCCGCCCGGCCTCGACCTCGCTGGCAAAGCGGATGAGCGTGAAATCCTCGGCGCGCCCGGTATTGCCGCGCTCGGTCAACACCGTGAGCCTCCGGCCCATGCGCTCATCGAGGTGCCGCTGCTGGGCGGTTGCTGCCGCCGCGCGCAGTCGTGCCGCGCGCTCCGTCACGATATCGCCCGGCAGTTGCGGCATGCGCGCGGCTGGTGTCTGTGGCCTGGCCGAATAGGGGAAGACATGGACGTAGCTCAGCCCACAAGCCCCGATCAGCGACAGCGAGCGGGCGAACATCGCCTCGTCTTCGGTCGGGAAGCCGGCGATGAGATCGGCACCGAAGACGATGTCCGGACGCAAGGCCCGCATGTCGTCGCAGAAGCGGATTGCATCGCTTCGGCTGTGCCGGCGCTTCATCCGCTTGAGGATAAGGTCGTCGCCGTGCTGCAGCGACAGATGCAGATGCGGCATCAGCCGCGGTTCCGTTGCGATGAGATCGCGCAAGGTGTCGTCGACCTCGACCGCGTCAATGGAGGAGAGGCGCAGGCGGGGCAACTCCGGGAGTTCGCGCAGGATCTGCGCGGTGAGAGCACCGAGCAAAGGTTGGCCGGGTAGATCCCGGCCATAGCTTGTGAGGTCGACGCCGGTCAGAACGATCTCCTGCGCGCCGGCCTCGACGAGGCGCCGGCACTGGGCCAGGACATCGCCGGCCGGCAGCGAACGCGAATTGCCGCGGCCGAAAGGGATGACGCAGAAGGTGCAGCGATGGTCGCAGCCGTTCTGCACCTGCACGAAGCCGCGCGTATGTCCGGCGAAGCGGCCGGTCGGCGCTGCGCGCATGGTCGAGCGGGCCATGATGTCGCCGACGACGAGCTTGTCGGCTGGCGCGGTTTCTGCCGTTCCGAGGCTGTTGGAGCGGGCAAGCATGGTCCAGCTCTCGGGCCTCAGCTTCTCGTCATTGCCGAGCACGCGGTCGGTTTCCGGCATGGCGGCGAAGCGGGAGGGTTCGATCTGCGCGGCGCAGCCGGTGACGATGACCGGCCGGTCAGGCTCGTCGCGCTTGAGCCGGCGGATGGCCTGCCGGGCCTGGCGCGTCGCCTCGGCCGTGACGGCACAGGAATTGACGATGGCGACATCCCTCAGCCCGGCGGCTTCCGCCTGGAGCCTGAGCGCCTCGCTTTCGACGATGTTGAGGCGGCAGCCGAAGGTGACGACCTCGAGGGTCATAACAGCCTCTAGGCCGCGCTCGTGAACAGGGCCGGGTCGAGTGTGCCCTCCCATTCGAATTCCGCCGCACCGGTCATCAGCACATGACCGTCGCTCTCGCGCCATTCGATGGTGAGGTCGCCGCCCGGCAGGCTGACCACGGCCTTGCGGGCAGAAAGCTCGCGGCGCACGGCGGCGACCAGCGCCGCGCAGGCGCCCGAGCCGCAAGCCTGGGTAATGCCGGCACCGCGCTCCCAGACGCGCAGCACGATGTGGTCCGGCGCCTTGATGGCTGCGAGCTCGATATTGGCACGGTCGGGGAATATCGGGTGGTTCTCCAGCAGCGGCCCGATCTGCTCGAGATTGTAGGCATAGGGATCCTCGACGAAGAAGACCGCATGGGGATTGCCCATGTTGACGGCACAGGGCGTGTGCAGGATCGGAGCGTCGATCGGGCCGATCTGCAATTCGAAGCGGCTGGTGTCCTCGAAGGGCTCGGCCAGCGGGATCTCGTCCCAGGCGAGACGTGGCGCGCCCATGTCGACAGTGAAGATCGCCTCGCTCTCGCGCCTGACCGGGAGCAATCCAGCCTTGGTCTGCAAGGTGAAGCGGGTCTTGGTGGGGTTGCCCATCTCGGGGTCGGCCACCATCGCCCAGGCGACGCAGCGCGTCCCGTTGCCGCAAGCGCCGGCTTCGGAGCCATCGACATTGTAGATGCGGACAAAGGCATCGGTGTCCGCCACCTGCGGGTTGTGCAGCACCATGAGCTGGTCGAAGCGGGCACGCGGCTCGGCAGCGATGGCGCGGGCCTCTTCCGCACTCACCACGAGCTTCGTGCCGCGCAGGTCGAGCACGGTGATCTGATTGCCGAGTCCGTTCATCTTCAGGAACCGGCGATGCGCCAGAGCGTTCATTTGGTCACACGTCCCATGAATTGCGGGTCTATGACCGAGGTGACGTGAAAAAGCCACCCTCCTACCCGTTCCTGAAAGAAGGTGGACATTCTATGCTGCGCTGCAAGGGCGCGAATCGCGAGAAATTCAGGGCCGTGACGATGCGGTATTTTCGGATTTGTGTTCTGGCTTGTGCCGGTACTGTGAGCGCCGTGCCAATGGCATGGGCGCAGGCGACTGTTGCACCGCCTTCCGCGGTCCAGTCCGCGCCGCTCGCCCCGCCGCCGGGCGCGACCCCGGCGCAGGCCCAATCGTCGCCCAACCAGAGCCCGCCGGCTGCAGTACCCGAGACACAGCCTGCCCCCCAGCCGGTTCAGCCGGCGCCGCCCGCATCAAATCCGGTGACGCCGCAGCCCGTTCAGCCTGCGCCGGCACCACAGATTCCGCTGGAGCCGCAGCCGGTGCAGCCGCCGCCGACCTTGCCGGCGCCGGGCCAGCCGCTGCCTCCCGTCCCGCAGCAACAGCAGACCGGCGTGCCGGATCCCAATGCGACGCTTGCCGGCAAGGGCTCCGATACGAGCGACGTTGCCGAGGTGACGCTCTCACCCAAGCCGGTTTTGATGATTTCGGGCCAGGCGACCTGGGATCAGGGCTTCCAGAAGCTCTCCGACAGCTTCAAGGCGTTGCGCGCGGAAGCGCAGAAGGCCGGGCTCGCCGTTGCCGGGCGGCCGTTGTCGCTCTTCGTCGCAACCACGGATGACGGCTTCCGCTTCGACGCGATGCTGCCGGTGGCGATCCCGCCCGGCGGGCAGGCGCCGGCGCTCGGCGCGGATTTCAAGATGTCGACCTCGCCGGCCGGGGCGGCGCTGCGCTTCCTGCATCAGGCGCCCTACGACGACATCAATTCCACCTATGAGACGATCACGGCCTATCTCGAGGCGAAGAACATCGTGGTGAAGGACGCGTTCCTCGAGGAATATGTCAGCGAGCTCGCCGATCCGGCCGATCCGAATCTCGAGATCAACGTCTACGTCCAGCCGAAATAAGGCGGAGCGTCAGGCGCTCCAGCTCAGGCCCGGCCGCATCGGCCTGAACCGTTCCTCCGGCAGGCCGGCACCGGCCATTGCAGCCTTCAGCGCCTGCGGAGGGCGTTCGACGCCCTCATCCGTGAGCTGGAAGGTGCCCCAATGGTGGCCGATGGCCTCGGCGGCGCCGAGTGCCAGCATGACCTTCACAGCTTCCTCCGGGTTCATGTGGTTGTCCGACATGAACCAGCGTGGCTCATAGGCGCCGATCGGCAGCACGGCGAGGCGGAAAGGGCCGTGGTCGCGGCCGAGCTGTTCGTAGAGCGAGCCGTCGTGATAGCCGGTATCGCCGACATGAAAGATCTTCGTGTCGGCGGTTGCGAGGATGAAGGAGGACCAGAGCGCCATGCGCCGGTCGAAGGCGCCGCGCGCCGACCAGTGATAGGTCGGCACCAGCGTAACAGTGACATCGTCGGACAAGGCAACCCGATCCGACCAGTCATGCGCTTCGGTGCGGGCGTCGGCAATGCGAGCCCGGATGATGGTGTCGTTGCCGAGCGGCATGATCATCCGCGGCCTGTCGCGATGATGGATGCGGGCCAGCGTCTCGATATCGAGATGGTCGTAATGATTGTGCGTGATCAGGATCGCGTCGATCGCCGGCAGGTCATCGAAGGCGACGCCCGGCGCATTGACGCGCTTCGGCCCCATGAAGGTGAAGGGACTGGCGCGTTCGGAATAGACCGGGTCGATCAGCAGGTTGAGGCCGGAGATCTGGTAGAGGAAAGAGGCATGGCCGAGATGGACGACGCGGACACCCTCTACGCGCGCCGGCGGCTTGTCCTGCGGTGGTGCCGTGTAGGCGGAGGGGAAAGGCTCGCGCTCGCGCTTGCCGGTCTGCCAGCGCAGCACATCCAACAGCCCCTTGTCGCTCCTGCGGCCGTCGCTGAAGACGAGACCGTCGAAATGGTCGCTGACCGGACCTTGATAATAGGGATTGCGCGACCGGGAGATGGCAGCCCAGGCCGCGCCGGTCGAGGCCAGCAGCGCACCGAGGCCGATGAAAGAGAGGAGCTTGCGACGATCCATGGCCCAAGAGAGGTAGGTGGCCGCGTCGACTCGTCAAGACTCGGGAGATTTGACTGCCAGGGCGTGCAGCCAGCGGGTCGGCATCCGATCATAGCCGGAACCCTCATCCTCCTCGATGTCGAGGGACGACCAGCGCGATGCCGTGCCGAAGGCGGTGACGACGTCCGGCTGCGACAGGTAGTTGAAATATCGACCGAGGCTGTCGCGCCCTTCCGCCTCGCCGGATTTGAAACTCGCGTAGAGGACGCCGTTGGGCCGCAGGGCGGCGTGAATCCGGTCGATGATTCCTGGCAGGGCCGGGCGAGGGGCGTGCAGCAGGCAGGCGTGCGCCCATACCCCGTCATAGGCATCGACTTCGTTCAGATGCTCGAAGAGCAGCACGCCGACGGGCCGGCCGAGCCGGCGTTCGGCCTCCCGCGCGAGTTCGGGCGAGCCATCTGTCGGAACGACGTCGAAACCGCGCGCCAGCATCGCCTCGCTGTCCTGGCCACCGCCGCAGCCCAGCTCGAGAATGCGGGCGCCGGCAGGGAGGCGCCGGGCGAAGAGATCGATGCGGTGATGCTCCGCTTCACGTTCCCGCCCGGCATAGGCGCCGGCCTCGGCTGCATAGAAGTCGAGCGTCCGGCTGTCCCTGGTCGTCATGGGCTGCTTCAGTTGCCGCCGGAGCGGACCGCGACGGTTGCGACACCGGCGCCGATCAGTAGCGTCCCGCCCGCCTTGTTGAAGATGCCGATGGCGCGCGGGTTGCGTACCACGGCCCGCGCACGGGAGGCGATCAGCGCGTAGCCCATGGCATTGGCGAAGGCCAACCCGACGAAGGTCGTCTCGAAGATCAGCATCTGCGTCCAGAAATCGGCCTTCGGGTCGAGAAACTGCGGCAGGAAGGCGACAAAGAAGGTAATGCTCTTCGGGTTCAGCGCCGTCACCAGCCAGGCGTGGCCCAGCATCTTCCAGGCAGGCGCGGCATCCTCGCGCGGCTTCGCATCCAGCGTGCCGCCGGCGCGGAAGAGCTTGATGCCGAGCCAGATCAGATAGGCCGCGCCGATCCATTTCAGCGCGGTGAAGATCATGGCCGAGGTGGCGAGCAGGGCGCCGACGCCGAGCATCGAAAGGGTCATGGCCGTGAAGTCGCCCAGCGCGACGCCGACCGCGATCGGGAAGGCCGTACGCCAGCCCTGGCCGAGCGCATAGGAGATGACCAGCAGGATGGTCGGGCCCGGGATGACGAGGAGGACGGCGGTGGCGGCGGCGAAGGCGGCCCAGGCTTCGAAGGTCATGGTGATGGCTCCCTAAAGAACCAGAGCCATCACCAGAAGCGGGTGCTTGTAAAGAGCTGTGCTCCGGAAATTGCCAATCGTTGGCCGGCGCTCCCGGCGACGCATTCCTTGTAGGGCGGCGACTGCTCAGCGCGCGTTGTTGAGGAAGTCGCAGAGGGCCGTTCGGACGGCTCCTTCCGGCGACATCTGGCCAGGCTGCACGGTAAAGGCGATGTCGACGCGTGTGCCGGTCGGTTGCTTGCGCGTGGTCACTTTCAGGAGCTGCGGGCGGCCGGAACCCGTCACTTCCTGAATAGCGGAGATCGTGCCGTTGGCCTTGTCGGTCCGGATGTCCATGAAATCGCCATCGGCCTGGATCGCTCTGACGATCGCGGGGAGTATAGTGGCTGGTGGCTTCTTGAAGAGGTCCCAGGTCTTGTAGGTAATCTGCGAGACCATCGGCACGCCGGCAGAGCTGAAATTCGTCATGCAAGGCTGTGCCTCACCTTGCGTAACTCCGGCAATCAGCAACGGGGTGGCTAGAGCGATTGCCATTCCTGAAAATTTAGCCATTGCAGTCGGTATCCTCTATGAAAAGGACACGACTTCTAGCCGCAGGTCTCGTAGCTTGTCATCTGGGGGCCGCTGCTCGTCAACGCCTTTGAGTGGGCATGAGTGGACCGGTGTCGAGCGTCACACGTGGCTCGGGCTCGGCGGCGACGACCAGCACCCACCAGGCGCGGTAGCTCGTGCGCGGGTCCTTGGAGAGCGCGATGCCATAGCGGGTCGCCTCCTTCATGCGCAGATTGGTGTCGTGGCCGGGCGATTTGCGCCAGCCGTCGAAGGCCTCCTCGACGGAGAAGTAGCCGCCGCCGAGATTTTCCGCGACGCGGGCGGAATCGAGGCCGGCTGCCTCTACGCGTGTGGCGAAGCTGCCGCCGGCGTCATGCGAGAGAGTATTCTTCGCGACCATCGCATCGGCCTGGCGCTGGGCCATCGCCATCAGCCGCGGGTCCGGGCGAACAGGACCGAGGCCGTGGCTCGCACGATAGGCATTGAGGATGCGTCCGGCCTGCGCGGGATCGAGCGAGACGGCGTTGAGCTTCTCGACCATGCGCGGATCGAGAGGCCCTTCGCGGCGGGCTTCGCCGGCACAGCCGGCAAGGAGGAGAGAGAGGGCCAGCAGAGGCAGAGCGAGTGCGGTCTTCATGGATACCGGGTTTGATTCGGGGCGCGTTGCGATGCCGTCAGATCAGGGCCATTCTGCGGCCGAGTGTCGTCATTCTAGGAACAAAGATCATTGGCGAGGGCAAGCTGCCGGTGGGGCACCATGCTTCCCGGCTCGGCGAAATCGCGCTGCAATCTTGACTTTCGCCACAGTCTTCGGCTTTAAGGGCGCCATCCGTTTCGCCGACATCGCCGAAACTGCATCCGCCGACCGGGCCGCCTTCGCGGCTTCACGAGCCCGGAGGTCAACGTCCGACAGCGCGTTTGCGCCCTCGGGCGCAAAACCGTTTGGCAATGAGGTTGTGGCGGTGACGGTTCCCTGAGGCAAGCAGGCAGGTCCGCATGTTCGGCACGCTGAGCGAAAGACTCTCCGGCATCCTCTCGGGGCTGACCCGCAGGGGTTCGCTGACCGAGGAGGACGTCAACGCGGCCCTCCGCGAGGTGCGCCGCGCGCTGCTCGAGGCCGACGTGGCGCTCGAAGTCGTCCGCAGCTTCACCGACAAGGTGCGCGAGCGCGCCGTCGGCGCCGAGGTGCTGAAGTCGGTCACGCCCGGCCAACAGGTCATCAAGATCGTCAATGACGTGCTGATCGACACGCTTGGCGGGGAGGGCGAGGGCATCGGCTTCGACGCCGTGCCGCCGGTGCCGATCCTGATGGTGGGTCTGCAGGGCTCGGGCAAGACGACCTCCACGGCGAAGATCGCCAAGCGCCTGACCGACCGCAACAAGAAGAAGGTGCTGATGGCGTCGCTCGATACGCGACGCCCGGCTGCGATGGAGCAGCTTGCCGTGCTCGGCACCCAGGTCGGCGTGCAGACGCTGCCGATCGTCGCCGGCCAGTCGGCCGTGCAGATCGCCCGGCGTGCGATCGAGGCG